>JAPJRC010000051.1 GCA_030824805.1 Micavibrio sp.
TCCGAATGCAGCGGCGCAATTTATGCAGGATGTAAAAGATCTTGCCCCGGCTGCCACACAATCTACGCCTTCGGCTCAATAAAAAACCTGAGAGTGGCGTCCCCGACGGGATTCGAACCCATGGCCCCAGAATTAGGAATTCTGTGCTCTATCCATCTGAGCTACGGAGACGCGCACTTGCCTTATACCAACGAAGCGGCAAAGCCGCAACGAACCACGGACAAAGAAAAAAGCTCTCCTGTGTGGGGAGAGCTTTTTGATACGAAGGAGGTTAACTGTATGTGGGGAGTATAACCTCTAACTCTATTGCTACGGACTGTGTGGGTTCCGATGGTGTATATATTCCATAAGCGACCACGCATGTCAATACAACTTTTGAAAAAAATATGTAAAAGCTGTGTTTTTTACAAGTTTAGGCAGAAATCGTGGGTTTCGCCATCATTTTTAAAATAATATTACAAAAATACGGCTCTTTATGGCTTTAGACTATACTGTGAAATCAACCGTTTGAGCAGACGCGCAGTCTCTTCCTCTATCAGCCTGTATACGAGATCAAAATCTTTCTGCCCCCCATAATAGGGGTCCGGCACATCGATATGATCTTCAGCGGTTAAATACATGGCGAGGCGTCCGTCCTGATCGGCCATGGTTCGGAGGTGCGAAAAATGCCCCCCATCCATAGCGAAAATATGATCAAACTCTTTGAAATCATTGGCAGAAACCTTTCGCGCACGCAGGCTCCGCATATCCACACCGCGCGCAAGCGCCGTGGCGATCGATCTGGGATCCGGCGGATCACCAATATGGTAGCCATGGGTGCCGGCAGAATCGATCCGGAAATGCGCTTCCAACCCCGCTTCTTCAACCTGATGGCGGAAGACGGCTTCGGCGGTTGGCGAGCGGCATATATTTCCCGTACAGACAAACAGGACACCGATGGGTTTGGAAGATGTTGGACTCATGCCCGTATAATACATGGGTTTGGCTGCTTTTTTTCTATAAATTCCAACACGGGTTTGCTACAAAATTTGTGACCGACATGACAAACAGTTCTCTCACACTACTCGAAGACAAAGTTTCCGTCCGCCTAGCAAAGAATGCGGCAGAGATAGAGGCCGCGCAGCGCCTGCGCTACAAAGTGTTCTACGAGGAACAAAACGCCGTGCCCAGCGAAGAGATGTCGACGCGACGCATGGATTTCGATGAATACGATTCCGTAATGGACCATCTGGTCGTCGTGGATGAAAATCTTCCTGCGGGCGAACAGATTGTCGGCACATATCGGGTGATGCGCCGCGAAGGCGCAGAGAAAATCGGCAAGTTTTACAGCGATGCCGAGTTCAATATCAAGCCCCTGCTCAGCGCGGGAACCGAAGTTCTGGAACTCGGGCGCTCCTGTGTTTTATCCCCCTACCGCACGCGCCTTGTCCTGCAAAAACTTTGGGGCGGCATAGCGCATTATGTGGCGGAGTATAAAATCGGACTGATGTTCGGTTGCGCCTGTCTGGAAGGCACGGATGTATCAACCCTCGCCCACCAGCTTTCGTATCTCTACCATTATCATCTGGCACCGCCTGCATTGCGCGTGCGCGCCATCGATGAGCGTTATGTCGATATGAATATAATTCCAAAAGAACAGTTGAATGCCAAAGAGGTGTTCCTGTCTTTACCGCCTATCATCAAAGGCTATCTGCGTCTCGGCGCCAGTGTGGGCGACGGCGCGATTGTCGACCATCAGTTCAATTCCACGGATGTCTGCATCGTCATGCCCACCCATCTGGTGACGGACAAATATTTCAAGCACTACCAACGCATCACAAACAATGCGATTACAACCGACGATGAATTCGCCGATCGTATGTCGCATGGCTCACAGGGCGCAAACTAGCCATGCGCACTTTGCTCGGTGCCACGCGGTTGGCCATTTTCCTCCTGGCCAGCATGGTCACCATTATCGTTCAAACAACGGTTCTCTCCATTCTAAGACTACGGGGCAAGCGCATTGCGCTTCTCTACCCGAAATCCTTTCATGATTTCTGCACCCGTCTTGTCGGCATCAACGTCCTGCTCGAAGGGGAACCGGCAAAAGGCGAAAACATCGTTTATCTGGGCAACCATGTGTCCTATTTCGACGTACAGGTTCTGGGCGGTCTGGTCGAAGGCACATTCATCGCCAAGAAGGATATCGAGAGCTGGCCGTTTTTCGGGCTCATGGGCAAGATGGGCCAGACGATTTACATGAGCCGCAACCCGGCCGATGCGGCCAAAGAATCCCAGATGCTGGAAGAAAGACTGAAGCAGCCTTCCCCGATTATCATTTTTCCGGAAGGCACCTCTTCAAACGGCGAAAGCGTTCTCCCGTTCAAATCAAGCCTGTTCCAATTGTTTTTAAACAAAGACATTACAATCCAGCCCTTCACCGTTTCCATCATGAGTGTGGAAGGCAAAGTGCCGGTAACGACCGAAATGCGCGATCGCTATGCCTGGCATGGCGATATGGACCTGATTCCGCATTTATGGGATTTCGTCAAAAGCAAAGGCGCCACTGTTAAAGTGACATTCCAGAATCCTATTGCAACGCATTCTTTTAAAGACAGAAAGCTTCTTTGCGACGCCTGTTATGCAGGGGTTGTCAAAGGGCTTGATTTATCCACGTCCGCACCTTACGGTCACTCTCCGCAGCAGGTAGCTGTCGAACCAACCCCTTTTCAGGAGCCGCTATGCAAATCTCGCCAGATGAAATGATCAAAGTTCAGGATTATCTGCGCCGCACCTTTGGCAACCCCGGCATCGGTGTAAAACCGCGCGCGCAAGCCTCTGATTCCATCGAGATTCTGTTGAACGGCGAATTCCTCGGCATTTGCTACAAGAACGAGGAAGACGGCGAAACCTCTTATGATTTCAACATGTCGATCCTCGACATCGATCTTGAAGGTTAAAAAACTCCCATAAGCTTTTGCTTAAGGTTACCCATCGCTGTTAGACTAACGGCGATGTTTCGTATGATCTTTCTTTTTTCGATGCTTGCCGCATCCTCCGCGTTTGCTGCGGCAGGACAGGACCCTCTCGTTTTCCGGGAGAAAATAAAAGGATACCGCGAGCAGGAACTGCTGGATTATTTCCAGATGATCAAGCGCTACGACCCTTCCGTTCCCTACAGTATAGCGGCAAAAGATCTTAACGGAGACGGTGTCGAGGAATGGATATTATTCCAGAAGATCCCTTCTTCGTGCATATCAAACGCGGATTGCGCTATCGTCATCGGAGGACTTAGCGAAGGCCAGATTGTCCTTCTCGGGGAAATGCGCGGGGGAAAGATCAGAGTATCGAATGAAAAGCTGTATGGAGTACGCAAGCTGTTGGTCTATAATGAAAAGAACAACGATTACGCGTATGAATCCTATGTATGGACGCCGGCAGAACAGGCGTTCCGCCCTGAATGACCAACTTTTGCACTCCTGAGGGTAAAAAGCTTATGATGGATAAGGCAGATAGCATCTGGGGAAGAGGACTGACCTTCATGATAAAGGCGTTTAACACAGCCTTCGCGACAGCGTTTATGACCGTTGCCATGGGCTCCACAATGTCCTGCGCCCAGAACCCGCTTCCCCCTAAAAACCTCAGATATCAAAATTTTCAGGATCCCAGCTTTGATCCCGCCTATTCTATCGCATGGGATGCCATGGGTGCCCTGTACAACGGCACAGAAAGCGAAAAGGGCCGCGAGGATGTCATCAATCCGTTTATGGATATCGCGCAGACAGACCTCAACGGCGACCGTATGGATGAAATCATTGCCGTGCCGGTGCCTTCCATCCCTGAAAGCCTGACGCTGTGCGAAAAGAATCAGACATGCCCGTATTACATTCTGGAAGTGCGTGACAGAACCGTTCACACGCTAGGCGTTATCAAAGCCGGCATGATTGATCGCGGCGATGATATCGTAAACGGTTACTGGACGTTGAATGTCTATCAGCGCAACGACAGAACCGGTGACTACGAAAGCCCCGTTGTCTACGTATACGACCCGGCAAAAGATTCATACGCGCCAAAACCGTCCCTATCTTCTACGATTCTTCCCCGCCCTGCGCCCACTACGAGCAAGCCATAGGAAGTAGATAGATGGTCGGAGGGATAAGCAAAAATAAAAGCGTCAAAACCAACATAAGCTTCGTTATGTTGGTGATTGTCCTTTCTACGCTCTTCCCCGTAGCGCTGTACGCACAAGCATCATCCATCGTTATTTCGAGAGAGCCTCTTCCAACGCGGACAAGCTCGTTTGGACGACGCACAAGCCCCTGCTCCGGTTGTAGCTCCAACCACAAAGGGCAAGACTATCGCGCACGCACACCGACGCCCGTACAAACGAACGCGCCTGTCACAAGTTGCGGATCGGTTCGCGGCTACGGAAACCTGGCCGAAGTAAGACGCACATGCGCAAACGGTAACGTCGTGCGCGAACAATATGCCCACTTGTCCAGCTGCCCTGCCAACGGCGCCACCACCGTTACCACCGGTAACACCGGCGTGGGTACTGCACCGCACCTTCACTACAACGTGTTGCTGGGCGGTACGTATGTAGACCCGGTGGCCGCGTTAAACCAGGATCTTTGCGACAACGCCGTGCGCCAGCGCCTGATCGAGGATGCACGCCAGAAAGGCATTACCGGCGGCGGCGGCGGCGCAGCACCAACAAACAATCCGACAACAAATCCGACACCACAAACGGGCGGCGGCGGCACTGGAGGTACAGGCGGCACCGGCGGCACGGGTGGTACTGGTGGTACCGGAGGAACAGGCGGTACCGGTGGCGGCACGCCTCCTCCTTTGCCTCCGCCTAACTACTTCCCCGAGCCGTGGCAGGATCCGATTGTACCGGGCCCATTCCCGCCAACAACAAGCGACGTCGTTCCCCGTACACAAACGGGTAATGAAGTTACAGGATGTGCGGTGGACACATGGGTGGCAATGGTGAACCAATCCGTCCTCCAAACGCGGCGCGAAATGCTCATGAACGAGCGTTATATCGCCAAAGCAGACAGTGTGCTCGCTTATGCCTGCTTTGAAGATATGTACTGGAACGCCGGTCGCACGCTGGGAATATTCAGCGAATCACAACGCTGGAGCAACGCGCAGATCGATATCATCGGCCGCACGGTAACCATAAACGTCAACATGGGCGCACAATCTCTGGACGGTGCTATTTCCGGCGCTGTCGATACTGCGGTCGAGGCCTATTTAAATTCGAACTTTGACCATGACTGGCTCGGAGAAATCAACGAACCTCTTAACATGTCCGGCACTGGAACAGGCGGCGGCGGTGAAGAAAGCGAAGAAGATCACACGCACGGCGTTACACAATACAATGCACAGTGCGGCCAGATGAGTCGGGTATGGCAAATGGCAAAATGTTTCAATGTACAGGATGACCCTTTATTCTACAGATTCGAAGATTTGATAAGCCAAGATCCACGCGCCTTCCCGCACAGCTATGCCTGTACGGACAGCGGTATTACGCAATCGATGATCGATCTGGCCAGAAACCAAGAAGTCCAGCGGGACAATATAGATGCATATATCGAGATACTTTATCCGGAAGGCGGCCAGTGTGCTGCCCCGATTCCAACCGGCGTGACCGTTACCCAGCGCGAGGGCGCGGACCGGATAACACGCGAGGTCACGTATCAGGACGCGCTTTGTATAACAGCCGGATGTAGTTACCAAAACCCTGGGCTCTCGGGGCTTGGAACCTGCGAAATCAGGCAACCATAGGACTGTGGCAGTGATCGTTTGCCAAGGGAGGTTAATTTTGGGTAAGATAATAGGTGCAGGGGAAAGAGACAGGGGCATGAACCTTAAGACCAGCATATTGATCCTACTTGTTCTTTCGGCGGTGTTGATCATCGCGCCGAGCAGCAATGATGCCTGCGCCCAATCGACCATTGCGCAGCAAACTTGCGATACACAGGTCTGGAGAACCATGGAAACCCGCGCCCGTCTGGAGACAGAGCGCGAAATCATGCAGAACCAGAACCTTATTTTTAAAGCAGACAGTATTCTGAACTATACGTGTTTTGACAGCTTCGCCGCGCACGCCGCGCAAAACGTCGGTATTCTCTTCACGCATACGACTTACTTCACGGGAAGCCAGGTTATTCAATGGGGTAACCCGAACGGTATGGATTACGCGCTGGACAATGCCGTGCGCAGATCGATGGACACGTATATCACCAGCAACTTTAACCATTCATATCTTGGTGGTCGCGGACAATATGTCGGTCTGCAAACGCCGATCGTGAACCAGATTCCCGCGCAAGGCGGACAGTATCAGTGCGATGTGATGGCCGAAGTCTGGCGCGTGGCGAAGTGCTTGAACTTCATTCACACACAAGATTTTGCAACCACGGACGGCTTCTATCCCTATATCGACTTGCGCGGCATCGGCTATCCTGATGTTGCAGGCTATGCCAACGCTTCGATCAACGACACACGCCGCTTCCCCACCGCGTGCTCCGGAACCCCAATTACGGGCAGCACATGGGAAGTCGCGTATCGTGACAGCCGCAACGAAACCGGATTTGGCGCAAACGACCGTTATTACGATTACGGCGAGCCTCTTCGCGAGACGTTCCGCGCTGTTCGCGAACTCGTAGAGCCTGCCACATGCGGTCCTGCGCTCCCTACCGGCGTCATGGTTATTCTTGGCCCGGGCACAGCACAAGGTGATCGTTATATGGACGGTATCTGTACGAATCCTGGCTGTTCGTACCGCCGTGGTTCCGCTTCGAGCGTAGGCACATGTACAACCGCTGCGCCGGCAGCTGGCGGTGGTGCCGCACCATAATGAAACAGGCCGCTTTGAGCGGCCTTTTCTTTGTCCTGATTTTTGACTTCTAATGTTTTTGTCCGTCTTCACGGTTCTTCATGTATTGCAGAACAATCTGCGCGATCTTCTGCCTGTCCACCGGAACCATGCCGTTCTCGTCGGCAACATCCATTAAGGGAGCTTCTGCTTTAGGAGGCTCAGCGGGCGGCGTCACAGGTTTGTAATCACGCTTGAACAACCCCTGTTTCAAAGGTGCTTCGCTTTTGGTTGTCTGTTGCTCCGGTGGCATATGAGGCGACAAACGCTCTTTCATCGCAGCCAGCAAGGCGGGATCGATTCGCGATCTGGTATCACGCAGAATAGCCATCGCCCGTTCCCGGATGATGCGGCTTGCGGCCTTTGTAGGATCGCCCCGATCGCTCATCTATACCTTTGCCTTTCGGCCAAAACCGCCCTATACCTTTAAGAGCGGCTGGCCCAGCCATTATACCGCGAAACAGAAAGAAATATAAGGGTTTAGCGTAAAACAGCCATGTCGGGCCTGCTTAAAGTCTATGAAACGCTCACGCGTGCCGGAAAGCCCGCTTTGAAGCAACTGCTGCGCCTTCGTGAAAAGCGGGGAAAAGAAGATCCCGCCCGTATTGGCGAGCGGATGGGCGCACCTTCACGCCCAAGGCCCGCAGGTCGCTTGATCTGGATACACGCCGCGAGCGTTGGCGAAGCACAATCCGCCCTTATTCTTATCGATGCCATCGGGCGCTATGCACCCGGCGCAAATATTCTCATCACCACCGGAACGTTGACGTCGGCAACACTCATGGAAAAGCGGCTGCCCGTTTCCGCGTTTCATCAATTCGTGCCTGTCGACAATCCTGACTGGGTGAATTCGTTTCTCGATCACTGGAAACCTGATCTGGCGCTTTGGATGGAATCCGAACTATGGCCCAACATGCTGACGTCGTTAAAGACGCGCAGTGTCCCCCTTGTTCTGGTGAATGCCCGTCTCTCTGACAAGTCCTTTGCCAACTGGTCCAGAATTAAAGAATTCGCAAAGCATATTACCGGTTGTTTTTCGGCCATTCTGGCACAAACGGAAAAAGACGCGGCGCATTACCGTGCTCTCGGCGCAAAGAATGTCATAGTTACGGACAACATAAAATACAGCGCCGCACCCCTGCCTTATGATTCCGGCGCGCTGTCGGCGCTTTCCCTTGCCGTTGATAACAGGCCGCGCTGGGTATATGCCAGCACACATGCCGGCGAAGAAGCGCTTGCATGCCGTGCGCACAAAGTATTGAAAGAGAAAATTCCAGACCTTTTGACGATAATCGTTCCACGCCATCCGGAACGCCGCGAACAGGTCGCCGATACATGTTTCGAGAATGGCGTAAAATTCCGCCTGCGCGGCCATAACAACGCACTGCCCGTATCGGACGACGATGTCTATATTGTCGACACGCTTGGCGAACTCGGGCTTTTTTACACGCTTTGCCCGATCGCCATGATCGGCCGCTCGTTCAGCGACGATGGCGGAGGCGGACACAACCCTGTCGAGGCGGCGCAGTTGGGTTGCGCGGTTCTAACCGGCCCCAACAACCAATATCAACGCCAGATCTACGACGACATGCAGGAATTTTCCGCAGTGGTGGAACTCGCAGACGAGACGGAACTGACTTCCATTCTGGAAGAGCTGCTAACACACCCGGCGAAATTGCAGGTGCTGCAAAGCAAGGCTGGCGCGTTCGTGGATCATAAAACCCACGTGATAGACGTTGTGCTGGAACAGTTGAAACCCTTTCTGAATGTGCCGGAGGACAGGCATGTTGCCTAGCACACCAAAACTTTGGCAGACGCGCGGCTTACTTGCATATGCACTTCTACCGTTCTCGTGGCTATATAACTTTGGTCACTGCATCAAAACAAGGCTTTCGACACCCTATCAAAGCACCCTGCCCGTTATTTGTGTTGGCGGCGTTGTGGTCGGCGGCAGCGGAAAAACACCTATCGTGCACGTGCTTATCAAGCTGGCGCGCGAGGAAATGGGCTTTGTGAATCCCGTTATTCTTACCCGCGGTTACGGCGGCTCTTTGCGGGGCCCAACTGTAGTGGATGCGCGGCAGCATAATTATAAGGATGTCGGTGACGAGGCGCTTTTGCACGCCGCGCATGCTTCTACCATTGTTTCAAAAGACCGCGCGGCGGGATTGCGCCTTGCCGAAGCCATGGGTGCAGACCTCGTTATCATGGATGACGGATTGCAAAACAATTCCATCGCCAAAACCATTTCGTTTGCCGTCGTTGACGCCCAATACAAATTCGGTAATGGCTTTACGCTGCCCGCAGGTCCGTTGCGTGAGCCGGTAGCTTGTGCCTTGAAGAAAATAGATGCGGTGATATTTACAAACGGCGACGCATCTATAGACAAAACCGCATTCAAAACTTCTCTGCAAATATTGTCAGACAACGACAAAAACCGGAAATATCTGGCGTTTGCAGGGCTCGGCCATCCGGAAAAGTTTAAAGCCACGCTTGAGCAAAATGGATTCAACGTAAAAGCCTTCAAACCTTTTCCAGACCATTATCCCTACACGCCGGAAGACATCGAACAGCTTTTCGATCTGGCAAACGAAGATATGCTGATCACGACGCAAAAGGATCTGGTGCGCATTCCAGGCGCATACTGGAACCATATCCATACGCTCAACATCGGCTATGTGTTTGACAATCCTCTCGCCGTTTGCAACCTGATCCGTGCAAGGCTTGGGCGATGAAAAAAATATCGCACCTGCTTGAAGCTATTGCTCTATGGATCGCCTTTGCGGTTTTTCGTGCCATTGGTTCGGACAATGCCTCTGCCTTGGGCGGCTGGATAGGTCGCACGGTTGGGCCACGTCTTGCAGCTTCACGCAAAGCGCTTGGCAATCTCCAAAAATCCTTACCCGATGCCAACCACGAAAAAATCCTGCGGGACATGTGGGATAATCTGGGGCGTGTTATTGCCGAATATCCCCATCTTGAAAAAATCCTGCACAAACGCACGGATATTTACGGCATTGAGCATTTTGAAGCACTAGATAAGGAAACACCATTCATTCTTATTGGCGGCCATCTTGCAAACTGGGAATTGCTCCCCCCTTGCATGAATGAAAGGCTGCACAGACCGATCACGGGCGTTTACAGGGAACCCAATAATCCCTACACCGCAAAAATACTGGATAAATGCCGCAATTTTGGCAAGCAAGGGCAGTATGTGCCGAAATCGTCGGCAGGCACACGCGCACTGGTTAAAGCGATTCAGCAAAAAGGGAATATCGGAATTCTTATCGACCAGAAATATAACGAAGGGGTTCCTGTTGAGTTCTTCGGTCGTCCGGCCATGACGAGCACTGCCCCTGCGCAGTTGGCATTGAAATACAAGGCGCCCATTTTGCCGATGCAGATCGTCCGTCAGAAAAACCGATTTAAAATAATTTTCTATCCCCCGCTCGACACCGATGGCAAAGATGAAGCCGCGATCATGCACGATGCCAACAAGCTTCTGGAAGGCTGGATAAGAGAGAACCTCGGGCAATGGCTCTGGTTGCACAGGCGCTGGGATTCAAAGGCCCTCCAATAATTACCATAACGATGAAATCACTATTGAAAGCTTGCGGTTTTCCAAGGGATTGCCTTAAAAGATAATGACTTTATTTTATTGAATAATTTGAACGACGGAACAAGACGTATGACACAGGCGGCAAAGGCACAAATGGCACAGGATACATGGGCCCCCGACACATGGCGGAACAAACCCGCCAAGCAGCTGCCGGACTATCCGGATGAAGCAGCCCTTGCCGATGCCGAAAAAACCATGGCCGGTATGCCCCCGCTCGTTTTTGCCGGAGAAGCACGCCGCCTGAAAGCACAGCTGGCGGATGTCGCCGCAGGGAAAGCGTTTGTTCTTCAGGGCGGCGATTGCGCCGAAAGCTTCGCCGAATTCGGTGCGAACAAAATCCGCGACACATTCCGCGTTCTGCTTCAGATGGCGGTGGTCATGACATTCGGCGGGCAATTGCCGATCGTAAAGATGGGCCGCATGGCTGGCCAGTTTGCAAAACCGCGTTCTGAGCCGAACGAAACCAAGAACGGCGTGACGCTGCCGAGCTATCGGGGCGATATCATCAACGCCAACGAGTTTACGGCAGAGGCCCGCATTCCAGATCCGCAACGCATGATCCGCGCCTACAACCAATCCGCGGCGACGTTGAACCTTCTGCGTGCATTCGCACAGGGCGGTTATGCGGACCTTGCAAAGATCCATAGCTGGAACCTCGATTTCATCAAGGACTCTCCGCTAGGCGAACGTTTTGATCGCATGGCAAACCAGATCGACCAATCGCTTGCCTTCATGCGCGCCTGCGGCATTTCCTCGGAAACAGTACCTGCCATGCGCGAAACGGATTTCTACACATGCCACGAGGCCCTTCTGCTTCCCTACGAACAAGCGATGACACGGGTGGATTCGACGTCCGGCGACTGGTACGACACCTCCGCTCACTTCCTGTGGATTGGCGCGCGCACAAACCAGAATGACGGGGCGCAGATCGAATTCGTCCGCGGCATCAAAAACCCGATCGGTTTGAAAATCCCGCCATCGCTGGATGCGGACACTCTTCTGCGTTCTATCGATGTTATGAATCCGGACAACGAAGCCGGTCGTCTCACCCTGATTGCACGCATGGGTGCGGGTCAGGTGAAAGACAAGCTCACCCCGCTCGTCAAGGCCGTTCAGAAAGAAGGACGGAATGTGGCTTGGGTGTGCGATCCGATGCATGGCAACACGCAGGTGTCCAGCACAGGCTACAAAACACGCATGTTCGACAACATCCTTTCTGAAGTGCGCGACTTCTTTGCGGTTCACCGTGAAATCGGCACACATGCGGGCGGTGTTCATTTTGAATTGACCGGTCAGAACGTAACCGAATGCGTCGGTGGTACACATGAAGTGACCGAAGAAGATCTGTCGTCGCGTTATCACACGGCATGCGATCCGCGTTTGAACGCCAACCAGGCGCTTGAGCTCGCCTTCCTCGTGGCAGACGAACTCAAAGCGGCGCGTTCGTAATGTTGCTCGGCGGCCTCAAAATCGCCATTGCGCAGATCAATCCGACCCTTGGAAACATTGGCCGCAACAGCCTTCTGATCCGCGAAACGCTTGCACAGATCGGCAACGAGCCGGACATTATTGTTTTCCCGGAACTGGTAATTTGCGGCTATCCGCCCGAAGACCTCGTTATCAAAAAATCTTTCGTGCAGGCATGCATGGAAGAATCGAAGAAGATCATCGCGGATCATCAGGATGCGCCCGCCTTTATTCTCACAACGCCTTGGGAAAAAGACGGCAAGCATTACAACGCCGCCTTGCTTGCCGAAGCCGGGCGTATCAAGCATATCGTTCTTAAAAACAATTTGCCTAATTACGGCGTGTTTGATGAAAAACGCGTGTTTGAAAGTGGCCCGCTGCCGGATCCGGTAGAATTCAAGGGGCATAAAATCGGTATCGCCATATGCGAGGACATATGGTTTGAACCGGCCTGCATGCAGCTTAAAACAAAAGGCGCAGAGATCATTCTCTCTCCGAACGGGAGCCCTTACAGCAACAAGAAGCACAAGATGCGCGAGGAAATAATCGCCACGCGCGTAAAAGAGACCGGCCTTCCCCTTGTGTATGTGAACCAGCTCGGCGGGCAGGACGATCTTGTTTATGACGGTGGGTCCATGGCTTATGACTCAAACGGCAAAAAAATCTTTCAGGCCCCCTACTGCGAGCCCTATGTCGGTCTTCTTAAAAACGAAGTGTCAAAAGAGCCTTCGCAAGAGGCAGAAATTTACGATGTGCTCAAACTGGGTTTGAAAGATTACATCGACAAGAACAATTTCAAAGGCGTTATCATCGGCATGTCGGGCGGAATAGATTCCGCGCTCTCAGCCGCGATTGCCGTCGACGCGCTCGGGGCGGATAAGGTGCGCACGGTTATGCTCCCTTCTCCGTTCACGTCCAAGGAAAGCTTTGAGGACGCCGAAGCATGCTCGAAAGCGCTAGGCTGCTCTTATGAAATCATTTCCATCGAACCCGCAATGAAAGCATTCGAGAAAATGCTGCCGAACCTTTCCGGCCTTGCACATGAAAACATGCAATCGCGCGCGCGCGGCGTAACGCTTATGTCGCTTTCCAACCAGACAGGATGGATGGTTTTAACGACAGGAAACAAATCCGAAATGGCCGTGGGCTACGCCACGCTCTATGGCGACATGTGCGGCGGCTTTAACGTCCTGAAAGACATCTACAAGACCAAAGTCTATGAACTTTCCAAATACCGGAACAGCCTTTCCAAGGTCATACCGGAACGCATCCTGACCAAGGCCCCCACCGCCGAGCTGCGCGACAACCAGACAGATCAGGACAGCCTGCCGCCCTATGACGTTCTGGACGCGATTCTGGAAGGTTTTGTGGAGCAGGATCTGGGACAGACCGAACTTGTTAAAAAGGGGTTCGATCCCGCCACGGTCAAAAAGGTTCATACTCTTCTGGATGTATCCGAATACAAACGCCGCCAAAGCGCACCGGGGCCTAAGGTGACAACCCGCGCCTTCGGCCGCGACCGCCGCTACCCGATCACCAACGGGCACCGCTTCGGCATTGAAAAAGAATAACAAAAGGTCTATTTATAGAGACCAAAATTAAGGAAATAGAGAATGTCCGTCCGCGTCCGTTTCGCCCCGTCCCCTACCGGCTATCTTCATGTTGGCAACGCCCGCACAGCCATCGTCACATGGTTGTTCTGCCGCGCCAACAAAGGCCACTTTCTGCTGCGTATCGACGATACGGACACGGAACGCTCCCTGCCTGAATACGAAGCCGCCATCAAAGAAGGCATGATGTGGATGGGCCTGACATGGGATGACACCTTCAACCAGAAAGACCGCAACGACCGTTACAACGTCGTCATCGAAAAGCTGAAGGCCGATGGCCGTATCTATGCTTGCTATGAAACTGCGGACGAACTCGGCCTGAAACGCAAGACGCAGCTTTCGCGTGGCGTACCGCCAATTTATGACCGTGCCGCGCTCAAACTTACGGATGAACAAAAAGCCGCATTCGAAAAAGAAGGCCGCCGCCCACACTGGCGCTTTATGCTGAACGACGGTGCGACACGCTGGGATGATCTTGTGCGCGGTGAAGTTCTCTTTAAAGACCGTGAAATGTCCGACCCAGTTGTAATTCGCGAAGACGGACGCCCGCTTTATCACCTTTGCTCGGTCATCGATGATTACGACACCGACATCACACACATCGTGCGCGGCGAAGACCACGTTTCGAACACTATGTGCCACATCCAGATGTTCGAAGCGATTTCAAAGGTCGAAGGCAAAATCTATCAGCCGCGTTTTGCGCACCTGCCGTTGATCTCCGACGCCGAAGGTGGAAAGCTCTCAAAGCGTCTTGGCTCTCTCTCGGTCAAAGGTGTGAAAGAAGAAGAAGGTCTGGAACCGATGGCGCTAGTATCCCTGATGGGACGCCTCGGCAGCTCCGACCCTATCGAGCCGTTCACATCGCTCGAGCCACTGATTGAAGGTTTCGGCCTTGACAAATTCTCGCGCAACACGCCGAAATTCGATGTCGAAGAACTATATCGCCTCAACGCGAAAATCCTGCACGGTACATCTTTTGATGCCGTGCATGAGCGTCTGAAAGCCATGGGCATGGAAGGTGTTGATGAGTCTTTCTGGAAAGCTGTGCGCCCGAACCTGACCAAGCTCGAAGACATCAAATCCTGGTGGGATGTCACGCACAATCCAGTGAACGCCAAGATCGAAGATCCTGCTTTCGCCGCCGCCGCCGCCGATGTTCTGCCGCCAGCCCCCTGGAATGAAACCACGTTCAACACGTGGATCAATGCGGTAAAAGAAAAGACCGGCAAGAAAGGCAAAGAATTGTTCATGCCGATCCGGATTGCGCTGACAGGCATGGAACACGGGCCCGAACTCCCTGTCCTCCTGCCTCTGCTCGGTCCTGAAAAAGTCAAAGACCGTTTGCTGAAGAAAGCGGCTTAAGTGAAACCCGTTATCATCCTCGTCAATCCGCAGATGGGGGAAAATATCGGTGCCGCTGCACGTGCGATGCTAAATTGCAGCATCGATGAACTGCGCATCATCAATCCTCGCGATGGATGGCCAAATGAACGCGCGGATGCCATGTCTTCGGGTGCGCTAGCAAAAATGCCGCCCGTGCAAGTTTATAATACGACCGCCGAAGCACTTGCCGATTGCCATTACACCTATGCCACCACTGCCCGTCCGCGCGACATGGTAAAGCCGGTGATGACGGCGAAGGAAGCCGCCACCGATGCCCGTACGCGTGAAAGCAAGGGGCAAAAGGTCGCTTACCTGTTTGGCGCGGAACGTGCAGGCCTCGACAACGAAGATGTTGCGCTATCGCACGCTATTATTACC
>JAPJRC010000052.1 GCA_030824805.1 Micavibrio sp.
ATCGAAAGCTGGTCCGAAGGCGAAGCGTTCAAAGGCTCCGTCCTTGAAGGCACGGTTGCCAAGCATCCGCTGAACGGCAAGGGCTATGATTTCGACGTGCCGGGCCTGATGGGCGATTTCGTCACCGATGATTCCGGTACGGGCTTCGTACACATCGCGCCTAGCCACGGTCAGGACGACTATTTCCTCTACATGAAAACATTCGGTGCGCGCGACATTCCGGACAATGTTTCGGATGACGGCAAGATGCGCGAGCATGTGCCGATGTTTGGAGGACTGGAAATCCTGAAAGAAAATGGCGAGATGGGCGAAGCAAACTTTGCCGTCCTCAAAGCCATGGATGAAGTGGGTGCGCTGGTTGCCAAAGGATCCTTGCGCCACGAATACCCGCACAGCTGGCGTTCCAAGGCCCCGCTGATCTTCCGCACGACGCCGCAATGGTTTATCGCACTGGATGATGACAACAATCTGCGCGAAGTATCGCTCGAAGCGATCCGCCAGACGAAATGGCATCCGGCCGCAGGCCAGAACCGCATCACCGCAATGATCGAACAACGCCCTGACTGGTGCATCTCGCGCCAGCGCGCATGGGGCGTTCCTATCGCTCTGTTCGTCAACAAGAAGACGGGCGAGCCATTGGAAGACGAAGCCGTTCTGAAACGCATCACAGACACGTTCGAGCAGGAAGGCTCCGACGCATGGTGGTCGAAGAACCCGCGCCACTTCCTCGGTGACAATTACAAGGTCGATGATTTCGAACAGATCTTCGACATTGTGGATGTGTGGTTTGAATCCGGTTCCACGCACGTGTTCGTGGTCGATGACCGCGAAGAGCTGGCTGTTACGCAATCTGACCTGTATCTCGAAGGTTCGGACCAGCACCGCGGCTGGTTTCACTCTTCCCTGCTCGAAGCGTGCGGCACAAAAGGCAAAGCACCATACAAGAACGTGCTGACCCATGGTTTCGTGCTTGATGAAAAAGGCTACAAGATGTCGAAATCGCTCGGCAACGTGGTTGACCCGCTCGACGTGATGAAAGAACACGGCGCCGACATCATGCGCCTGTGGACGATGACATCGAACTATGCCGACGATATCCGCATCGGCAAGGACACGCTGAAAAACACGGGCGATTTGTACCGCCGTATCCGCAACACGCTGCGCTTCCTGCTGGGTGCCCTCGAAGGGTTCACGGGCAACGAGCGCGTTCCCGCAGCCGAGTTCAAGAACATGCCGGAGCTGGAGCAATATATCCTCTCGCGCATGGCAGACCTCAGCGCATCTATCCGCAGGAATATCGAGGACTATGATTACGGTCAGGTGATCCAGAGCCTTTATAATTTCTGCAACGCCGATCTGTCGTCACTGTATTTCGACATCAGAAAAGACCGCCTCTATTGCGACGCGCCGGATTCGTTTGAGCGCCGCGCCTGCCGTACGGTGATGGCGGAACTGTACGACTTCCTTGTCACGCGCTTAGCGCCGTTCCTGTCCTTCACGTGCGAAGAGGCATGGGACCACAGACCGAAAGGCGTGTTCGAAGAAGCCGAAAGCATTCACATGAGAACATATTCCACCGCGCCGTCCGAATGGCACAACGCGGCGCTGGAAGCCAAGTGGGAGAAGATCCTTGCCGTGCGCAACGTGGTGTCCGGCGCGCTGGAACCGCAACGCGCAGCGAAAGTGATCGGCGCTTCCCTCGAAGCACATCCGCACATCTATGTGAGCGGCGAATACGCACAGGCGCTGGAAGGCGTCGACATGGCGGAAGTCTGCATCACATCGCAAGCCAGCGTTTCCAAAGGCGATGCCCCGGCCGATGCGTTCAAGGATGCAAAGACAGAAGGCGTTGCCGTTGTTTTCGCCAAGGCGGAAGGCAACAAATGCGTGCGCAGCTGGAAGATTCTGCCCGAAGTCGGCAGCGATGCCGAATATCCGGATCTGACCTTGCGTGACGCGCAGGCCGTTCGCTGGTACGAAAAGCAAAAGCAGGCGGCATAACGCATGTCTTACTGGAAGCTGAGTTCCTCGAAAGCGGCCGTGGGTTTTTCCATCGCGCTCGATATCATTATCCTCGACCAGATCAGCAAATGGCTGATCCTCGAGATGGTGATACGCGATGCGGTGCAGCCGCAAGGTATCAAACTGGACCTTATCGACTGGATCATGCAGGCACCGCAGCGTATGCCGGCCGGCACGTCTGTCGAACTCCTCCCCTTCTTCAACCTCACCATGGTCTGGAACGAGGGGATCAGCTTTGGCATGTTCCACGGCACGGGCATATGGCTGCTGGTGGGCCTTTCCCTGATTATCACGGCGGTATTCTCGGTCTGGCTTACCCGCGCCACAGGATGGCTGCAGGCCACGTCTCTGGCGCTTGTGATCGGCGGAGCCATCGGCAACGTCATTGACCGCCTGCGTTTTGGCGCGGTGGCCGATTTCTTCGATTTTCATATCGGAAGCTGGCATTATCCGGCCTTTAACGTCGCGGATTGCGGGATTGTGGTGGGGATTGCCCTCCTCGTGCTGGATGGGATATTCTTTGAACCCAAGCGCAATAAGACCGTGCAAGAAGGAAACCCTGCATGAACAAGTTTGTAACGATTGCCCTCGCCTGCGCCGCGGCCCTTTCCCTCTCCGCATGCGAAGCCACGAAAGAGCAGTTCGATTTCAGCAAGAAAGCGCCGGACGAGTTTGCTGTCGTCAAGCGCGCGCCTCTGGAAATGCCGCCGGATTTCACAACCATTCAGGCACCGCGCCCGGGTGCACCGCGCCCGCAGGAGCTTTCCGCGACCGAAATGGCCCGTAGCGCCGTTCTGGGTGAGGCCGCCCAACAGCAAATCGCGACCGAAAACGGCGTGAGCCAGGGCGAAGCCGTGTTGTTGCAAAAGACCGGTGCCACGAACGCCTCCCCCGCCATACGCGCGCAAGTCGACAAGGAAACGGCCGAGATCATCAAAGAAAAAACCCCCGGCATCGACAAGCTTAAGAAAATGGTTGGTCAGGAACCTGCCGAGCCCGCCAAGGAGCTGGTCGATCCGGTGGCCGAAACCAACCGCTTGAAGCAGAACAAGGCCGAGGGCAAGCCTATCTCCACGGGCAAAACGCCGAAGATAGGCGACTGAACAGCCTCGACGTAACAGCCAAAAAAGTCTATAAAGGGCCGCATGATCAAGCGGCCCTTACTCTTTTTATTGATGGCCCTCGCGATGCCCAATGTCGCGGCGGCCCAGACATTCGGCGCACAGGAATTCACGCTCGATAACGGGCTCCAGGTCGTCGTCATTCCCAATCACCGCGCACCCGTCGTTACCAGCATGCTCTGGATGAAGGTTGGCGCCGCGGATGAAAAGCCCGGTCTTTCCGGTATGGCGCATTATTTCGAACACCTGATGTTCAAAGGCACGGCGAAACTCGCGCCCGGTGAATTTTCGAAAACCGTCAAAATGCTGGGCGGTCAGGACAATGCGTTCACATCACAGGACTACACAGCGTATTTCGAATCCATCGCGGTTGAAAATCTTCCCCGCGTCATGGAGATGGAGGCAGACCGTCTCGTCAACCTCAATCCGCCTGCCGACCATTATGCATCGGAAAAACAGGTTGTGATCGAAGAACGCCGCCAGCGCACGGACAACGACCCGCGCGCTATTTTCGGCGAACAGATCAACAGCAGCCTTTTCGTCAACCACCCGTACGGCACGCCTGTGATCGGCTGGATGTCAGAGATAGAAGGTTATGAATGGCCGGATGTGAAAACATTCTATGACACATGGTATGCGCCGAACAACGCCGTTCTGGTTGTAAGCGGCGATATCACAGCGGACAAGCTGAAACCCCTCGCGCAGAAATATTTCGGTCCGATTGCCAAGAAGAATGTGCCCGCCCGCAAACGCCCCGAAATTCCACCGGCGCTGGGCGATGCCGTTCTATCGCTGCACGATGAAAGCATTCACCAGAGCATCTATCAGAAGATTTATCTGGCCCCAACCGAGGCGCGCAGCAGGGATGAATCCCTTGCCCTTCAGGTTCTTGCAGAAATTCTCGCGGGCGGCCCTTCCGCGCGTTTCTACAAATCGATCGTGATCGCGCAAAAGAAAGCCACGGGTGTTGATTTCAGCTACAACGCCAACGCTCTTGATTACGGCACAATCTCCGTCGGCGGCACACCCATGGACGGCACAACGCCTGAGCAACTCGGCGAGGCCATAGACGTGGAGATCACCAAAGTAATCGAAGGTGGTGTCAGCGAAGCCGAAATCATGGAAGCGGTACAACGCCTGCAGGATGAGGCCGTGTTCGCGCGCGACAGCCTGACAGGCCCCGCAATGATCTTCGGCGTTGCGCTCAGCACGGGCAGCACGGTAGCCGATGTCGAAAACTGGTCCGCAGATATTGCCAAAGTAACGGCCAAACAGATTCAGGATGCGGCGAAAAAATATCTTGATGAAGACAAGCCATGGATACGCCCGCCGGTGACGGGCTATTTGCTACCCAAAGAAAAAGAAGCAGAACAACCCGAGAGCAAGGCCAGCGCGGCGGACGCCGCCACCAGTGAAACGCCGGAGGTAAAAAACAATGTTCAAAGATAAGAAACCCGGCAAATGGCTGCTGCTCGCGGCGCTTTTCCTGATCGCGCTGCTCGGCCTCGTGATTTTTTTCGGGATATCGGCCCACGCGTCCTGCGATAAATTCCTGCCCATCAAGGAAATCAAAACGCCCGGCGGGCTTTCTGTGTGGGTGGTAGAGGACAACAGCCTTCCGGTTGTCGCGGTGCAGTTCCTGTTCCTCGATTCCGGTTCCGCCAACGACCCTGACAATCTGCAGGGTCTTGCCCGCATGCTTTCCAACACTATGGATGAAGGCGCGGGAGAACTGGATTCACAAGCCTTTCAAAAGGCGCTCGCCGATCATTCCATCACGTTGATGTTCAAGGCCGGGCGCGATTCCTTTGGCGGAGAACTGAAAACGCTTACGCGTCATCAGGACAAAGCGTTCGAACTTCTCACGCTCGCGCTGAACAAGCCGCGCTTTGACGAAGAGCCCGTGAACCGAATGCGTGCAGGCAATATCACGCGTATCAAGTCCGCCCTGTCCGAACCGGAATGGATGGCGGCGCGCCTGATCAACGATAAGGCGCATGAGGGCCACCCCTATGGCAAGAACAGCGGCGGCACGCTTTTCAGCCTCGCGCGCATAAAGCCGGAAGATCTTCGCAAATTCAAAGACACATACCTGACGCGCGACCGCTTGCTTATTGCGGCGGCGGGCGACATAAAGCCTGAAACGCTTGGACCCGCCATCGATAAAGCCTTCGGCAGCCTTCCGGCAAAGGCGCCTGCCAACACGATTGCCGACACAAAGCCCACCAACCCGGGCAAAATTTTTCTGTATGAACAGCCTATCCCGCAAACCATGGTACAGGTGATGCTCCCTGCCTTTGACCGCAAGGACAAGGATTACTACGCGCTGCAAATGATGAACTATATTTATGGCGGTGCGGGTTTCGGATCGCGCCTGATGGAAGAAGCGCGCGAGAAAAAAGGCCTTACCTATGGCATTTATTCCGGTGTGCAGGATTACCGCCATGCAGACATGCTGAACATCACCACATCGACGAAGAACGACAGCGCGGCCGAAATGCTTTCTATCATTCGTGCGCAAATGACGGCGTTGCAGACGAACAAGGTCAGCGAAAAAGAACTGGCAGATGCGAAATCCTTTATCATCGGTTCGATGCCGCTCGCGCTCAGTTCTACCGAGAATATTGCCGAAATGGTTCTGGGCCTTCGCGCCGATGACCTGCCGATCGATTATCTGGACCATTTCGCCGATTATATGCGCGCGGTGACCGCGGACGACGTCCAGCGCGTGGCGAAACGCGTTCTGGAACCAAAAGCGATGACAACCGTTCTTGTCGGCAAACCTGTAGGTATGTCCGATGTTGAAATTGTTAAAGAACTGCCCAATGTCCAATAACCCTCCCCAACTTTCCGAATGGGCAGACCTTGCCAGCCACGCAAAGGCCATGTCCGGCGTATCCATGCGGGAGCTGTTTGCCAAGGACGCCAAACGCTTTGAAGCCTTCAGCATTCAGCAGCCGGGCATTCTTTTTGATTACTCGAAGAATCGCATCACGCAGGAAACCATCCAGAAGCTTGTAGCGCTTGCAAAGGCGCGCAATCTGGAGCAATGGCGCGACCGCATGTTCGCGGGCGACAAGATCAACACCAGCGAGGGACGCGCCGTTCTGCACACCGCCCTGCGAGCTGCGAAAGATGAGACGATCACCGTCGATGGCGAAAACATCGTTCCATTCATCCATGATGTTCTGGCCAGCATGAAACGCTTTTCGGACGATGTGCGCTCCGGCGCCTGGAGAGGCCATACAGGCAAGCAGCTCCGCCATATCGTCAATATCGGTATCGGCGGCTCCGACCTCGGTCCCTATATGGTATGCGAGGCGTTGAAGCCATTCTCCGCGCCACATATCGATATGCATTTTGTTTCCAATGTCGATGGCACGCACCTGACCGAAACGTTGAAAAAGATAAAGGCCGATGAAACTTTGTTCATCGTGGCCAGCAAGACTTTCACCACGCAGGAAACCATGGCCAACGCGCAGGCCGCCAAGCAATGGCTGATCGCGCAGCTTGGCAGCGAAGATGCGGTGGCAAAACATTTCTGTGCGCTTTCGACCAATGAAGCCGCCGTTAAAGCTTTTGGCATAGAACAAGCAAATATGTTCCCATTCCGCGACTGGGTGGGCGGGCGTTACTCCCTGTGGTCTGCCATTGGTCTTTCCATCTGCATCGCCGTTGGTTTTGAAAATTTCGAAAAACTTCTGGCGGGTGCGCGCGCGGCGGACGAGCATTTCAAATCCGCGCCGCTGGACAAGAACATTCCTGTTCTTATGGCGCTGATCGGCATATGGCACCGAAATTTCTGTGATTACGGCTCTATCGCCATACTGCCTTACGATCAGTATCTGCACCGTTTTCCGGCGTTCCTGCAACAGATGGACATGGAATCCAACGGCAAGAATATCGACCGCGACGGCCAGAAGATCACGGATTACAAAACAGGCCCAGTTCTGTTCGGCGAACCGGGCACAAACGGGCAGCATGCATTCTACCAATTGATACATCAGGGCCGTGATATCGTTCCGTGTGATTTCATTGGATCGATGCGCGCACAAAACCCGCTCGGCAATCAGCACACGCTGCTGCTCAACAATATGCTGGCGCAGGCGCAGGCGCTCATGCAGGGCCGCACAATCGACGAGGCAGGCGGCAATCCTGCGCGCACCTTCGAAGGCAACCGGCCGAGCAATATCCTGCTGTTCGACGTGCTCGATCCACATACGCTCGGCCTCCTGATCGCGCTTTACGAGCACAAGGTTTTCGTGCAAGGCGTGATATGGAATATAAACTCCTTTGACCAGTTCGGTGTGGAGCTAGGAAAGGAACTGGCCGGTAACATCGAGAAAGGCCAGACCGCTTCTTTAGACAGCTCCACGCAGGGCCTCCTTAACTATATGAAATCGTAAGGATTCCATGTATCCTGTGCGGCATGACCGGTTCGCCGCCCGATGAGTTTCGCCGCTATACGCAGTATGATCTGAACGAGATCATTGAAAAGCATGACGCCTTCCTGAAAGGGCGTCGCGGTGGCCTGCGCGCGGTTATCAAGTTCGGCAATCTTGAAGGCCTGTCACTGGTCGGCAAAGACCTCTCCCAGGCCGATTTCACAGGTACTTGTTTCGCGCGTTGCAATCTTTCGGGCGGAACGTTCATCGGCACATCGTTCTTCTCAGCCGACCTACGCGCAGCCGACCTGACCAACGCCGTCTTAAGCCGCGCCGATTTCCGCGGTGCGCATCTTGCGGGTGCAAACCTGACCGGCGCGAACCTCGATTCCGCCGACCTGCGCGAGGGGCGCATCATGGAACGCGGCGATGCCGGACTTCTTGTCAATAAACCGCTGCCCGCCTTCCCCAAGGGCAAATCGGCCAACACGATTTTTGCCGGCGCGAAGCTGACCGACACCAGCATGGAAAGAGTCAAAGCCAATGCCGCCGATTTTTCCGACGCGGACCTGACCAATGTTATCCTGAACCGCGCGAACCTGAACGGTGCGAATTTCGACGGTGCGAATTTAAGCCGTGCGGATTTTACGGGCGCGGACCTTACACGCGCCAATCTTTCCAACACCATTCTTTCCGGCGCGATCATGCGCAACGTAGAGCTGGAAGATTCCGTTCTCGAAAATGTGGTACGCGACGAGGCTATGGGCAAACGCCTGCAGGAAGGCCCGAAAACACTGACCGAGATGCTCGACTTCCACAAGCGCTGGATCGCATCCGCAGGACGCGACGGACGCCAGATGGATTTGTCCGGTTTCGATCTGCGCGACATTCAGGATCTTGCCAAATACCCGATGACGGCTATACGCGCTGTAAAATCCACCATGCTGGGACTCGACCTGCAAAAAGCCAACGTGCAAAGCGCTACACTCGATTACAGCGACCTGCGCGATTGCGATTTGACCGAAGCGGATTTCAGGGGCAGCTCTCTGAAAGGCGTGCATCTTGCACGTGCCGATCTTACAGGCGCGAAATTCGGCCCTTTGAAATTCGACACGCCCGACGGACAAGGCGTGCGTCTGCAACGCGTCAATCTTTCGGGCGCCTCGCTTAAATTCTGCATCCTGCGCAATTGCGATCTGCGCGATTCCATCCTGATGGGCGTTGATATGTCGAACACGAACCTCAGCGGATGCGACCTGCGCCGTGCGGATCTCACAGGAGCGGACCTTACAGGCTCAAACCTCGAAGACGCGCTCACCGAAGGCGCTGTCATCCGCTAACCCCTTATTATAATTATGCAAATATGCGGGGATTAACGCCTGCGCGCCCTTCCGTTTTTGTCTGTGAATGCGCTATTCTAGGCCCATGCGTATACGCCATCTGCCCGATTACCTGGTGAACCAGATTGCCGCCGGCGAGGTCATCGAACGACCGGCCGCTGCGGTAAAAGAGATTGTCGAGAACGCCATCGATGCCGGAGCATCCATGGTGGAAGTCGATCTGCGCGATGGCGGAAAAAGCCTTATTCGTGTGCGCGACAATGGATCGGGCATGACGCGTGAGGAACTGTCAGCCTGCGTCGAACGCCATGCGACGTCAAAGCTGCCTGACGACGATCTGGTAAACATACGCCATTTCGGTTTCCGCGGTGAAGCACTGCCGTCCATCGGCGCAGTCAGCCGTCTTTCGATTACCTCGAAACACAGGAATGAAAGCGAAGCCTGGGCGCTGACGTTGGAAGGCGGAAAGAAAAAAGAGCCTTTCCCGGCCGCGCACCCGCAAGGCACAACCGTTGAAGTAAAAGATTTGTTCTACGCAACGCCCGCGCGATTGAAGTTCCTTAAGACCGACCGTGCGGAATATGGCGCGGTCAAGGAAATGATGATCCGCATCGCCATGGCGAACCCGTCGGTGACGTTCAAGCTTACGCACAACGGTGCAAGCGCGCTGTCCCTGAACGGTGAACAAGGTGAACTTGACGGTATACGCCACGCACGCCTTTCGGCATTGCTGGGTAAGGATTTCGGCGACAATTGCGTGCCCGTGCATGCCGAACGCGAATTCGTCACCATTACGGGCTATGCGGGCCTTCCCAGCTTTGATAAGGGCAGCGCGCAGCATCAGTTCCTGTTTGTGAATGGACGCCCTGTGCGCGACCGTTTGCTTTTGGGCTGTGTACGCGCCGCCTACACCGATCTTCTTTCCCGTGATCGCCACCCTGTCGTTGCGCTCTATATCGACGTGCCGCCCGAAGAGGTGGATGTGAACGTGCATCCGGCAAAGGCCGAAGTGCGGTTCCGTGACAACGCGCTGATCCGCGGTGCCATCGTATCAGCGCTCAAACACGCATTGCTTGCCGGCGGGCAGACGACATCGACAACGATTGCCACTTACGCGCTGTCATCTTTCAAGCCGCAAGGCGCTTCGCCCGCTTTGCCCCTTTCGCGCAGCGCGTATCCATCACGCACGCACTACGGCAATCTGGCCGAAAAGGTCGAGCAGGTTTACGCGCCGATGATGATGGAGCATGTGCCATCGGCCCGTGCCGAATTGCAAAGCGTGCCGGAAACGACATCCTATCCGCTTGGCGCGCCACGCGCGCAATTGCACGAGAATTACATTATCGCACAGACCGATAACGGCATGGTGATCATAGACCAGCACGCAGCCCACGAACGGCTTGTGTACGAGCGTTTCAAGGCGCAGATGCAGGAAGGCGGCGTGGCGGCGCAAGGGTTGCTGGTGCCGGAGATCGTCGATCTTTCCGATGTGCGTGCACAGGCCGTGCTGGAAAAGTCCGATTTGTTCCGGAGGCTCGGCCTTGAAATAGAAGCTTTTGGCGCGGGCTCTATCGCCGTGCGGTCTACCCCTTCTATACTCACCGGAAAAATAGATGTCGTGAAACTGGTCAACGACATCGCCGATGAAATCGAAGACCAGGATACTTCCATTTTGCTCGAAGAAAAGATGAACGCCGTTCTTTCGACAATGGCATGCCACGGATCGGTGCGTTCCGGACGGCGCATGAATGTCGAAGAGATGAACGCGCTGCTGCGCCAGATGGAAGAAACCGAAAATTCCGGCCACTGCAACCATGGCCGCCCGACTTATATATCCTTAAGCCTTAAAGACATCGAAAAATTGTTCCACAGAAGGTAGAACCATGGAAAACACGAACCAGAAAAACACGATCAACACGCTGTACGGATTTTTGATCGCATCGACCGTATTGGGGTTTGTGCCGAACGGCTGGGCATTTTGCGCATCCGTTACACTATGGCTCGTCACATTGGTTGCGGCCTATGTCTACCGCAACAAGGACAGCGAAGACGGGCTTTTGTACAACCACATGACCTATCTGATCGGCACAATATGGATTGGCACCAGCTTTATCCTGATCGGCACACTGCTTGCGGGCTTCTGGGTGTTTAACAACGGCGACAACAGCGCATTGGACGCCGCCATGGGTGACATCAACCAAGGCGTGGTTCCGGATGAAGCCGCGCTCACGGCAATAACAGCGCAATATATCGGTGACAACAAATCTCTTCTTCTGACCGCCAGCCTCGTGGCCATCGGTCCCGCCATTCTTTATTTCGTCTACCGCGTGGCCAACGGGTTGGGCCGTGCGGCCAAAGGCTATCGGCTTGCAAACCCCAAAAGCTGGCTGTAATAAACACAAATGAAAATTGCTTTTCTTGCCTCCCACAACGGCAGCGCCGCCAAGGCCATAGCCGCCGCCTGCATAAACGGTGTACTGCTTGCAGCGCCTGTTCTTTTGATCAGCAACAACCCGGATAGCAAAGCGCTCGACTGGGCCAAGGAGCTGGGCCTTAAAACCGCCGTTATCAATGCCAAGAACGCCGCAGACCCCGACCAGACAATTGCAGACCTTCTGCACGATCATGCAATCGATCTCGCTGTGTGCTCCGGCTACATGAAACTGATAGGCCCCAAGACAATCGAGACCATGCATGGCGCGATTTTGAACACGCACCCTGCTCTGCTGCCCAAACACGGCGGCAAGGGCATGTACGGGCGTTTCGTGCATCAGGCGGTGTTCGACAACAAAGACACAGAAACAGGCATTACGATCCATCTGGTGGACGGCGAATATGACCGTGGCCGCGTACTCGCGCAAAAAAGGCTCCCCGTTGCAAACGGAGAGCCTGTCGAGAGTATCGAGGAAAAGGTGAAATCCGCCGAACCCGATTTCTACATCGAAACAATTTCGAAAATCCTGTCCGGCGAAATTTCCCTACGCTAGATCGAACAGCAGCACTTCGCTGTCCGCCGTTGCTGCCACGGCAATCGTGTCTACATCGGTGATCTCCGCGCCGTCGCCTTCTTTCAGCGTTTCACCGTTCAAGGTGATGCGGCCTCTGGCAACATGCAGGAAACCGCCGCGCCCTTTTGCGAACGCATAGGATGTTTCCTGACCATCCTTAAGATGCGCGACCAGAAGCGTTGCATCCTGATGGATGGTAACCGCACCATCACCGCCCGAACGCGAACCGATGACGGTGAATTCACCCTCTTTCGGTGCGATCGTCTTTTGTTCGTAAGAAGGTTCCAGACCGCGCTTTTCCGGACGGATCCAGATTTGCAAAAGGTGTACGCCGTTGTCGTTGGACGGGTTGAATTCCGAGTGGAGAATACCCGTGCCCGCGCTCATACGCTGGATTTCACCCGGGCGAATGGTGGAGCCCGTGCCGAGGCTGTCTTTGTGCGCGAGCTCACCTTTCAGGATATAGGTGATAATCTCCATATCGCTGTGCGGATGCGTGTTGAAACCTGCGCCTGGTATAACCAGGTCGTCGTTTATAACGCGCAAGCTGCGAAAACCCATACGTGTGGGATCGCGAAAATCGCCAAAGGAAAATGTATGCTTGCTGTCCAGCCAGCCCATTTTGGTGGTGCCGCGGATATCGCGGTCATGAATGCGGATCATGATATCCTCTCTTTCTTGGAATTTATACGCGAGAGGAGCCGTTCTAGATCAGGATGGCTTCTATGCTATATTTACAGTGCTATTTGTCGCTTTTTTTACGACTTTTCATCAATTCCATGAGCAGGGATTGGTCTTTCTTGGGCATGGCAAAAAACGTGTCCAGCACCTCGCGGCCCTTCTCTGAAAAACCATCGACTTTCGCCAGCTTTTTATCAGGCTGCACATTCATGGTCAGCCATTCATAAGGAATGTCGAGCGCCAGCGCCAATTTGTGCAGATAGCGCGGGTTGCGCGCTTTGCCCGTTTCCGCCTGCTGAATGGCTTGCTGTGTCGTACCGGCGATTTCAGCCAGCTCCATCTGACTCAGCCCTTTTACATCCCGGATATGTTTCAGGCGGTCGCCGAGATCGGGTATGTTCTTAAGAACGCTCATATTAGAAAAGTATCACAAGAATAATTGTGCATCATGACAAGAATTCTTGTTGACTAAATTACAAGTTTACTTGTATAGAGAATTAATAAAGCATGGAGGATGGCATGGTCGAACTTTCAAATATTTCAGAAAAATTGCGCAATGTTTTAAAAGATCTGGAACAGGTTACGGATGATATTGAGACTATACAGGCACAGGCTCAATCGGTATCAAACGATGATTTCCTGACACGCGAGACGGCAGCACCAAAGAATGATAACTAAACAGGGCGTTTAAGCGCTTTACGGATTTTTTCAATCTCTGCGCGCCGATGGCAACCTTCAACATGGTCATTGACCATACCCATCGCCTGCATCAGGGCATACATTGTGGTAGGGCCAACAAAGGTCCAACCGCGTTTCTTCAAATCCTTTGAAAGAGCCTTAGATGCCTCTGTGTGCGCCATGGCTTTCAATGTAGCGCTGTCATATTTTTTTGGCCTTGAGTTTATATCCGGTTCAAAGGACCAAAAATAAGCCGCCAGAGAACCAAATTCTTTTTCAAGCTCCAGTGCATGTTTTGCATTGTTTATTGTGCTGACGATCTTGCCGCGATGGCGGATGATGCCTGCATCCTGCACCAGTTTTTCGACTTTGCTGTCTGTGTAACGCGCGACCTTTCTGTAGTCGAAACCATCGAACGCTTTGCGGAAATTCTCGCGTTTACGCAGAATGGTGATCCAGCTTAGTCCTGCCTGAAAGCCCTCCAGGCATAGTTTTTCAAAAAGACGAATATCATCTGTAACAGGATTTCCCCATTCCCGGTCGTGATAATCCATGTATAGAGAATCTTCACCGCACCACCAGCAGCGCGCCTTGCCATCTGGCCCTTTGTTCAGGCCTTCGGGCATTATTCGCTATCCAGAAGCGAGAGGAACTGCTTGCAGGAAGCCAGTTCGCGGCGGAGCGTATTCTGGCGGCGCTCTTGCACAGGATCGGCACCGTATTCGGCTTCGTTGGCGATTTCCGCATGGTAAATTTCTTCGAGCTCGGCCGCATTGTAAATGTCTTCTGGCGTGGCTTCATGTTCAAGGAAAGCAAGCCCCAGCACGATGGAGCCCGTGAGCGATGTCACGATCTGCAGCACGGCGAAGTAATATTCATCGAGCGCTTCGAGGTAATTCCAGATTTGTTTGTGCGTGTCGGCATCCTGTGTCAGCGCTTCGATGCCATAGGTCACTTCGAGCGGGCTTTCGAAATGTTCGTCGAACCATGTGAGCCAGTGATCCCATACTTCCTTCTGGCGTTTCGAAAGGTCAACAGGTTCTTTGATGCGATAGCAGAGAAGATCGGTGTCGAGATATTTCAGCAATTGTTTGGTAATCGCCGCGCGGTCACGCATCCGGTCAATCGCCGTGGTCAAAATCTGCGTCACGGGCATGGAATCCGCGACAATCGTATCGCCCTGCTCCGACCATTCCTTGACGATGGCGTCTGCGATAGCGCGGTTCGGGGCCGCCAGCGGCTGGGCCGTCGTGGTCTTCACCGTTTTTCCATCGAGCTGGATAACGTAGCCGTCTTCTGTTTTTGTGTACGATGCCAGTTTATAAACGCGTTTCATTTTGTCTTGGAGTCCTCAGGTGTTTCTTGTTCGGGGGTGTTGGTGGTTGCGCCAGCAATTTCGACGCGAAGTTTTTTAGTATCGCCCGACAAACCCAAATCCCCCGATATGGCGTTTACGAACTTTTGAAGTGTTTCAGCCTGTGCGGCCGTAGGCTCTGTTACGGGATTGAGCCTGAGCAGTATATCTTCGCCCGACTTTGTTAAATCACCGTTAATATCTATGCCTTCTATGCTGCCATTGAGCTTGATATCCAGAGGCTCCTTGTGCAGGTCTTCGGCGGTCAGCAATGCTTTTATACCGTGGCTTCGCAATTCAATGGATTCCAGCGAAACGCTGGCAAAATGGCGTGTAACAAAGCCCTCGCCTTCCGTCTCGCCAAGCTTGAACGTTACAAGCGCCTTGTTGCCAAAACTGTATAGCGGGCCTTTGCCCGTAGATCTGCGTGCCATTTCCATGGTCGCCAGCAACGGCAAGTCGTTATACGTGCCCTCTAC
>JAPJRC010000053.1 GCA_030824805.1 Micavibrio sp.
TCGGTGGAAGTCCAGTAGGGTGACTCTTTCAGGCCCGGAATCGGCGGCACGGCCGGGCTGGCACCCGTGGCGACCAGGCAGCGGTCGAACGCCACCACACGCTCGCCGCCATCGTTTAAACGGACGGCAAGGCTCTGGTCGTCCTTGAAACGCGCTTCACCATGCAGCACGGTGATGGCCGGGTTGCTGTCCAGGATGCCTTCGTACTTGGCGTGGCGCAGCTCATCGACGCGCGCCTGCTGCTGGGCCAGTAGTTTGCTGCGATCAATCGCAGGCACAGTCGCCGCGATGCCACTGTCGAATGGGCTTTCACGGCGCAAATGGGCGATATGGGCAGCGCGGATCATGATCTTGGACGGCACGCAGCCGACATTGACGCAAGTACCGCCGATGGTGCCGCGCTCGATCAGCGTGACGTTCGCACCTTGCTCGACGGCCTTCAGCGCCGCCGCCATCGCGGCTCCGCCGCTGCCAATAACGGCGACGTGCAGTCCGTCCCCATCACCACCAGCCTTGTCGCCACCGCCCAGCCATCCCAGCGCCTTGCCAAGCAGTCTGCCCCGCGCTGAAGTGGATGGGGCATCGGCGGGTGTGGCCTTGTAGCCGAGGCCGGCCACAGCGGCGGTCAGCGCCTCTGGCGAGGTGCCGGGATCGGTGGCGAGTTGCGCGGAGCCTTTCGGGTAGGACACGAGCGCCGACAGCACGCCCGGCACTTTCTCCAGGGCGTCCTTGACATGTGTCGCGCACGAGTCGCAGGTCATTCCGGTGATATTCAAATACATTGCATCGTTCCTTTTCGTTTCGGCAACTGCCAATGCAGTTAGCCGTGTTTGGGTGGTAGTTCGCAGCGGCGGTTGGCCGGTGAGAGCAGATCCCAGATCGACACCCCGATCATCAAGGCCAGACCGACATAGAGGAGGTTCGCCGTCCACCAATTGCCAAAAAACAAGAGCATGGCCGCCAGCACGATGGCTGGGCCGACCATCCCGAGCAGGCTGCGGTACCATTGCCGATGACTCAGCCAGCCCAGTGCATTCGCCAGCAAAGCCACGACTGCGAACAGCGGCAGCAGCTTGGAGATAAACAACCCTTCGTATTCCTGTAGAAAGCCAAGGCCGATGGCCGCGCCCAGGCTGGCGATAGCCGGGAAACAGGCAGCGCATCCCATCGCGGAAACAACGCTGCCAAGCGCGCCAGCCTTGTCGGCAATGCGTGTAATCAGTCCCATGATCGCCCCAGGTTCGGGTTCAGTGGCTCACTGCTTGACGCTGGACGGATAGCCCGCGTCTCCGGTTGCCTTGGTCAGCTTCTGCACGCTGGTCTTGGCATCATCGAACGTGACAACCGCTTCGCGTGTCTCGAAGGTCACGTCAATTTTGCTGACGCCTTCGACCTTGGAAATCGCCTTCTTGACGGTGATCGGGCAGGTGGAGCAGGTCATGCCCGGTACGGACAGCGTGACGGTCTGGGTGGCGGCCCACACGGGGGTAACAACGGCAGCGAGGGCGAGGGCGGCAAACAGTTTTTTCATGATGAACTCCTGTGATTAATAGAAAAATGGCATGACGTAGGGAAATCCGAGCGCGACCAGGACCAGCGCGGCCACGATCCAGAAAATGAGCTTGTAAGTAGCTCGCACTTGGGGAATCGCGCAGACCTCACCCGGTTTGCAGGCTTGCGCCGGGCGGTAGATGCGCCGCCAGGCGAAAAACAGCGCGACCAGCGCTGCGCCGATGAAGATCGGGCGATAGGGTTCCAGCACCGTCAGGTTGCCGATCCATGCCCCGCTGAACCCCAAGGCGATCAAAACCAGCGGCCCCAGGCAGCAGGCCGACGCAAGAATGGCGGCCAGCCCACCGGCGAAGAGCGCGCCGCGCCCGTTTTGTGGTTCAGACATACGCTTGTCCTTTCAAATTTGGTTTGGATAGCTTAAGCTTACTTCCGTAGTTATGTACGGAGTCAAGCGATATGCAAATTAATTTTGAGAATCTGACCATTGGCGTTTTTGCCAAGGCGGCCGGGGTCAATGTGGAGACCATCCGGTTCTACCAGCGCAAGGGCCTGCTGCCGGAGCCAGACAAGCCCTATGGCAGCATTCGCCGCTATGGCGAGGCGGATGTAACACGAGTGCGGTTCGTGAAATCGGCCCAGCGGCTGGGCTTTAGCCTGGACGAAATCGCCGAGCTACTGCGGCTGGAGGATGGCACCCATTGCGAGGAAGCCAGCGGCCTGGCCGAGCACAAGCTTAAGGATGTGCGCGAGAAGATGGCCGACTTGGCACGCATGGAGGCCGTGCTGTCTGAACTGGTGTGCGCCTGCCATGCGCGGAAAGGGAACGGTTCCTGCCCGCTGATTGCGTCACTGCAAGACGGAACGAAGCTCGCTGCATCGGCGCGGGGGAGTCACGGGGTGACTACGCCTTAGCGTGCTTTATTTTCCGTTTTCTGAGACGACCCCTTTTTGCAGCTGACAGCCAATTTCCTGGTCAGCAATTTCATCGATTATCCGTGTTTTAAAAGTAACAGTCAGTGGGAGTAGTAGGGATGCTCTCACGCAATCCGGCTTGGGAAATTCTGGTTATTCAGACAGACGGGGATTGTATCGCTTAAATAAAAATTTTTTGAAACAATGATGAAAATGTACTATTCTTAAGATGTGATAATGTATCTTATGGGAAATAATAGATTAATTTTATAATTAAATCAGATTATTGGGAAAATCGCATAATTTGTAATTATGTCTTATTATTCAAGCGCACCGATATTTCCTTGAATCGAAGTATAGCATCAAAATCCGCGCTAAGACAGAAATTTTCCCAATCGCTGCTTTATGGCGCTCTTGGTGATCGTCGCATCAAAACGCACATCTATAACGCTGACACCGTTCTCAAGGCATAATTTACGCTTCAATGTGTCACGCTCTACAACTCTCGCATGGGCTTCTTCGCCGCCAAACATTGGTATCGGCCGGTAGTGTTGCTCTCCCTGATGTTCTATCGCCAGCTTTAACTCCGGAAGAAATATATCGATCCGCATCCTGCCGAGCCAGTCCGGTGATGCTTCGCGTAAAACGCGCTGATCAGGGAAAAGCTCACGGATAACGCCGTACAAAGCAGATTCCCGAACCCATCGGTTTAAATTGAGGATGTGCATGACTTCCCGCCGCGCTGTTTTTTCATCCACGCCCAGGTCATGCACGATCTGATCCATAAAGCCAGGAAAATAGGTTTCGATACTGATTCCATAGTAACGAACGGCTTCCTCCGCGCCCTTTTCCTTTGCAATGCACAGATGGCAGATCCCGGATTTATAGGTAACATCGTCAAACATCGATGCGACAATTTCCGGCCATGAACCCGGCGCGTATTGCGGCATGATCTCTGTGGCTCGATCGTGCAGTGTCGTATGAAATCCGCGGGCGCATTCACAAAAAGTGCGCGCGCCGGTAACAATATCATCATACGAAACCACCCTGTTACCCATGATATCAGGGCCGGGTGTAAAATTAGCGATCAAAGGCTGCGGCAAAGCAGTTTTTGAAGACAATAGGGTATCGGAAATTTCTTCAAATAGACCTTTTCCCAAGCGCAGATGGTTTATTGTGTAGGTATGATTAATTTGTCTTTTGAGAGTGGATGTTTTTTCTTTTATCGTCTTCGACACACCGAAACCATAGTCTATTGGTAAAAGGTCGATGCCGTCTGCAGACACTTCCAGACCTTCAATTTTATCGCCCGTGGCCGTAGCGCAGCAGACTTCTGTGTACCATGTTTCGTAGCCGGACTTTGCGAGCGATTTAAGATTGGCAAACCGTTCTTTAAAATAGGACTCATGCAATCGAACACGAGGCGGCTTGATCAGGCGGCTTACTAAAGAATTTTGGAAGCATTGAAAAATGTGGGCTTCCAATGCGCGTTCTATCGCAACAACAGGTGTTGCGCCACCAGTGTGCAGGTCATGGACAATAGGTGATATTAATTTAGCGGCGTCTAGCTCGACAAGCACGTTTCAAATTTTCTTTCTACCTACGAATGTTGCACACGCCCTCGCAATAGTGGATCAGTTCCTAGGCAATGTCAGCGTGATGTAAATCCTTGGATTAGTAAGTTCTTGGTGTCAGCTATGATCACTACTTTCTTTCTTTTTTATTTTCGTCATTGGAACTAGTGTTGTCATTGATAACGGTTATCACACTTGAAAAAAGATATTTTCCAAATTCAACCTGATTTTGGAAGAGATTGGTGAATAAGATAAATTGTTTCTTTTGTAACTCAACGCCTTGATTGATAAATTGGGAGGCAAATTCACTTTGAGCCTTCTGTAATGTTTCCATTTTTTCTTGGACGGCCTCGGTATCCCAAAACTGATTGATATTTTTCATGGTATTTTCTCCTAAGTTGTTAAATTGAACGATGTGCCTATGCACGAGCTTACAAAAATTTACTCAGTTACTTGACTTGCGGAGTTCACTTTCACTTTTGAAACTTCCCTATCGACGGCATTCATTAATGTTCTTCTATCACGATACACAAGCTGCTTCCCATTTATAAAGAAAGTCGGTGCACCAGTTACCTTGTTAGATTTTCTATCCGCCGTATCCTGTTCGATTATTGTGGCGATTGCAGGGTCTTTCGCATCGATTTTCCCTCTCTCTATATCCATACCTGCTTTTGCTGCCAAATCCCATGCCACGTTTAGATCAGGAGATTTGTGGCTCCCCCATTCCTTCTGCCCTCGAAACAGCGCCAACAGAACGGGTGAAAACAAATTCTGGTGCCGGGCAGCTTCCAGAATAGATATGGCTTCATCAGATCCCTGATGGAAGGACACATAACGCAGGACACCCCTTACATCATCGGGATATTTTTCAAGAATATCGACAACAAGAGGATAGTATATCCGGCAGGTTTCACAGGCCGGATCGAAAAACTCTACGATTGTCACTGGCGCGGATTCTCTGCCCAATATGGGTGAATGCGGTCGTACGAGCGCTTCTTGAGCGATCCTGACGTTCTCATTTGCTTTACGCATAAATTCGCTTTTTTGCAGAGACGTAAGCCCCCCGAATATCAGGAGCATTATCAGACCTGCACAGACCACGATCCGCTTTCTATTCATTTTCTGTCTCGCCTCATGACAAGCACAAGATTAAAGGTGATGTATAAAAAAGCAGCACTGGCAAGCATAGGCATGGGTAGAAATTCCCACAACATCATATCATCGCCTACGCATGGAAAGCCTTCTGTGCAAGGCCCCAGATTTTCAGGAAGAATGCCGTAGAAATACAGAGTGTGAATGAGCGAAAATATCAGGCCCGCAATCGACAATGGGAGAGCGTAACGCCATACATCATAATCAGACCGATAGGCGGCGATCCCTAAAATGATAGGAAGCGGAAACATGAAAATGCGCTGATACCAGCACAAATCACAAGGAACCTGCCCTAAGACCTCACCTATAAATATTGCACTCAATGAGGCCATGCTAGCTGCTAACCAAGCAGAAAAGATCAAATCCCACCACTCTTTCGATTTAGGAACAGTATTTTGTGTGTTATATTTTTTCTTTCTTATCGCTGTGAGCCAATCAAGCGCGGTTAAATCCTGTTATTCCACCGATACATGCTTTACTTCCCCGCTTTATTTTCCTTCCATCTTTTTGCGGCGCGCTTTTTATGAAGCCCACCTGTCGCAAAATTGTCTTAACGCTTTTACCTGCTTTGTATTAAGGCGATTTGATTATCGACTGCATCGTTAAGCTGTTTCTGCCCAAGTGAAGTTAACCGCGTGCCGTTTATGAAGAATGTCGGTGTTCCATTGACGTTGTTCGTTCTTATGTCCGCCACGTCCTGTTCTAAAATCGAAGAAACATTGATCGTGGCAAGATCTTTTTTTGCCTTCTCTACATTTAGGCCCGCTTGCGCGGCAATATTCCACGCAAGGTTTAAATTCGGTGCGCCATGAACAGCCCATTGCGGTTGTTTTTCAAGCAATGCCTCTAAAACGGGAACAAAAACATTCTGCAGGCGCGCCGCTTCAATAATTCCAACGGCTTCGTCAGACCCTTGATGGAATGGCGCATAACGCAAAACCAAACGAACGTCGTCAGGATATCGGTTAAGAACTTCCTTTACGATGGGATAGAAAGCGCGGCAGCTTTCACAGGATGGATCAAAAAACTCGACAATCGTTACTGGCGCATTTTCAGGCCCCATGATCGGAGAATGTGGACGGATCAATGTATTATTTTCCACATTGACTGCAATATTCGCGCTTGCCTGGGGCTGCGCTTCTGAATTCTTACCAACATTATTCTTAAACACAAAGGCTCCGACGCCAAAGACCATAAGGGCAACCACTGCCACTGTGATTACGATTGAGCGTTTCTGCATTATTTAACTCCTTTTCCAGATCGCTATAAGGCTGATAGATATTGATACGAATGCGATAAAAGATAATAGAGGCAACGGGAGCGTTCCCCAGAGAAGCATATCCGCGCCTGAGCATGAGGGGCCTTTTTCGAGGCAGGGTTTTATTTCTTCAGGCAAAATCTTGAAAAATATAAGAGAATGGAACGCCGCTATTCCTGCACCGCCTACAGATAAGGGGAGTGCATAACGCCACGCGGAAAAATCCACTCGATATAAGGCAATCCCTAAAATGATAGGGAGAGGAAACATAAAGATACGTTGGTACCAGCACAGATTACAGGGGATTTTCCCCATGATCTCGCCAATAAAAAGCGCGCTCAATGTCGCAATGACCGAAATCACCCATGCGATAAACATTAAATTCCAGTTGCGCTCTTCTATTGTGCTTTTCTTCATACTAACCACCCCTACCCCGCCAGCGCAAAAGACGCATAGCATTTGCCGTGACCAGAACAGTCGCGCCCGTATCCGCCAGAATAGCGGGCCATAATCCTGTAATGCCTAAGATCGTCGTGATAAAGAACACGATTTTAAGGCCAATCGAGATCGAAATATTCTGCCAGATATTGTTCATGACGCTATTTGATAGACTGACCATGTTGAATATATCCATGACACGGCCATGCAAGATCGCGGCATCCGCTGTCTCTAGCGCAACATCCGTTCCTCCGCCCATAGCGATACCTATATTCGCGGCGGCAAGGGCGGGCGCATCGTTGATGCCATCGCCGATCTTGGCGACGATCTTGCCTTGATTTTGCAGTTCGGTGACAATGCGCTGCTTGTCTTCGGGCATCATTTGGGCATGGATTTCTGTGATCCCCATGCGTTTGCCGATGGCTTGCGCCGTTCGCTGATTGTCACCTGTCAGCATCAAGGTCGTAATGCCCGCGTCGGCGAGAGCTTTCAATCCCTCGAAGGCATCGGCGCGGGGTTCGTCGCGTATGGCCAGCAGGCCTGCAATCTGTTGATCCACCATCAGGATCGAAACCGTTTTCCCATCATCGTTGAACGCTTCTATCTGCGCCATCTGTTCGGCTGTGAATGCGGCCATGTCTTGCGCCGTCGAAGGAGAACACAGATAGATGGATTGTCCATTGACCATGCCCGTTACGCCTTTTCCGGCGATGGCTTTGGCTTCCGTTGCCGGAAGGATGGAAACACCATCCGTCATGGCCTTTGCTACAATGGCCAGAGCCAGTGGGTGGGACGATCCGGTTTCTATGGCCGCCGCCAGGGAGAGAACGTCTTGCGCTGTTTGGCCCAATCCGACCACATCCGTCACCACGGGCTTGCCCTCGGTGATGGTTCCAGTTTTATCAAGAGCGACATGGGTGACGACCCTCATGCCTTCCAGGACAGCGCCGCCTTTCATAAGCAGGCCACGGCGTGCGCCCGCCGCGAGGCCTGCCGCCACCGCTGCAGGGGTGGAGATAACCAAAGCGCAGGGGCAGCCGATCAGAAGGATTGCCAGACCTTTGTAAATCCATTCATCCCACGCCGCCCCCATGAATAGGGGGGGAACGGCGGCGACAAGCGCCCCCAAAAGAAGAACACATGGCGTATAGTAGCGGGAAAATCGTCCGATAAACCGCTCTGTCGGTGATTTGCTTTCCTGTGCTTCTTCGACCAAGCGAATGATGCGGGCAATCGTATTGTCTGTGGCCATCGCCGAAACACGAACGCGCAAAACGCCATCCCCGTTGATCGTGCCGGCGAAGACCTGATCGCCTGTCATTTTTTGCTTAGGAACGCTTTCTCCAGTGACGGGAGCCTCGTCCACGGCACTCTGGCCCTCGATGATTTCCCCATCGGCGGCAATCCGGTCACCGGGCCGGACAAGAATGATGGCACCGACAAATAGGGTCTCTGCGGGAACTTCTTTTGTCGCCCCGTTTTCTTCCAAAAATGCCGTTTTGGGGATCAAGGCGGCCAGCCCTTGAATGCTCGCATTGGCCTTTCGTGCCGCGATGCCTTCCAACATTTCACCGATCAGGAACAAGAGAACGACCATTGCCGCTTCCTGCGCCGCGCCGATGAAAAACGCGCCAACGGCTGCAATCGTCATCAGCATTTCGATGGTAAAAGGGTTTCCCTCTTTTACGCCGCCATAAGCGCGGCGCATGATGGGAATAAGCCCGACGCTAAGCGCACCCAGGAACGCGATTTCTTCCAGAGCGGGGAATAGAAATCCTGTTATATAGGCAACCGCCAGAGCGCCGCCGCACAACAAAGTCAGGCGCATTTGCGGATTGGCAAACCACCCGCCCTTCTTTTGATCACCTGCGCTATGTCCATTGCAGCAGGGGGTTACGTTTTTTGCGTGATCGTGCATATGGTTTTCCTATCCAGATAGAGCGGTTTTACCGCTTCCTAGTCTTGTTTCTGCTTTTGTCTGTATGCACTGGGGAGCTTTTCCCCATCCATGCGGTATTCCTCTATGGAAATCATGCCATCCCCATTGCGGTCGAAATTAGCCTGATGATTGTTCATGTAAGTTTGATATTCTTCGGCAGACACTTTTCCATCTTTGTTGGTATCGGCATTTTTATAGCGATTTTTGATACGGTTCGCCTGGCTGTCTGCCAAAGGTTTATTGTATGACTCTGTCATTTTGGTTTTGAATACTCCCAATGATACCTCACGCTCTTCCTCGGTTATAATCCCGTCGCCATTCGTATCAACGGCCTTGAATTTTCTTGCAGAGCTGGCCTTAAGTTCTTCGACTTGAAGGATTCCATCCTTGTTCTTGTCAAATGTTCTCATTTCCTCAACACGCCTATCGTATTTTTGCTGAATATATTCAGGGGTTTTCTTTTCCTTCTCTTTTTCTCCCGCCGTGGCCGCCATCGGCACAGATACAAGTAGGAAAGAGGCAAGCGCAAGACACGTTCTTTTCATGGCAAATCCTTTCAATGGGGTTCAGAAACGAACAATTCAGTGTTAACTGGCTCTGGTTGCTTTTTCTTCTTTGCAAAGAGCTTGTATAGAGCCGGCAATACAACCAAAGTCAGGGCCGTTGCAGTAATCAGGCCGCCGATCACAACCGTCGCAATGGGTTTCTGGACTTCTGCTCCCGTGCCTGTCGCCAGAGCCATTGGCACGAAACCAAGCGAGGCCACCAGAGCCGTCATCAGAACAGGACGTAAACGGGTCAATGCTCCTTCTTTGATGGCATCTATCATATCCAGGCCTTTCTCACGGAGCTGATTGATATAAGTAATCATCACAAGCCCGTTGAGAACCGCGATACCGGACAGGGCGATAAAGCCCACCGCCGCTGAAATCGAGAACGGCATATCCCGCAAGAGCAATGTGACAATACCGCCAGAAATGGCAAGCGGGACGCCGCTGAACACCATCAGCGCCTGTTTCGTTGATCCCAAAGCCGTAAACAGCATCATGAAGATCAGGAAGAAACAGGCTGGCACAACGATCATCAGGCGTTTGCTGGCAGCTTGCAGGTTTTCAAACTGCCCGCCCCATTCCAGCCAGTAGCCCGCGGGCATTTTGACCTGCGCGGCAATCGCCTCTTGCGCCTCAGCCACAAACGAGCCGATATCACGGTTTCGTACGTTTGCCTGTACAACCACGCGCCGCTTGCCGTTTTCGCGGCTGATCTGGTTCGGCCCTTCCGATACCTTGAAGGAAGCCACCTGCTTGAGCGGAATATAGGATCGCGCCGCGCCGTCTTCATGCATCACAGGGACGGGAAGATTTTCAAGCGCGATCAAATCCTGCCGGATATTTTCAGGCAGACGCACAACGATCGGAAAACGTCGGTCGCCTTCGAACACAAGACCCGCTTCACGCCCACCAACGGCGGCAGAAATCAGATCAAGAATTTCACTGATATTCAGCCCGTATCGCGCGATGGCCATTTTATCGAGTTTGATATCAAGCATTGGCAGACCCGTCGTTTGCTCGACCTTGACGTCCGCCGATCCGTTGATCTGCCGAAGAACGCTGGCAATATCATTGGCCGTCTTGTTCATGTCATCGAACTCGTCACCAAAAACCTTGACCGCAACATCGCTCCGTACGCCGGAGATCAGCTCGTTAAAGCGCATCTGGATCGGCTGCGTAAATTCATACGCATTGCCGGGAATTTTCGACACGGCTTCATTGAGTTTCTCGACAAAATCAGCCTTCGGCATCTTCGGATCCGGCCACTCTTCCTTGGGCTTTAGAATGATAAACGTATCCGACACGTTCGGGGGCATGGGATCTGCGGCCATTTCCGCCGTTCCCGTCTTGGCATAGACAAACGCCACTTCGGGAAGTTGGCTAACAGTCTTTTCCACGAGAAGCTGCATTTCCGTCGATTGCGTGATGGACGTCGAAGGAATCCGCATGGCGTGCATGGCGATATCCTTCTCGTCCAGTGTCGGGGTAAATTCCTGTCCCAGACGCGTGCCAAGCACCATCGAAATGGCAAATATAACCACGGCCACCAGGACGACCTTTTTAGGGTGATCCAGAACCCAACTCAAAACCGGGGCGTAGCGGCGCTTCGACCAAGCCATGAAACGATTGTCTTTCTCCTCGACTCTCCCCTTGATCAAAAGAGCGATCATGGCAGGAACAAATGTGATCGAAAGAATAAAGGCCGCGACCAGAGCTATAATGACGGTAAGCGCCATCGGTTCGAACATCTTGCCTTCCACGCCTGTAAAGGTCAGAAGCGGAATATAAACCGTGATGATGATAGCCTGTCCAAACACGGCGGGCTGGATCATCTGGCGGCTGGCCTCCATGACTTCCTGCATACGTTCCTGCAAGGTCAAGAGACGCCCCTCATGATGTTGCCGCTCGGCCAGACGCCGCAAACAGTTTTCCGTCACGATGACGGCACCATCTACGATCAAGCCGAAATCGAGCGCGCCAAGGCTCATCAGGTTCGCGCTGATCCCGGCTTTGAGCATCCCGCTTGCCGTAATCAGCATGGCGATAGGAATAACAAGAGCGGCAATCACCGCTGCGCGAATATTACCGAGCAATAGGAAGAGAACGACGATAACGAGAATTGCGCCTTCGCCGAGGTTTTTCTGGACGGTTTTAATGGTTGCATCCACGAGCTTTGTGCGGTTTAGAACTGTCTTGGCCTTTATACCTTCCGGCAAAGAGGCTTGAACCTGCATCAACCTGTCATCAACGGCCTTGGCGACGATCCGGCTGTTCGCGCCTTTGAGCATCATCGCCGTTCCGACGACGACTTCCATGCCGTTCTCACTCGCGCTTCCGGTACGAAGCTCTTTGCCGTATTCCACGATTGCAACGTCATCAATATGAATGGGCGTGCTGTTCCGGCTGGCGACCACGACATTGGCAATATCTTCCATGGCATTGATACGCCCATCAGCACGCACGACATAGGCTTCACCGTTCTGCTCCAGAAAACCCGCACCCGTACTTGTGTTGTTGCGTTCCAATGCTTCGATAACATCCGTGAATGTCAGGCCAAGAGAGGCCAGTTTTTGCGGATCGGGCTGCACATGGTATTGCTGGGCGTAACCACCGATGGCATCAATCTCGGCAACGCCGGGAACGGTTTTAAGCTGCGGGCGGATGATCCAGTCCTGAATGGTGCGCAGATACATCGCCTTTTCAAAATCCGTTGTTAGGACTCGGCCCTCCGGTGTTGTAAAATCGACTTCTGGATTTTCATACTCGACCGTCCACATATAGATTTCGCCAAGCCCCGTCGAAATCGCTCCGATCCGTGGCTCTGCCCCTTCGGGTAGGCTTTCTTTCGCCTGCGCCAACCGTTCGTTCACCTGGGCACGGGCAAAATAGACATCGACATTCTCATCGAAAATGATCGTGACTTGCGCGAACCCGTTGCGGGACAAGGATCGCGTATAGGACAGCCCTGGAATCCCTGCCATCGCCGTTTCAATCGGATAGGTAACCTGTTTTTCGACCTCGAAAGGCGAAAGCGCGGGAACTGCTATATTGATCGCGACCTGATTGTTGGTGATATCAGGCACTGCGTCGATCGGCAGTTTGCTTAAGGAAAACAACCCGTAGACCGATGCCACGAGTGTCAGCATGACAATCAGGACACGGTGCGAGAGCGAGAAATGCAGGATTTTTTCTATCATGATCTTTACTTCTTAGTGTGCGTGTTCAGCTTCGGATTTACCGGCTTCGGCTTTCAGGACAAAAGTATTGCCAACCGCGACCTGTTCTCCAGGCTTAAGGCCAGACGAGATTTCAATGCTCTTGTCGTCCTTCTTGCCGGGAATAATCTCGCGCTTTTCAAATCCTTCCGCCGTTCTGACGAAAACTACGGGTTTTCCTTCGATTGTCTGGACAGCCTCCAGAGGAATGGTCATGCCCGATTGTTGCGTGCTGGTAACAATGGAGACATTCGAGTAGTCCCCCGAACGCCATTGCCCGTCAGGGTTTTCCAGCTCGATGATGGCTTTTGCAGAGCGCGTGTCGGGATTGATGACGGGGCTAACGAAGATCAACTTTCCTTCGCCTTGTTTTCCGGCGCTCTCGATAAACGCGGCTTGCCCTTCCTTCACGCGTGGCAGATCATTCGGTGCGATGGATGTTTCCACCCACAAAACACTCAAATCCGCCACCGTAAACGCCCTGCTCGACGTATCGGCAAAGGCGCCAAGGGTTAAGTCCCTCTCGACCACAAGCCCGTCTAGCGGTGATTTCAGCTCGTGATAACGAGAAGGCGTTCCGTTGTTTGCCTCGCCGCCGAGTGTCTGCATCTTCTGTTTGGCAAGATCCAGCCTGATCTGCGCTTCCTGTGATGCATTTTTGGCGCTTAAGTAATCCTGCTCTGCCGTGACTTTCTTCTCCCACAAGGATTTTTCGCGGTTGAAAGTTGTCCGCGCCAGTTCTGCGGCCCGAATGGATGCCTGATATTCGGCGGACGCTTCCGCCATTTCGCGGCTTTCGATCAGGGCTAAAACTTCACCCTTTTCAACCTTGTCGCCAAGGTTCTTTCGCGCCTCGATAACGATGCCGGACACTTTTGGAACGATCTGCGCCATTCGGTCGGCATCGGCCATGATCCGACCAGGAACATTCACCTGATGGGACAAGCTCCCCTGGCGCACTGATACGACCCCTATTCCGGAGGCCTCCAATTGCTCAGGCAATAGTTTGATGACGCCTTCTTCATGCTCTTCCCCGCCTTCGCCATGACCGTGACCGTCATCGCCCCCCTTGGGAGAGCCATGATCATGGGGATCGTTGGCGGCGGGTTTTTCATCATGGTCATGACCATGCTCATCCTTTTTGCCGAAAGCATGATCTTCCTCGCCTTCTTCATGCGCGTGGCCGTGGCCGTGGCCGTCCTTGTCCGGCGCAGCAAAAGACGGGGAGATCGCGTGATAAGCCGGAACACCCGCCAATACCGTGATCACCGCCGCCGTCAGCATCCACTTCTTTTTGTTACTTCTTGCCATTCTCTACCTCGGAATCCTTGTGTTCGTCGTCTTGGTGGTCATGATCGTCGCCTTCGGCGTGTGCGTGATCTTTATCATCGGCATGGTCATGCTTGGCTTCGTCATGATCGCTGTGATCTTCTTCGCCCTCTTTATGCTCATGCTGGTGATCTTCTGCGGCATAGGCCTGCGAAACATAGGTGCTTGCTCCAAATGTCATGCCGATAGCAGCAGCAGCTAGGATCAGTGTCTTCGTTTTCATGGTGTTTTCTCCTTTTGGGTTTGGGTCGAATGGATAGCCGTCATGCGGTCGATCACCGCCATCGCGCGGTAATAATCGAGCATGGTCTGGATCGCTTGCTTGCGGGCATCGAACAAGGTTCTTTGCGCGTCGAGAACTTCCAGATAGCCGAATTTTCCGGCATTGTAGCCGATACGCGCCGCATCGAACGCTTCCTGAGCGCCAGGCAGAACGACCTCGTTCAAGGTCTTGTTTTCCCGATAAGCATTGGCAAAAAGCTCGTAGTTTTCCGCCAATGCCGTTTCGGACGAAAGAAGAGCCTGCGCCTTGTCCAGCATGGCTGCGTTATATTCATGTCCTGCGCGGCGCACACCTGCGCGGTTCATGTCGAACACAGGAAACGGGATAGACACCCCTGCCAAAAACGCTTTCTCGCCGTCTTCGCGGTAGTCCCGCACGCCCACATTGAATGTAGGATCGGGAACCATGCCTGCTCTTTCATACGAGAGATTCGATTGCGCGGTTTCTATGCTTGCGTCATAAGCGAGATTGTCAGGGGTGGATGCAATCATATCCGCGTATGCCGAAAGGCCTAATGGTGATTTCATTTCGGGAAGCGTCCCCGGCAAGGCCACCAAACCTTCCGATGGAACACCCATCAGATTGGCAAGAACCCTTTTCGCGGTTTGAACGCTTCGCTCGGCCCGTTCCAGAGCGATATTGCTGGATGATAATTCAATCGCGGCCTTGTTCTTTTGGATTGGTGGTTCTTTTCCGGCATCGACCTTGGCTACCACGCTCTCATACACATGGGTCGCCATGGATTTTTCTTCACGCACAACATCAAGTTCTTCTTCGGCAGCCACCAAGGTT
>JAPJRC010000006.1 GCA_030824805.1 Micavibrio sp.
GAGCAGGGGCGTTCGCTCGCACGTGAGTTTTTTGAAGAGTGGCTGGACTGTTCTTACGAATTTCAGGACATGGTGCTGACCCTTATCCAGCAAAGCTTTGCACGCTGGGAAATGTTCGGCATGCCGCGCGGTGAATCCTTCCGTATCCTTGTCGAAGCCACATACAAGGCGATGGCTTTTGAGCTGGCGGCGCAGGAACTCTGCGACGCTGTAATCGAGCAAAAAATCGGCCTGTCGCAATGGAAGCTTGGTGATAGCGTTGCCGCGCTGGCAGGCACGTCCGGCTATATGCTGGCGCAAAGCCACGACGGGCGTAACCAATGCTGCTGGTTCCGCGGATCGGACTTGCCGGATCTTCTGGACCAGACCGCGTATGTGATGACGCAAGAGGCTGTGCGACATGGTTTGTGTGCCACGACGGACTGGCGTTTCGGCCTTCCGGCAAACGACACACCTGCGAACCCGCCGACTGCCCTGATCCGTGACATGGGTCCAGTGGCCGATGGATTTTTCAAGGCGATAGGAATGCTCGATCTCGAAGATAAGGCCGTGGCCTGTGCCAAAGCGGCTGGCCGTATGCTCGCGATTGCCGCCGGTGGGAAAAAGCCCGAACTGGAGCCCGCAATCGCCAAGCCGCTCGCCATGGCCGCAATTACAGAATCCTATAAAAGCGTCTGTGTGGAATACGCCTTTATGGCCTAGGCCACTTGATTCCGCCTCTTTTACGGGCTAAGACTCCCTGTATGTCAGTACAAGATACAGTAAAGAAAATTATGGATTTCGTTCCCAAGCCTTCCTACAGCTTCGAAGATTTGATCGAATGCGGTAAAGGCAAGTTGTTCGGCCCCGGCAATGCCCAATTGCCGCTTCCTCCGATGCTTATGTTCGATCGCATCACGAATATCGCCAACACGGGCGGTGCCTTTGAAAAGGGTGAAATCGTCGCCGAACTCGATATCAAAAAAGACCTCTGGTTCTTTGAATGTCACTTTAAGGGCGACCCGGTAATGCCCGGATGCCTCGGCCTCGACGCCATGTGGCAGCTTCTCGGTTTTTACCTCGGCTGGACCGGCGCGCCCGGATCGGGCCGCGCCCTCGGCCTTGGCGAACTGAAATTTACCGGACAAATCCTGCCGACGACGAAGCTCGTAAAATATGTCATCGACATCAAGCGCGTTATCAACCGCAAACTGGTTCTTGGCATCGCTGATGGTCGCGTGGAAGCCGATGGCAAAGTAATTTACGAAGCGAAAGACCTCAAGGTCGGTCTGTTTGAAAATCCTTCAGCGGCGATGGCGTAAGCTTTAATCGTTATGAAATTCCGGCAGCCCGTCAAGAAATTGGCGGGCTGTTTTTTTTTATCGCTTGTTTTAGGCGCGGTTTAGTTTAAGGCGAAGGAAGGGGGCCGCCAGGATTTGTTCTGCGCAAATATTCCACCGCTGCCGGAAAGTGCCCCTCTGTCAGAAACTCCATGCTGTACGATGCGCAACGATCATCTATTTTGGCCGAACGCAGCACATCATCGACGCTATCCATCGCTGAATCCGAAACAAGCCTTTGGTGCACGGGTTTGCTGAATATCAGTTGTACGCCCTTATCGCCATTGTCGCCAACCATCTGAAACCAGATCATTGTGGGCAATTGATAACCGCGTTCGCGCGTTTCGTGGAAGAGAAGGTTGGCCATATCCTCCGTCGGAAATTCTTCCGGCAAGCCCAGAATGATAATTTCATCCATCAGAAGGATTGGGTCCTCTGGTGTCTCTACCAACTGGAGAGAGTCGATTTGGAACAGGTCTTTCAGATTTACATTATTCGACATAACAGGACTCGCAGATTAAAAATTGTTAGGACTGTATTCGATGGTCAGGTCTTTTCTGCCAAGGGGCATACCCTTGCGCACATATTCGTTTTGAATGGCCTGCATTACGAGCGGCGTTGCGATCGCGTAATCGGCTGCAGGCTTAAAGGTTACACAAAGTTTCTGTACATCCATTCCGTCGGTGCGCTCGTTCTGGTAGTCGAACGACAAATCGCATACCTGAAATTCGAGATTGGGCGCTGCTTCGTGCAAATCACGCTCAAAATTTGCGATGCTGAATTTCGGGTAACGGGGAAGCGGGAAGACGGTCATTTCTTCAACGAGGTCGTCAGCGCGGGCCGGCGCGTTTGCCGCCTGCGCCGTGAGCGATGCTAACAGTTTGCTAATCTCGGAAGTGTTACCCATTTTCTCTCTCAACCCATTGGTGAGAGAATATTAGGACTCACTTTTTTGTTATGTCAACTTTAATCGGCAGAAATGCACAAAATGCATGTCTTAACCTTTAGTAGGGCTTTAAGGCCTAGTTATCATTACGGGCCGCTGGGCCGGCTGCTTTTGATGATGCTGTCGATAAGGGGGAACTGATCGTTGCTGGTGGTCCGTATGCCGTAAACCTTCGCTCCCGCGGTCCTTCCCAGCCTGTCCAGCTCTTCTTCCACCACCGCGATCAAGGTCTCGCGTGTATCGTCGATGGCAACGGCACCGTTGAAGGCCATGACCAGATGCAAGCCGGCAGAGGTGGAGGCCGTCATCCATGCGCATTCCGGCACTTCCGGGTCGATCGTAAACATGCGGTTCTTGTATGCGAACATAGCACTTTCGGCATCGAACGTATCCGGCAGGCCTGTCACATAGATTTCGGTCATCATTTCCTGACTGACAAGCGATGCTTTGTCATCGAACGCAAAACATTCGGGATCAACAAAGATTTTCTTGATGTCATGTGGACCGGGCATGGGCAATTCCGATCACGGTGTATTGCGGTTCGGGCCGCCGCGCACGGTGCCAAATGTGCGAACGGAGAGGGGCTTTTCCGGCGTATAGGTAAGCTGTGCACGTTCCATCTCAAGGTCCAGCGCCTCCGCGAAAGAGGTCATCAGCACATGAAGATTGGCCGGATGATCCAGTTTTATCTTGATCGCAAGTGTTGGCGGCGTGGTGCCCGTATAGCATTGTGTGTAGGCAAACGCCTCAACATACGGCGCGGCCTCGGCGTAGATGCCTTTAAAATCGTTGATGATATTTTGGGAGGTTAATTCGCCCGGTATATTGAGGATTTCCATTTCCTGTACATTGGCGGTCGCAAGATGTGCGAATTCCTCCGGTACACTGGATGGGGGCTCTGGAAACAGATCTTTCAGATTACGTGGCTTACTCATGGAACAATACTAAAGTCAGTTTTCAAGTTATGTCAATGCATTGGCTTAGGGAAAATTGAACAAACAGGGGTGACTTTAACCCTTTGGTGATTTAGATATTTCCCCATGACAAACACACAAAAACGCGTCGTCATTTCGGGGCTGGGCATTGTTTCCTGCATCGGCAATGACAAGGACACTGTTCTGGCCGCCCTGAAGGCCGGAAAGTCCGGTATCTCCCATTCCCCAAGCATGGCTGAGCATGGCTTTAGAAGCCAGGTAGAAGGCCGCCCGAACATCGATTTAGAGGCGATGATAGATAAGCGTCTCCTGCGCTTCATGGGCCCGGGTTCCGCTTACAACCACATCGCCATGGAACAGGCCATCAAGGACGCAGGTCTTGAAGAGAGCGATGTCTCCAACGAGCGTACGGGCGTCATCATGGGCTCCGGCGGTCCGTCGACGAGCAACCAAGTCGAAGCCGCCGATATCGTGCGTGAAAAGGGGGCGACCAAATGGGTTGGGCCACTCCGTGTGCCGCGCTGCATGTCGTCCACGGCATCGGCGACCACAGCGACAAATTTCAAAATCAAGGGCGTGAACTATTCCATTTCGTCGGCCTGTTCGACGAGCGCGCACTGCATCGGCAACGCGGCGGAGCAAATCCTGCTTGGAAAACAAGACATCGTGTTCGCAGGCGGCTCGGAAGAACTACACTGGACGCTCTCCTGTCTGTTCGACGCGATGGGCGCCATGTCGTCGAAATACAACGACACGCCGGAAAAAGCCTCACGCGCGTACGATAAAAACCGCGACGGTTTTGTGATTGCGGGCGGTGCGGGCGTTGTCGTCGTTGAAAGCCTCGAACACGCTCTGGCGCGCGGCGCAAAAATCTATGCCGAGATCACAGGCTATGGCGCAACGTCGGACGGTGCGGACATGGTTGCACCAAGCGGCGAGGGCGCTGTGCGTTGCATGCGTCAGGCATTGGCAACGGTGAAAGCACCTGTGACATACATCAACACGCACGGCACATCGACGCCGGCGGGTGATATCACCGAACTGGATGCAATCCGTTCCGTTATGGGCCAGCGCGAGCAGGATATGCCGTATATCGGTTCGACCAAATCCATGACGGGCCATTCGCTCGGCGCGACAGGCGTGCAGGAGACAATTTACTCGCTCTTGATGCTGCAAAACGATTTCGTGGCACCGAGCATCAACATCGAAGATCTCGATGACGGTGCCGGCAATCTGCCGATCGCGAAGACGCGCATCGACGGTATCCGTCACGACACAATTCTTTCCAACTCTTTCGGCTTCGGCGGCACAAACGCCACATTGGCCCTTTCGCGTTACGAGGCGTAATTATGAGCATTGCTGCATCCGGTATTATGAAGGGCAAGCGCGGGCTTGTGATGGGCGTCGCCAACGATAAATCCATTGCGTGGGGCATGGCGCAGGAACTGCACAAGCACGGCGCCGAAATGGCATTCACCTATCAGGGCGATGCATTCGGCAAGCGTGTAAAGCCCCTGGCAGAGAGCCTTGGCGCAAAGCTGCTGATCGATTGTGATGTTTCCAAGGAAGACGATCTGGACAGGGTTTTTGCCACGCTCAAAAAAGAGTGGGGCGAGTTGGACTTCATCATCCACGCGATTGCGTATTCGGATAAGGAAGAACTCAAAGGGCGTTACATGGATACGACGCTCCAGAATTTCCTGACCTCGATGCATATTTCCTGCTATTCGTTCACCTCCGTCATGCGCCGTGCGCAGCCGATGATGAAACCGGGCAGCGCGGCCGTAACGCTTTCCTACTATGGCGCCGAAAAGGCTATGCCGAACTACAACGTCATGGGTGTTGCCAAGGCGGCGCTTGAAGCCTCTGTCCGTTATCTGGCGGCTGATCTCGGCCCGGACGGCATCCGCGTAAACGCGATCTCGGCGGGCCCAATGCGCACGCTCGCAGGCGCGGTGATCGGTTCCGCGCGTACGACGTTCAAATACAATGTTATGACGGCGCCTCTGCGCCGCTCGGTCGAACTGGAAGAGCTTGGTGGCACGGGTCTTTACCTGCTGTCCGATCTTTCCGGCGCGGTTACGGGCGAAGTGCATTATGTTGATTGCGGTTTCAACGCGGTTGGCATGCCGATGCCGGACCAGATCCAGGGCCTGTTCAAGAATGGCGATTAAGGCTCATAGACATTAAAGAATGCGGCGGGAGAGACCATGTCTCTCCCTTCGTCGTTTCTAAGGTGTATGTATCTGCAGCCTTTGTGATACCCGTCCACAAGCACGGTGAAAATTTCTTCCACCGAAAAATGGGCTTTCCTGAATTCACCCTGGAGAAAATGTTCGGGGAAATCGAGCGCATTTGCGATGACTTCCTTGCCATCCAGCGCTCCTTTGTAATGTTTCGCCGATTTGGCGCGAAGTTCGATATCCCTCACGACGGCACCAGAACATAAAAACGGTGCGCTTCGCCGCAACCATCATAAGGGCCGTAAATAGAGTGATCCGGCCCGTTCCGACGCTCACTGATAAAATTCAGGTAGGCCGTATTGCCGAAGCGTTCAACGGAGACCACTTCAAAAATATCTGTGATACAGAGGCTGGAGCCTTTGGCCGCGTTTTCAAACCATGCGCCGTGGTTGGCTATGTCGACCATGATCTGGCGGCCGACCAAGCTGTCCGGGTAATCTTTGGCATTCACAAGCGATACATTTGAAACAAACATGCTCTGATTGAAAAGCATATTCCGCTTGTTTTCAATAGTGTATTAGTTGAGGCCGCCTGCGAGGTTTTCCATGATGACGTCGGGATTGTCGGAAAAGAACGCATCCACGCCGAGTTTTTGCAAGGACCGCGCCTGCATGGGATCGTTAACCGTATAAACCAGCAGGGGCAATTCCAGATCCATTATCTCGTCCGCAACCTGTCTGTTAACAAGCTTGCTGCCCAGATTGATGGTTTTGACATCGAGGTAATCGGCCAGTTCTTTCCAGTTTTCCGGCATGTCTTCGCCGCCGATCAAAAGGCCGCGCGCGTAATCGGGAGCCAGGTCCATAGCGGCCTCAAGACTTACATGCTGAAAAGAGGAGATGAGCAGGTTGTCCGTGTCGTCCCACATCTGGGAAAGATGGTCTAGCGCAATCTCCGCTGTTTCTTTCTCGCGCCCGGGGCAGGGCTTTATTTCCAGGTTCAAGCCGAGATTGTGTTTTAAAAGGACGTCGATGGCCTCTTCCAGTGTGGGGATTTTAATGCCTGAAAAGGAATCCGCGAACCAGCTTCCGGCTTCGAGTTGTCTGATGTCCTCGTAATCCGTGTGGGCGACAAGGCCAGAGCCGTTTGTTGTGCGCTCGAGCTCTTCGTCGTGAAATATGATTGGAACATTGTCACGCGTCAGTTTGACATCGAGTTCAACCCACTGCACACCGAGCGAAGCTGCCGTTTCAATGCTTTCCAGCGTGTTTTCCGGTGCGTATGCCTTGGCACCGCGGTGCCCGATAACCTTCGGAATATTTAAACCCATTAATCCATTACTTTCTTAAAGTTTTCTTGCGATGCCATATAGAATCCGTCTTCGCAGTTTTTACGCAATATATCGCAATATGTACCTTGTTTGCCGTCATATTGCAGTTGTTTATCGGGAGATATATCAGGGTGATAATAAGTGATCCGTTCCCCAGTATTCCGGTCAATGGCCGTAAGATATTCCGTTAATTTTTTGAGATCAAGAGCAGGATTTCCTACGGAGTTCTTGATATACCAGCCGCAGTCCTTGTTGTTACAAGGCATGATGTTGTTATCGAGGCTGGATTCGATCATACTTACCCTTTCGCCGGTTTTGATATTCTTCCAGTAGACATCGAATTCCGGGTCGTGGGTTTCCCATTTCTGCAGTTCAGGGTTCCAGACATCAAGCAGGGCGTGGCTGTTAAGGATGTTGTTTTCTTTATCATTGGCATAGGCATCTATCGACCGTGTCTTAAAACCATGGGCGTTAAGGACTGCCATCATAAGGGCAGAGCGGGTGGCGCATTCCATCTTGGGCAATTCCTTGCGTCGTCCTTCGACGTAATCCACAAAAGTTCCTGCCAGCTTGGTTTTATCGCGCCAGAGGGAGCGAAATTCGTCATCAATCATATGACGGCTGTTCGTGTTTATGTAAGTACGAAGATGATCTGTCATTTGGTGGAAGTCGGCAATATTGGCTATGCCAGATGCTTTTTTGATGGTTTCAATCTGCTTTGCGTATAGCGCCTCTTTGCGCAATTCTGAAACATAGTTAACACCCAAAACAGTGATGATTGCCAAACCTATAAAAACACATACGAAAGAAAGGAGCTTCAAAGCTTTATGTTTCATGGAACCACATGCCGCATAGGGGCGTAAGAATGATAGGAACAGAATTATCTAGAGTTTAGCGTATGTTTTATGATATTAAAGGGTTCTTCAAAAAAAAGAAACGGCAGGGACATGAAAAACAATACAGCCAAGAAAATGATGGACTGGCAGCTTAAAACGGCTGCGAATAAAGAGGAGACAATCCTTGGTGCGGCGGTGGCCTGGCGCAAGATCAGCGACGAAAAAGGCCGCGGCGTTTTTGCCCTTCGCGACATCAAAAAAGGCGAAATCATCGAGGTTTCACCGGTCGTTCCGGTGGCCAAAGAGAATGTAATCGAAAACGGCGAAGCGCCGGATGGCTATCTTCTGCAATGGGATGATGAGACCGAAGGCGAAGAATATTGCATGCCGCTTGGCTATGTCATGATGTACAACCATAATTCCAAACCCAATATGGTCATGGAGAACGATATGGCAGAGTACACTATTACCGCCAAGGCCGGCCGCGATATCAAGGCGGGTGAAGAACTGACGTGGGATTATGCCTGCGATATCTGGTTTGACGAGGCCTAGCAGCCGTAAATTTTGGTTTTCTCGTACAAAGTGCCCGGTTTTCAAGCCGGGCATTGTTGTGTTAAAACGGCCCGTATAGAAACGAGGCCCCAATGATACCCAAAATCATCCATCACGCGACTGACACCAATAGCTGGGAGGAGCGTCAGGTTATGGCCGAGACGCAGCGCATGATGCCGGATTTTGAATTCAAGCTTTGGAATTACGAGCGCAACTGCGCATTAATGGAGCGCCATTTCCCACAGTACATGAATGAGTTTCTGGCTTTTAAAGCAGGTGTGGTGCGCGTGGATGTAGCGCGCTGCCTGTATATGTATGAATATGGCGGCACCTATGTGGACACGGATTACAGGTTCATAAAGCCTTTGGATCAGGCGTTCCTTTCGCATTACTGCGTTCTGGGCATCGAGGAGCATGATAACAAGGCAGTGGGCGGTGGTTACAAGGTCGGTAATGCCTTTCTGTCCTCGCAGGCGGGCTTTGATTTATGGCCTGCTTTTATCGAGAGCATTTTCGAGCGAAACAAAAAAGGGGAGGACCGGATTGTTTTCCTGAGCGGCCCGCATGCTCTGAGCCTGTTTCTCAAACAACACAAAGAATTTGAGGACAAGGTAACCCTTATGCCGCCGGAAACAATTTATCCGCCGTTCCGTATGGCCAAGCTCAAGACCTATCGCGACGATACGACCATAGGCGCGCATTTGTGTTGGGGATCCTGGCGAAACAAGGGACCTCTGCAGGCTCTTAAAAGCAGAACCCGCCGCATTCTTTCGGCTGTTATCTAAGCCTTTGCCGAGAGAAGATCGTCGAGATCAAGGCGTTCGGAAACCATGCGCAGATTGCCTTCGGCATCAAACGGCCAGAACTCGCGCGGCTTGTCCCAATACAGTTCTACACCGTTATCATCCGGATCGCGCAGGTAAATGGCTTCGCTGACACCATGATCTGCCGCACCTTCGAGTTCTATGCCGGCATGCAGCACGCGGTGCAACGCATCGGCGAGCAGGGCGCGGGTGGGATAGAGAATAGCCGTATGGTAAAGCCCAGCCGCATTGCGCGGGGCCGGAGGGCCGTTTTTGCTTTGCCATGTGTTAAGCGCGATATGATGATGGTAATCTCCCGCTGCGAGGAAAACAGCGCTGTCGCTGAAGCGTTCTGTTATCCTGAAGCCCAGAACGCCTTCATAAAACTTCAGGGCGCGGTTAAGATCTGCAACCTTAAGGTGGACATGGCCGATGCGGACACCGCCGTCTATGGGCAAAAGATGTGACATGATGTTTTCCTATAGAGCAATATAGGAATATTAAACCAAATATAAAGTCTGATTGAAAGAGGACGCCTGTCCAATTATTTTTTCTTTACAATGCTAATATTGTGTGTTGGCATGTTCATATGATTAGCACTAAGAAAGCATTTTTGGCCCAGCTTTCGCGGACATGCATTAATGTTCGTTGCCTGATTTGTTGCGCTTAAAGCGCATCATAGTCTTTTTCTCACCCACATTTTGGCTGTAGTAGCTGTTTTGCTTTTTAGCAATCAGCGCATCTTTTTATTTCATTTTCGCAGGAGGACATCATGTCTCATTCCGAATACGGTTCTATTGTCTTTTCACGGGCGCTTGCACAAGGGCCAAGCAATATCAGGCTCAGTGCTCTTCATCATCTAAACCACTATCTTAATAATAAACCGCATTTGCATGCCCATAATTCACTGTTTGCGCCTTTGGAATCGTATCTCAACGGCCGCGAGAAAATATACAGCGGTAAGGAAATTCTCGCGGGCCATCTTACACCCGAAGATAAAATGCAGGTTGGTGCCCTGGGCTTTTCTGTAAGAAGTTACAGGTCAACGCTCGGCAGGGATGCGGGTTATGTAACGATCAATATATCGAAGGCTCTGGCGAAGAAAACACTTCAGGAAAAGACGGAGGCGATATACAAGCTCGAAGACTATTTTGAGTCTCATCCCAATATATGGACCGGTTTTGACTACCCCGTTTCGATCGCGGAAGCCGTCGACCGGGTTATCAGCGGAACCAATAAAAAATATCTCTCAAAAAATACGCAAATCCGCATTATCGGCGGCCTTTTGACGAAGGATCAGGCGCGGGAGATTTCGGGTTTGGGGTTGATGTGTTGCGCAGCTCCGACGGTGTGGCCTTTGTCTAAACGTTGCCGTGGTTATTGATGTTTAATTTGTATTACAGGAGTTTCTATGTCTAAAGAGCATGGCGAAGCAGGAAAGCTAAAGCATGTCTTCATTAAAGCTGGTGAAAGAAGGTTGGTGCCCAACAACTTCGGAAGCTGTCTTCTGAAAGCTGCGAGCGAAGGCTTGTGCACGAAGGAACAACTCGCCGATCTTCTTGGCACAGAAGTGGGTTCTATCAAAAAGACCGGTGATAATTTGAAGGCGCGGGAAATAGCAAGCGTATCAAGGGCCTTGGTCCAAAGCGCCAGCCTCTAATAAAAACCCGCCAAATGGCGGGTTTTTTTTGATTTTTGAATTAAGCAGCGTCTTCGCTGTTTTCTTTCTTTTTACGCTCGGCTGGTTCGCGGGGTTCACCCGTTTCCTGATCCACGCGCTTCATGGACAGCTTGATCTTGCCGCGATCATCGAAGCCGACGACCATGACTTTCACTTCCTGGCCTTCGGATACGACATCCGTTGTTTTCGCCACGCGCGCATCGGCCAGTTCGGAAATGTGTACCAGACCGTCCTTAGAGCCCATGAAGTTTACGAACGCGCCGAAATCGACGATCTTCACAACCTTGCCCTTGTAGATCTTGTTCACTTCCGGCTCATCGGTGATGCCACGGATCCATGCAACGGCCTTGTCGATGGATTCCTGATTGACGGAAGAAACCTTCACCGAACCGTCATCGTCGATATCAACCTTGGCGCCTGTTTCTTCAACGATCGCGCGGATGACTTTACCGCCCGTTCCGATAACTTCGCGGATTTTGTCCGTCGGGATTTTGAAGGAAACCATCTGCGGCGCAAATTTGGAAACGCCTTCACGGCCTTGCGTCAGGGCTTTCGCCATTTCGCCGAGGATGTGGATACGGCCGTCTTTCGCCTGCGCCAGTGCGATCTTCATGATTTCTTCCGTGATGGAAGTGATTTTCAGGTCCATCTGGAGGGATGTGATACCGGCATCGGTACCGGCCACTTTAAAGTCCATGTCGCCCAGGTGGTCTTCATCGCCGAGGATATCGGAAAGGACCGCGAAGTCAGAACCTTCCTTGATCAGACCCATCGCGATACCCGCGATCGGGCGTGCCAGAGGAACGCCTGCATCCATCATCGAAAGGGACGTACCGCAAACAGTAGCCATCGAGGAGGAGCCGTTCGATTCCGTGATCTCGGAAACCGTGCGGATCGTGTACGGGAAGCTTTCGGCAGACGGGAACAGTGGGTTGATAGCGCGCCATGCCAGTTTACCGTGACCGATTTCGCGGCGGCCAGGGGAACCCATACGGCCTGTCTCACCGACAGAGTATGGAGGGAAGTTGTAGTGCAGCATGAAGCGGGAACGGTATTCGCCTTCCAGCGCGTCGATGATCTGCTCATCCTGACCCGTGCCGAGTGTCGTGACAACCAGCGCTTGCGTTTCGCCGCGTGTGAACAGGGCGGAACCGTGCGCGCGTGGGAGAACGCCGACTTCGGCGATGATCGGACGGATGGTCTTTGTGTCGCGTCCGTCGATACGCTTGCCAGTTTTCAGGATAGCGCCGCGCACGATTTCGGCTTCGAGCAGGTGGAACTCGGAAGCCACGGCCTGTTCGGAGAGCTCTTCGCTTGCGAAGGCTTCAACGGCTTTTTTGCGGATTTCGCCAACAGCTGCGTAACGCTCCTGCTTGACCGTCTTGGTGTAAGCCTGTGCCAGTTCTGCGCCGAATTTCGCCTTGATATCGCCGTAGAGTTTGACGAGTTTTTCTTCTTTCTCGGAAACATCCCACGGATCTTTCGCAGCCATTTCGGCCATCTCGATAATACCGTCGATGACCTTCTGGAATTCCTTCCAGCCAGCCATAACGGCGCCGAGCATGATGTCTTCCGACAGTTCCTTGGCTTCGGATTCAACCATCAGAACGCCTTCTTTCGTACCGGCGACGACGAGGTCGAGTTCAGAGCCTTCTTGTTCCTGGATGGTCGGGTTAACAAGGAACTGGCCATTCTTGTAGCCTACGCGTGCCGCGCCGATCGGGCCCATGAACGGGATACCGGAGAGGGTGAGTGCGCAGGAGCAGCCGAGCATCGATACGATATCCGGCGAATTTTCCATGTCGTGTGCCAGAACGGTCGCGACAACCTGAACTTCATTGTAGAAGTTTTCAGGGAAGAGCGGGCGGATCGGGCGGTCGATCAAACGGGAGATCAGGGTTTCTGCTTCCGATGGACGACCTTCGCGTTTGAAGAAGCCACCCGGGATTTTACCGGCTGCGAACGCCTTTTCCTGATAGTTGACGGTCAGCGGGAAGAAATCCTGACCTTCTTTTACTTTTTTTGCACCGACAACCGTGCAGAGCACCGTGGTGCCGCCGATGGTCGCCATAACGGCGGAGTCCGCCTGGCGGGCGATCTTGCCGGTTTCAAATACGAGTTTCTTTCCGGCAAAGTCGATTTCTTTGCGGTATACGTTAAACATTCCAATAGTCCTTTTTTTAATGATTCAGCCCGCAATCCGGCCATCCGGAAGCAGGGGACAAAGGACGTTTGATGGTGTGTGGATAATACGGTGGACAGTTAAAGACAGACCCTGTGGATTTCCTGTGTTTAACAGTCGACCGGATTATGCAGCCAGAACGCAAGCAAACGCCCTCATTCCGGTGTCGGTTTTACCCCAAAATCCCTGTGGTGTCAAAGTCTTGTTACCTTCTGGAACCAAAGCGGAGGTCAAACGTATGTCCTTTTGAAACAACCATTTAATAGAGAAAAGGGTCAATAAATGAAGGCGTTGCTGCTTTGGTTGGTAGGGGTTCCGATTCCGGTGATTATTCTGCTGTATCTGATTTTTTAATTTTAGGGAGTTATCGAGATGAAAGGCATTCTTCTTTGGTTGGTAGGGGTTCCGATTCCAGTGATTATCCTGCTTTACCTTTTTAACGTTCTTTAATATTTTGAAATCCCCGCACCGGCGGGGATTTTTTCACTTAAGAGGGTTAAATCCGATATGAATTATCTCGTACTTCTCCGCCACGGCCAGTCTCAATGGAATCTCGAAAACCGCTTTACGGGTTTCCACGACATAGATCTTTCCGACCTCGGACGTTCCGAAGCCGCCGACGCGGGTGCGCGCCTCAAAAATCTTGGCGTTAAATTCGATGCGGTTTTCACCAGCACGTTAAAACGCGCCTATAACACGGCGATGATCGCGCTTGAAAATGCGGGCCAGAAAGAACTGATCGAGAAAATCGTGCGCCATGACGATCTGCGCGAGCGTGACTACGGTGATCTGACGGGGCTTAACAAGGACGAAACCCGCGCCAAGTATGGCGACGAGCAGGTCCATATCTGGCGTCGTTCCTATGACGTTTGCCCTCCGGGCGGTGAATGCCTGATGGACGTTGTCGAAAAACGCGTGCGCCCATATTACACAAACAACATCGCGCAGATGTTGAAAGACGGTAAAAATGTGCTGGTTGCAGCACACGGCAACAGCCTTCGTGCGCTCTTGATTATTCTTGGCGCCGAAACGCCGGAGACCATCAATATGGCGGAAATGGAAACAGGCGTACCGGTGGTGTTTGAGCTTGAAAACGGTGAAATTAAAAAGCGCTATGCGCTTACCGATAAAAAAGCAGCATAAAAGAAAAATCCCCGCCGAAGCGGGGATTTTTTTGTCAGATCGATTAACGGGTTTTCGTTCCGGCTTCGGCTGTGCCCGTAGCTTGCAACTCTGCCTCGCTGAGGAAGTTGTCGTTGTTGGTATCGAGAGAGCTAAAGCTTGCCTGGGCTTCCGCCTGTGTGACGTTTTTACCCGAGTAGTTCAGGTATTCGTTCATGTTCAGGCTGCTGGAACGATCGGCATCACTGCCAACAAATCCTTCACGCGAATATTGTGTCAGGGAATCTCCGCGGTTCTGACTGCCTGTAACATTGGCACGTGTGCTTGCGCTTGTCCCCACATTGGCGCGCGTTGGATCATAACGGCCTGCGGTGTTGTTGCTCGTCGTACCAGCGCTGCCTGTGCTCCCGATGGTGGAATCGGCACCAATGGTGGTGCCTGCCGACCCGGCAGAGTTGTTGTTGCTGGAACGGCTCACAGTGGACGAACCCGTGCCTGCGTTGCCGCCTGCGTTTGTGTTCGTGCCTTGGCCCGTTCTATCGCGCGTGGTCGTGGAAGATCCTGTGCCCACATTGCCGCCTGCATTTGTGTTAACGCCCGTGCTGGTGCTTGTACCAACGGTGCCGGAAGAACGTGTCGGGCTGAGGCTGGAATTGGTGCCTGCGGACGAGCTTGTTCCCGCATCGGCGCCGCGCGCGGCGCTGCCCGTGCCTCTGCTTGAAGTGGAAGCGCTGCCTGCACCCGAATTTGTACCGGACGAACTGGAACTTGCGCTACCGCCAGCTGAACCACCTGAGGATCCGCCGCCTGAGGAGGACGAAGAGCCGCCACCAGAACCGCCACCACCTCCGCCACCTTCGGCGTAAGCGGGAATGGACATGGCCGTGGCCATAAGTGCAATCAGTGCATATTTACCAAGTCGTTTCATGGTTGGTCTCCTTGTGTCTTTGGACAAAAAATTCTCTTTAGGCTTAGCCAACGCACGAAACAGAAAAAAATCCCCCCGAATGATATATCGGGGGGATTTTTTCAACGGTAGAGGGAGATTACCGTCTAACCTAGCGCTTGCTGTTAACCTGTGCGTTGTTCAATTCGCTTAAGGTCAACGCGCCGTCACCATTGGCATCCGCGCGGCCAAAATCTATTGATGCGGATGTATGCTGGCTGAATTCCGATTCAGTCAAAGAGCCCGACCTGTCGGAATCCAGCGCACTGAATTGTTTGGAACTGATGTTGCCTTCAGCCCCCATGTTTGTGCTCGCCGAAGCGCCCGATTGTCCCGATTGTGTTGTCGTACTGTTCGACGTGTAACCTTCGGCCTGTGCCGCAAGCGGCAGGGCCACGGCACCGGCTGCGAAGGCTGCAAGGGCGAGTGTTTTGAGTGTTCTCATTTTCATTCTCCTGTGTTTGGTTTCTGCATGATGGAATAATGCGCGCAAAACACGGCGAAACAATCACGGGGAGAGGGTAAGAATCCGGCAATGTGTATCTATGCTGTAAACAAGCGTGCCACATTGTGAACAAGCGGAAATAAAAAACCCGCCAGTGCGGCGGGTTTTTGAATTAGCGGCGGATGCCAAGTTTTTCAATGAGGGCCGCGTAGGCGCCTTCATTTTTGCGCTTGAGGTAGTCAAGCAGCTTGCGGCGCGTGGCAACCAGTTTCAGGAGGCCGCGGCGGGAGCTGAAATCTTTTTTGTTGGCTTGCATGTGCGTGGACAGGTTGTTGATGCGTTCCGTGAGGATCGCTACCTGAACTTCGGGCGAACCCGTGTCGCCTTTTTTCGTGGCGTTGTCAGCGATGAGTTGCTGTTTCTTTTCTGCTGTGATCGACATCGTCTTTTCCTTTTCTATCTAGACATTAAAAATGCGGATCGGATGAAGTTCCGGTCCTTCCACTTCGACGATGGCGATTGCCTTCTTTTCAAAAGTGGTCAGCGCGGTGACAATGTTTTTTCCTTCCCATGCAATTCCCGCTTGAGACATACGCTCGAGATCGGGTTTCGAAAGGAGGGTTAGAACATTGCCGTTCTTCAACCGGGTTGCTTCCTGTTCCCTCAAGGCCAGAACCGGGATGTCGTCCAGGGCGGTCTGAAGGGGAAGCAATACCTGCTCCGGTGAGGGTTTATCGCCATTTTGTTGGAAAATGTCCAGTGAAATAGCGCGCTCCAGCGTGAACGGGCCGACGGCGGCGCGCTCCAGCTTGGAAATATAGCCGTAACAGCCCAGTTTCTGGCCCATATCACGGGCAAGGGAGCGGACATACGTGCCTTTGCCGCAAACACAGCGGAAAGAGGCCTTATCGGCCGAATACTCTGTGATTTCAATGTGTTCTATATAGACGGTTCGGGTCTTTAGTTCGAATTCCTCGCCCTCGCGCGCAAGATCGTAGGCGCGTTCGCCGTCGACTTTGATGGCCGAAAACTGGGGCGGGACCTGATCGATTTCGCCATGGAATGAGGGGAGCAAAGCTTCGATATCGGCGCGGGAAGGGCGCGCGTCCGAGATTTTCATGGCGGCGCCTTCGGCATCGTCCGTCGTGCGCTGTTCGCCCCATGTAACCTCGAAATTGTAGGTTTTGATGCTGTCCTGAACATAAGGAACCGTCTTGGTCGCTTCACCAAGCGCGATCGGCAGGATGCCGGATGCCAGCGGATCGAGTGTGCCGGCATGGCCCGCCTTTTGCGGTTTCAACACGCGTTTTACGGCCGCAAGGGCCTGTGTCGAGGTCATGCCAACCGGCTTGTTCAGATTGATCCAACCATCAATCTTGTCGCCTTTTTTGCGTCGGGCCATCGGCGTTATTCCTGGTCGGAGTATTTAATGTTGCTGATGATGCCTTCGAGCTTGGTCGCCTTGTCGAAGGTTTCGTCTTTGCGGAATTGCAGCTTGGGTGTGAACTTGAGCTGCGTCTGGCGGGCGATTTCCTTCTGGAAGTTGAACGCTTCTTCGTTCAGCGCCGGAAGGATTTCATCCATTGCGTGCCCACCCAGAGACATCACATAGGCCGTTGCGTGTTTGAGGTCAGGCGACACACGCACCTCGGTCACCGTAATGCTTGATGCCTTGTCCATGAGAACAGGTTCATAGAAATGACCGCGGGCGAGCGCCTGCGCGATCACATGCTTGATCTGCTCACCGACGCGCAGCATGCGCTGCGATGGTTGATTTGTGGTTGATCTCACAGTTTCAAACCCTGCGTTGCGCGCGCCGCGAAGCGCTTGCGGTGTTCTTCATAACGATCGAGGTCTTCTTTCGAATGAGTGGAAGGCTTTTCAGGCTCGGCGGCAGGAGCGCCGAACCACGCCTCCTGCAGACGATCCGCACTGAAGCCTTCGCCAAACATTTCGTCGGTGTATTCGTCTATCGTTCTCTTCATGACTATGCCAGCGTACGGGCCTCGGAGATAACGTCGAAGCACTCGATAACATCGCCTTCGCGGATGTCTTCGTAGTTTTCAAACGCCATACCGCATTCCGTGCCCTCTTTGACTTCCTTGACTTCGTCCTTGAAGCGCTTGAGGGTTTTGAGCGTGCCTTCGTGAATGACAACATCGTCGCGAAGCAGACGGACTTTGGAGCCGCGTTTGACGACGCCTGTCGTAACCATACAGCCCGCGATTTTTCCGGCCTTCGTAATGTTGAACACCTGACGGATTTGCGCCTGGCCCAGATATTCTTCGCGCAGTGTCGGGGACAACATGCCCGAAAGGACCGCTTTCGCATCATCGATAACGTTGTAGATGATGTTGTAGTAGCGGATCTGGACGCCATCGCGTTCCGATTGCTGGCGGGCCTGTGCGTTCGCACGGACGTTAAAGCCGATAACCAGAGCGTTCGAGGCTTTTGCAAGCGTGATATCGGATTCCGTGATCGCGCCGACACCGGAGTGCAGAACCTGAATGCCGATTTCGGTGCTTTCTTCGGTCAGCTTGTTCAGAGAGCCGATGATAGCCTCGACAGAGCCATGCACGTCGCCCTTGATAAGAACAGGAAGAATTTTCTTTTCGCCGGCAACTTTTGCGGCGGCCAGAATATCTTCGAAGCTCTTGCCCTGGCGGTTGGTCGACATGGCAGCGGAAGCTTTTTCACGCTTCTTGCGCGCGCGGTATTCGGATACTTCGCGGGCTTTTGCTTCGTTTTCGACAACGTTGAGGATGTCACCAGCTTCCGGCGTACCATTAAGGCCGAGCACCGAAACAGGCTGGCCCGGTACGGCTTGCGGAATCTGTTCGCCCTTGTCGTTGTAGAGCGCACGGACACGGCCCCATTCGGAACCGACGACAAAGATATCGCCTTGCTTGAGCGTACCGCGTTGAACCAGAACGGTTGCCACGGAACCACGGCCGACTTCCATTTTGGATTCGACAACGGCACCTTCGGCAGGACGGTTCGGGTTGACTTTGAGTTCGAGGACTTCAGCCTGCAGAAGGATTGCTTCCTCGAGTTTGTCGAGGTTCATTTTCTTCTTCGCGGATATTTCGACCATCATCGTGTCGCCGCCCAGGGATTCAACCACGACTTCGTGTTGCAGAAGATCGTTGATGACTTTCTGGACGTTTGCATCCGGAAGGTCGATCTTGTTGACGGCCACGATCATCGGAACCTTAGCGGCCTTGGCGTGGTTAATTGCCTCGATCGTCTGCGGCATGATGGAATCGTTTGCGGCAACCACGAGAACGACAATGTCGGTAACGTTGGCACCGCGTGCACGCATCTCGGTAAAGGCCGCGTGACCAGGTGTGTCAAGGAAGGTGATTTTCGCACCGGATTCGAGCTGTACCTGATAGGCGCCGATATGCTGTGTGATACCGCCCGCTTCGCCGCTAACAACGTCTGTAGAACGCAGCGCGTCGAGCAGGGAGGTCTTACCGTGGTCGACGTGACCCATAATCGTAACAACCGGCGGACGTGAAACCATGTTTTCGGCTTTGTCTTCTTCGCCGCCCAGATTGGTTTCAACATCGGATTCCGTTACGCGTTTGAACGTGTGACCAAAGTCGCCAACGATCAATTCCGCTGTGTCGGCATCAATGGATTGGTTGATCGTCGCCATGACGCCCATCTTCATGAGCGCCTTGATGACATCTGCCGCGCGTTCAGCCATACGGTTTGCAAGTTCCTGCACCGTAATGACTTCGGGAATGATAACCTCGCGGAAAACCTTTTGTGCAGGCTCTTTCGGGCCGCCCATAAGTTTGCGGGCTTTCTCGCGGGCGCGCTTTACGGCCGCGAGCGAACGTCCGCCGTCACGCTCGTCGTCACCCAGAACTTTGGATACGGTGATTTTACCACCGCCGCGGCGATTGTTGTCATCATTGCCACGGCTTGGCTGACGCGTGTTGCCACGCTTCATGCGGTCGCGCATGGAAGAGGAATCGTCGTCGCTATCGCGGCCACCGGTGGGTGCGGGACGGCCCGTAAACGGGGCCGACGGTGTGGACGGTGCGGTAAAAGAACGGACCTGATCCTGACGTTGACGGTCTGCCTCTTGCTGACGCGCTTTCTCTTCGGCCTCGATTTTTTCGAGTTCTTCAAGTTCGCGGCGACGCAGTTCTTCCAGATCCGGCTTGGCGTTTTCTTCCTTGGTCGGAGCTTTATTTACCGCAAAGCCGATACCTTCAGTGTTCGGCGCACGTTCCTTTTTCGGTTGCGACAGCGCCTCGCGGAGTGCTTTGGCGCGTGCATCGCGTTCTTCGGATGTGAGGTTATGAAGATCGGAGGTAGAGAAATCATCACCACCGGACGCAGGCTGCGGGGCATTGTCTTCCGGTTTTGACACACGGCGGCGGCGTACTTCGACCACCGTACCGCGTGAGGAGCTTCCACCCGTAAGGTTCTGGCGTGCCTGTGCGGCCGCATTGCCTTTGAGGCTCAGCGTTCCCGCAGGCTTTGCGCCGAGGGTAAGGGGTTTCTTTTCTTTGTCTTCTTTGCTTTCGCTCATTACTTCACATCTATACGTTTAAAAGGTTGAAGGGCGGGAGGCTCGGATTAAGCGACCTGCTCCTCTTCAGCGAACCAGCTTTCGCGCGCCTTCATGATGAGATCTTCGGCATTCTTGCGGGTGATGGAACCTTCGCCGAGAATTTCGACCAGTTCATCCGTTGCGAGATCCGCAAAGTCATCTTTGGACTTCACGCCGCCTTCACCCAGCTTGATGATTTGCTGGGGTGTCAGGCCGTCCATGGTCAGGAGATCTTCCTGAATGCCAAGTTTTTCGCTCTGCTCTTTCAGTTTCTTATCGAGCTCATCAAGCCATGTGTTGGCGCGGTTGATAAGTTCGGCGCCGACATCTTCATCGAAGCCCTGAATCTGCATCATTTCATCAACCGATGTGTCGGCGATTTCTTCGATGCTTGCGAAACCTTCGGCCACCAACAGGTGTGCGATAACTTCGTCGACGTCCAGCGCTTCGATAAACAGCGAGGAGCGGACCTTGAATTCTTCGGCACGGCGTGCGGATTCTTCGGCTTCGGTCATGATGTCGATAGCCCAGCCGCAAAGCAGCGAGGCAAGACGCACGTTCTGGCCGCGGCGGCCGATGGCGAGCGAGAGTTGCTCTTCCGGCACGACAACATCCATACGTTTCTTGTCTTCGTCGAGAACGACCTTGGCAACCTGTGCGGGCTGCAGAGCGTTGACGATAAACGTAGCGATATCCTGGGACCAAGGAACGATGTCGATCTTCTCGCCCTGCAGTTCGCCGACAACGGCCTGAACGCGGGAGCCGCGCATACCGACGCAAGCGCCGACAGGGTCGATGGAAGAATCGCGGGATACAACAGCGATTTTGGCGCGGGAACCCGGGTCGCGGGCAACGGCTTTGATCTCGATGATGCCATCATAGATTTCAGGCACTTCCTGCTTGAACAGGGCGGCCATGAATTGCGGGTGCGAGCGCGAGAGGAAAATTTGCGGGCCGCGTTGTTCCTGACGCACATCGTATATGTACGCACGAACGCGGTCGCCAACCTTCAGGTGTTCGCGGGGCAGGGATTCATCGCGGCGGAGAAGGCCTTCGCCCTTGCCGCCGATATCAACCGTCGTGTTGCCGTATTCAACGCGTTTGACAACGCCATTGATGACTTCGCCGACGCGGTCTTTGAATTCGTGGAACTGGCGCTCGCGCTCGGCTTCGCGCACTTTCTGCACGATAACCTGTTTCGCGGTTTGCGCTGCGATACGGCCGAAATCGAGCGGAGGAAGATCGTCGATCAGGAATTCGCCGAGCGCTGCGTCTTTCTTGATACGCTTTGCTTGGTCCGGCGTCAGCTGGCGCACTTCGTCTTCGACGGTTTCAACAACTTCGCGGTAGCGCTTCAGGTCGATGAGGCCGGATTTGCGGTCGATGGTGGCGCGGATGTCATGGTCGTGTCCGTATTTTGCACGGGCAGCCTTTTGAATGGCTTCTTCCATGGCTTCCAGAACGATTGTTCTGTCGATATTTTTTTCGCGGGCGACAGCATCGGCAACTTGCAGCAATTCCATTGTCTTTTCCTTTTTGGTCCTTTGACAGTGCGTTAGTTTGTTACAGTTTCTTTTTTCTTTGTGGCCTTGATCAGTTCGTCGGTGAGCACGAGGCGGGCCTTTTTGATAGCGGCCATTTCAAACCTGTGTTCCACGTTGTCGACAACCATGGTCACGAATCCTTCTTTCACGCCGGAAAGTTTGCCCCGGAATTTTTTGCGGCCTTCGTCACCGACGCCATCATCCAGTTCCAGCTTGGCATCGAAGCCCGTGTATTTCTCGAAATCATCCGCCTTTATAAGAGGGCGATCGATGCCGGGAGAGCTGATTTCCAGCGTGTATGCGCCGGGGATCGGATCTTCCACTTCGAGCACGGGAGAGAGCATCTTGTTGATCGCTGTGCAATCGTCGAGACTCAGATTTCCCGTCTTCGGGTCTTCGGCCAGGATTTGAAGCACGCCACTTTTGAATTCCAACTGGACCAGATCAAAACCCAGATCCTGTAAAACAGGTTGCGCAATTCCAATCAGTTTGTGTTCCAGCGGTGTATTCTTCATAGTCCCTAAACTTGCCTAAGTGCCTGATTGGTAACAAAAAAGGCGGGGTTCTTTCGAAGCCCACCAATCATACGATCAGGATTTGATCTTTATATACGCCTGAAGAGGCCCTATTTCAAGCCTTTTTAAATAGAAGATACGTTTCCTTGCGGCCTGCCTCTGTGCCTTTGGCGGCGTAACGCGTGGTAAGGAACCAGTCTTTCGGAGTGGTGTACCAGTCTTTGCTGGATTGTGCTTCCCATTCGAAGCCGCCGTGGTTGACGGTTTCCGTTGCCATCCATTCGGCCAGTGCGTCGACATCGGTCGCCATGATAAACCTGCCGCCGGGTTTGAGGATGCGGTGATATTCCACCAGTGTTTCGGCGCGGACAATGCGGCGCTTGTGGTGTTTCTTCTTCGGCCACGGATCGGGGTTCAATATATAAAGTGTGTCAATGCTCTCGGATTTGAGCGATCTGCAAAGCATGACGGCATCATCCATCCATACGCGGATGTTGGACTGGTCCATATCCTTGATGCTCTTCAGGAACATCGACATGCCGTTGATGAAAGGCTCGACACCGATGTAGTTCCGGTCGGGGCGCTGCGCCATCATCATTTGCGTGTGCTCTCCGTTACCGAAGCCGATTTCAAGCACGATGTCTTTTTGGTCTTCGAACAAGGAATTCGGATCGAGCGACGCGTCTTCTTTTAAATCCGCAAGGTCAAGCGTCAGTTCTGGCAGGAGTGTTTCAAGCACATCCTGACGCGATGCGCTCATCGGACGCCCGAGGCGGCGTCCGAACACGCGTTTTTTTGCTTCCTGTGTGAAGGCTGCCGGTATCTTTCCCATGAAGGGGCTTTTAAATTAGCCCAGAATATCCTGCAAGGGTTTTACGAGATCGGTCTTTTCCCAGCTGAAGCCGCCATCCGCTTCCGGCTTGCGGCCAAAATGTCCGTAAGAGGCCGTGCGGGCATAGATCGGGCGGTTCAGGTTCAGATGCTCGCGGATGCCGCGCGGGGAAAGGTTCATAACCTTGCCGATAGCGTTTGCAATCGCGGCTTCATCCACCGTGCCGGTGCCATGCGTGTTTACGTACAGGGAAATAGGCTTGGAAACGCCGATCGCGTACGAAACCTGCAATGTGCATCTTTCTGCATAACCTGCGGCCACGATGTTTTTGGCTACATAACGGGCAGCGTAGGCCGCGGAACGGTCAACTTTTGTGGGGTCTTTGCCCGAGAATGCGCCGCCGCCATGGGGGGCGGAACCGCCATAGGTGTCGACGATGATCTTACGGCCCGTAAGACCGGAATCGCCAACGGGACCGCCGATAACGAAGCGTCCGGTTGGGTTGATGTAAAGTTCTTCTTCCGATGGCATCCATCCATCCGGCAATACCTTCTGGATATAAGGAATAACAATCGCGCGAACATCGTCTTGAGACAGACCATCTATATGCTGGGTAGAAACAACCACTGCATTTGCGCGGACAGGCTTGCCGTCGCGGTATTCCAGCGAAACTTGCGATTTAGCATCCGGACCGAGTTTGTTCAGAATGCCCTTGTGGCGGTCTTCCGCAAGCAGGCGCAGAATCTGGTGGCTGTAATGAATGGCAGCCGGCATCAACTCTTCGGTTTCCGTGCAGGCATAACCGAACATAATGCCTTGGTCGCCGGCGCCTTCGTCCTTGTTGCCGGATGCATCGACGCCTTGCGCGATGTCAGCGGACTGTCCGTGTACGCGGCAGTCAATTTTCACATTTTTCCAGTGAAAGCCTTCTTGTTCATAGCCGATTTTTTTGATCGTCTGGCGTGCCAGGTCTTCCATGACTTCTTTGGTGATGGAGGCGGGACCGCGCACTTCGCCAACAAGACCTACGAAATCTGTCGTTACGCACGTGTCGACGGCCGTGCGGGCTTCGGGCTCTTCGGAAATGAAGCGGTCAACAATCGCGTCCGAAATCTGGTCGCAGATTTTATCCGGGTGTCCTTCGGAGACGGATTCACTGGTGAAAATAAAATCGCTAAGGGCGAGATCGGGTTGGGGTTTCATAGCAGCTTTCAAGATATAGACCTTAATTTAAGAGTATCGATAAAAAAGTCCGACGATCCTAAATCTTGTGCTTTGGTCTTGCAAGCAATCAATTGTCCTGATTTTTCAGGTTCTCAGCCATGCTTTTAACGAGCTTGAACAGGTCTTTGCGCAGCTTTGGGTTCTCGATGGAGTAATAGGTGCGGATGAGTTCAAGCGTTTCTTTGCGCTTCATAACGTCTTCCTGGCCCTCAAAGCCGGCTTGGTCGTTCTCCGCGAAGCCAAGCGCATTTTTATTTTCGTTAGAGCCATAGCTTTCGAAGAAGAAGTTTACGGGGATTTCCAGAACCTTGCTGAATTCGTACAAACGGCTTGCGCTAACGCGGTTTGCGCCGTTTTCGTATTTTTGAATTTGTTGAAAGGTGATGCCAACCTGCTCGGCCAGTTTTTCCTGGCTCAAACCCAGCAATGCTCTGCGCTGACGAAGTTGGAGGCCGACATGTTCGTCAATCGAATTCGCGCGACCTTTCTTCTTTGTCACCATGGCTTTGGTTGGTTTGCTTTTGAGAGATGGAGGCATTGAGTGATTAAACCAAATTACTTAGAGTTTATACAAAGGATGTAATGCCATATCGGTTTATGGCAACGCAAGCCTATCAATGCGTACCTAAGTATGCAAGGGGAGTTTTATAAGACTATTCTTAAGAATAGATCATTCGTTCTTTTTGGAAATTATAAGTCGGGCCAAGAGCAATAGTGTTACGATTGGCAGCAACATCTGGAAGACATAGGAAAACCGGAACGGAAGTGGGGCCAGGGGTTCGGGCAGATATGTGACAATCGCTGCCTCCCGGTATATATCAGCATGATCTATTACACGCCCGTACGCGTCTATAACACCAGAAATTCCCGTGTTTGCCGAGCGAATGACGGGTAAACCTTCTTCGATTGCGCGCAAACGCGTCTGTGCAAAGTGTTGATACGGGCCAGCGCTATCGCCGTACCAACCGTCATTGGTGACGTTCACCATCCAGGCAGGGCGCGGTTTTCCGGTCACGTCATCCGGAAAAATGACCTCGTAGCAGATGAGGGGGCTGAATGAAGGAAGCGATTCATGCTCTATCGTTGTGGCGCCTTTGCCGGGCTCAAAACCTTTGAAGGCTGCAACAGGCTTTAAGGGTATCCAGTCCTGAAATGGGATAAATTCCCCGAATGGCACCAGATGGGATTTGTCATAGGTGTTCAGGGCGGTCATTGTTTTGTCGAGAATCGTCACACTGTTTGAGAATTGCGTCTCATTTTGCGAAGCACGGCGTAGCAAAACACCGGTAATCAGATACGCATTGCTCTTGGTATAGGAGGAGAGCATGGCCCGCATACGGTCCATGTTGGCCGGGACTGTGTATATGGTTGGCGAGATCGCCGTCTCTGGCCACACAATGAAAATATTCTCCGGTTGCGGATCGGCATAGGTTGCGCTGCGTGACAAGCTGACCGTTTTTTCAAAATTGGCCTGAATGGCAACAGGATCCCATTTCATGTCCTGCGGAATATTCGGCTGCACGACGACCACGGCGTTACGGCGATCCAGTTTTTGCTCGTTGGAAGAAAGCCTGTGCTGCCCAAGTGTAAAGCAGGCAATCATCATAACAATTATGAAAGCGGTGATTGCCGTTTTTCGTTTATAGCTAAAGCCGCTTACGATCAGGAAGCCACTCGTCGCCGCCCATAAAACGCTAACGAAAGTAAGCCCGTACGCGCCGATATAGTGCGCTGTCTGCGCCATCGGCAGATGATCGGCCCAGACATAGCCGTAAAGATTCCACGGAAACCCTGTGAAAGCGTTGCCGCGGGTCCATTCGGACACCGTGAGCATGAAAGCAAAAGCAAACAGATCCTTTAGCGTGTTTGGTGCGGCCAGCATGCGCGCACATGCCAGGTATGTTCCTGTAAAAAGCGCCAGCAAGGTCGGAAGGCCGATGACGGAAATTGGCCATACCCATGCAAATTCATTCCCTTCAACGAGCAGGGCATTGCCAATCCACCAAAGCCCCGTAACGAAATATCCGAGCGCAAAAAAGAAACCTGTCGCAAATGCCTGCGGCCCTGTCTTTGTGCGGGTGTAAAGCCAGTAAAGCGCGGACAGCCCGACAAACATGCACGGCCAGAACGATACAGGCGGCATTGCGAATGCCGATATCCAGCCTGCAATCACGCAGGCCACACCAAAACCGAATTTTTTTAAAAGAGTATTATTCATCGCGCCGGATCATAGTGTATCCGCTTTTACAAGGGTAGTGCTAAACCTCGTCCCCGTTATCCTGCTGGCGGAGGTTACGGACACGAACCCTTTTCACGCGGCGTGTGTCGGCATCAAGGATATCCAGAACAACGCCGGAAGGGTGCTTGAGAGAATCTCCGCGCTTGGGGATGTGGCCGGCAATATGGAAGGCCAAGCCGCCCAGCGTGTCTATATCCTCACGCTCGTCCGAATTCAGGAAGCGGCCATAACGATCTTCGAAATCGTCAATGTCCATGAGGGCGTCGGCCACGACAGAGCCGTCGGGTTTTTCAATCAGTTGCGGCGTTTCCTCATGGTCGAATTCGTCATCAATGTCGCCGACGATAGCTTCAATGACATCGTTCACCGTCACCAGACCGTCAATGCCGCCATGTTCGTCTATGACCATGGCCATATGTTTTTTGTCTTCGCGCATCATCTTGAAAAGGTCCATTATGGGAAGGCCTGGATGGACGATCATCGCTTCCCGGACCATGTCGGCGAGGTTGCATGGCCTGTTTTCAAGCAGACAGTTTAGAATATCCTTGATGTGTATGGAGCCAACAATGTGGTCCAGATTGTCTTCAAAAACAGGCAGACGGCTGAACTGCTTTTCGGCAAACAGCTTTTTCAAGTCTTCCATAGAGGCGTTTTTATCTATCGCGACAATGTTGGCGCGCGGCACCATAACATCGGATACGCGCAAATCCCGCGTGTTGAGAACATTGGCAATAAGTTCTTTCTGGTTGTCGACGGCCGTATCATCGAGATCGGAAGATTCCTTCAGCTCCTCGATATATTCCTCTAGCGCTTCCTGAAGCTGCTCGTTTGAATTGCTGGGCCTGCCGCGCAAAAGGTTTTTAAACCATGTCATCGCGCGCGGTCTGGCGCGTGTCTCATTCAGGGTGATGGAAGAGGGGGAGGATATGTTCTTGTTCGCGTCGCCGCGACTGTGTTCGTCTTCAGACATTTTCAGCATGATCCGGTCATTATGCCATAGACAAATTGTCCATGTAAGGATTTTGTATATTCATCTTTTCCAATATACGAATTTCCAACGTTTCCATGATGGTGGCTTCATCTTCGGTCAAATGATCATACCCGATCAGATGTAAAGTTCCATGAACAATCATATGGGTAAAGTGGTCTTTAAAGAATTTTCCCTGTTCCGCCGCTTCGCGGTCGAGCGTCTGATAAGAAAGGATGATATCGCCTAGCGGGAACGGACCGTCGGGCGGAGCTGGCTCATCGGAATCCAGATTGGCAAAACTAAGAACATTGGTCGGCTTGTCCATGTCCCTGTATTCGCGGTTAAGGACCTGAACAAGGTCGTCATTTGCCAGAACCACTGATGCTTCGAGATCGCGACCATTGAGAACGGCAGGCAGTATTGCCATCTCGAGCGCTAACGACATTGCGTTGCTGGCAATCGCTTCGACATCCAGAAAGGATGCGCTCCATTCGGGTTCCAGAACGGAAACATCGATATCGATAGACTTATTTTCTGGCATTGTACCTGTCGTATGCTTCGATAATTTTACCCACCAGTTTGTGGCGGACAACGTCGCCTTTGTCGAAATGGATAAAGGCGACTTCAGGAATGCCGCTCAGGATTTTCATGGCTTCGCTGAGGCCCGATTGGGTGGAAGCCGGCAAGTCCGTTTGCGTCGGGTCGCCGTTGATGACCATGCGTGTGCCTTGACCCATGCGGGTAAGGAACATTTTCATCTGCATGGCGGTGGTGTTTTGCGCCTCGTCGAGAACGACAAATGCGTTTTTAAGCGTTCGGCCGCGCATGAACGCAAGCGGTGCGATTTCAATTTCGCCGGATGCCATTTTCTTTATAACCGTTTCGGCGGGCATAAGTTCGCGCAGCGCGTCGTGTATAGGACGCAGATACGGATCGATCTTTTCAAGCATATCGCCGGGAAGAAAGCCAAGACGCTCTCCGGCCTCGACGGCAGGGCGCGTGAACACAAGGCGTTCGACAAGCCCCTCGCGGAACATTTCGACGCCCACCGCCACCGCAAGGAAGGTTTTACCCGTACCGGCAGGGCCGATGCCGAATGCCATATCGTTGTTGCGCATTGCTTCGATATAAGCGGACTGGTTTGGAGAGCGCGGTGTAACGGTACGCGATCCGCCGCTTTTAACGGCCGCTTTTTCATCGAGGAAGTTGTCGCGAATGGCGTGTGGTTCGTTCTGGATGCTCGTGCGCTCGCCGCGTGCGAATTTCAGCGCCGCATCAAAATCGCCAATCGTCACATCCTGATTTTTTTCCAGACGCGACCACATCATTTCCAGCACCGCTTCGGCAGTCTGCATGGCTTTTGAAGTGCCTTTGATCGAAACCGTGTTGCCGCGGCTTGCGATATCGACATCGAGCATGTCTTCTAGGTAGTGGAGGTTAGCGTTGTGTTCGCCGAACAGCATCGGAATGAGGCTGTTATCCTGAAAGGTCAGGGAGACCCGTCTGTCATTATCTTTAGATATGGCTAAGCCTCATGGTTTTTCAGTGTTGTTTCAATCATAACATAGAATGGTTAACCAATGGCGAAAAGGGGGAATACGCCTTTATTTTCAGAAATTTATAGGTTTTGCGCGGATCCCGCATTCATTGGAAACGCTCAGGTTGCATAGACTCCAGAATTTTAAGCTCGCGGTCGTCCCCGTGAACATACCATCTGGCAAAGGCCAGAGCGGCGGCAAAGCCCGGAACAATCCCAAGTCCAGCCCAACCGGTGGCAACATCGTAATCTTTCATTCTTCCCACAACCGGCAGCGCGTTGGCCGCGGTGAACAGGGGGCCTGCGGAAAGGGTGTATGGATATTTTTGTGCAATACCGGGGAGAATATTTTCAGCCATCGCCTTCAGTTTATTTTCTAGCGCGGGTAGTTCGTCAGCAGATTCCAGATCGCCTTGTCCTACGGTGAGCATATTTTGTGGGTCGATCCCGCCCCAAAAGACATCGTCATCGACATTCACGTCACACACGGCCATAGGACCGTCCGCGATTGCGCGCGCGTCATCCGTATCCAGAGGTCCGAAAACAAGCGCAGCGGTGTAAGAGATATTCCCTTTAACATTAAAGCCTTCAAGCTTTGGCGCATGAAGCGCCCCTGTTGCCATGAATGGATTGTTACGAGATATGAATGTGCCTTTGTCGGTGATTATCGTGCATCCTTCTACACCCCGCTTATGGCTATGATAGGTCGTTTCAGTGACGACATGTCCGCCCATTTTTTTAATCGCACCGACGATTCCGTTGAGAAGCTCGGGGGTGTTTACCTGTCCTATCGAATTTACAGAGAGGCTATGCGCATAACCCGGCAAACGAAATGTCTGTTTGTTTGAATTGCCTATGGCTTCTTGTGTTTTAAAAACACCGTTGGCAGACGCTTTGCGCACGAAATTTTCGAGGGCATCGGCAGACTTTGCTTTGACTTCGTAACCCGCCTGAAAACGGCAGGCGATGCTTTCTTTTGCAACAGTTTCGATCAGCGCATCGCGTGCGTTGGCTAAAAGTGCACGAATAGAATCAAAGTTTTTTATCGCATCGGGGCCGGCCATCATGCCTTCGGCTTGTTGGACCCAGTGGCTACCCGCTGTCACAGGGGCTTTTATGCGATCGGTGATGACGAGAACTGCGATATTTTTTTTCGCGTCATGAGCCGCCTTTAATGTGGCATAGGCAGCAAACAGCGAGGCCAATCCACCGCCGACAAAAATGCGGTCATAGACGATGTTTTGAATGTCCTGTGCGGTCATTTCTTACGCAGTTTTTGCGAGCGGTTCGATAATTTCCAGTTCGCCTTGCAAGGCTGTGGCAGATGTTTTCTTAATTGCGACATCCACAATCTGGCCGATCAGACGTTCTTTGCCAACGATATTCACAGACTGGTTGTGTGGGGAGCGGCCTTGAACCTGTCCTTCTTTTACGCCTTTGCGTTCGATCAACACAGGTACGGTCTGGCCTAGAAATGGCGCGTTAAACTCTTCAAATTGTTTCGTTAAAAGCGCTTGGAGCCTAACAAGGCGTTCCTGCTTGATATCCTCGCGCACGATCGCTGCCTGAATGGCCGCGGCAGGCGTTCCGGGACGGGGTGAATATTTGAAAGAGTAGGCGGACTGATAACCGACAGCGCGGACCAATTCCATCGTCGCCTCGAAATCTTCTTCGGTTTCGCCGGGGAAGCCGACAATGAAGTCAGACGAAAAGGCGATATTGGGACGCGCTTTGCGAACGCGGTCCAGAATATCGAGATAGAACTGCGCTGTGTGCTTGCGATTCATCGCCTTCAATATCCGGTCCGACCCATGCTGGACGGGCAAGTGCATATAAGGCATCAGCTTGGGAATATTTGCGTGCGCGCCGATCAGTTCGTCTTCCATGTCGCGCGGATGAGACGTGGTGTAACGGATGCGTTCGATCTCGTCTATCTTGGCGATCTCTTCTATCAGGCGGCCAAGACCCCAGACTTTTCCATCCGGACCTTCGCCGTGGAAAGCGTTGACGTTTTGTCCAAGCAGTGTGATTTCGCGCGCGCCATTGCCCGCCATCTTGCGTGCTTCGGCCATGATCTGCGCGACAGGGCGGGAATATTCTGCGCCGCGTGTGTAGGGTACGACACAGAACGTGCAGAATTTATCGCAGCCTTCCTGCACCGACAAAAACGCGGCGGGTCCGTGGTTGAGCGTTTCGCCCGCGAGCGTATCGAATTTTGTATCGACGGCCAGTTCGGTGTTTACCACGCGTTCGACACCGGCCTTGAGCAACATCTCGGGAAGCTCGTGATAGGCCTGCGGACCGAACACCATGTCGACGGCCGGCGCACGCTTCATAATGAAATCGCCTTCAGCCTGCGCCACGCAGCCGGCAACCGCAATCACGGTTTTTTTGCCTTCGGCTTCGCGGTCTTCCTTGATGTCGCGCAGCCGGCCAATTTCAGAGAATACTTTTTCGGTGGCTTTTTCACGAATGTGGCAGGTGTTGAGAATGACCATATCGGCATCCTCGGGGGTTTCCGTCGCCTCGTATCCCATGGGCGACAAAATATCCGTCATCCGGCGGCTGTCATATACATTCATCTGACAGCCCCAGGTTTTTATGAATAGTTTTTTTCGGTTTGTTTCGTTCATGGTCATATCCCGCCGGATTTAAACCATGGCGGGACGTGAAACGTCAAGGAAACGCTGATTACCAGCCGAGCTTGAATTTAAATCCGCTCTGGCTTTGGGTATAGCGATCCATGCAGGCCGCATGGTCGGCGGCGTTCTGTTTAACCTGCGGATTGGTGGTTATTTCCATGATGCTGCCGGTTTGTGTCTGGGCGACAGACGGGGGCAGGGCGCGGTTGGCGGCCTGCAGGTCGGCCATGCATTGCTCAGGTGTTTTAACCGAGGTCGTGTCTTCGGAAATAAGACCTGTGCCGACGGCTATAGCCAAGGCAACGCCTATGCCCGCTGCACCATATCCGATTGCTTTTTTGCTCATAATACTGTGCTCCTTATAGAGTTACGCCCAGGACTGAAACCTGGAACGGTTGTTCTGATTTTTCTATGCAGCTCTGACGCCTGATCTCGATACGCAAAAACTCGCGGCGTTTGCCATCGGTGATGTTGAACCCTTCACGTTGGCGAAAATCGATTTCGGTAAGGCGCGCTGTTTCATTGCAAGCCTTGGCCGTGGCGGGTTTTTCGAATTTAACGACATCGGTCCCGACGGCCGCCGCAAAAACGCCGCCTGCCGCCAAGCCGCTGATAACAAAGCCTTTAATGTCCGCCATAACACACCGTTATATTACTTATTCTTATTGTTGCGCGTTGTTTAACATAACAATTGACTTGTGGTCAAGATTTTTAGACCCGTGGCTTTTGGTTTCACGGGAAATAAGGTAAAAACAGGGATGATTCAGCCTCTCCCCAAACGCGCTCTTCTTGTCATGGGCAACCAGATGCTTCCAGAGCAGATGGAAACACTGGAACAACATTTTGACGTTATCAGGCTCTGGAAGGAAAAAGACCCTGAATCCGTGCTTCAGGCCAGAAAAACGGACATTGTGGCCATTTCTTCGGTATTTTTTGTGCCGGTTTCCCGCAATTTGATCGAAAATCTCCCGAATTTGGAAATTATTAGCCAGTTTGCGGTCGGATACGACAATATTGACGTCAAAGCAGCCAAAGAACGCGGCATTGCCGTTACGAATACGCCGGATGTCCTGACGGATGAAACCGCCGATACCGCCATGGCTTTACTTTTGGCGGTTTCAAAGCGCGTGTGTGAAGGCGATATGTTTGTGCGGGTAGGAAAATGGCTCAACGGACCATTGCCGCTCGGATCCTCGCTCAAAAACAAGACAGTCGGCATCGTAGGCATGGGCCGTATTGGTCAAGCCATAGCGCGCCGTTGCGAAGCCTTTGGTATGAAGGTTATCTATCAGGGGCCCAACAAAAAAGAGAATATTTCCTACGACTACCAACCAGATGTTCAGAAACTGGCTGAAATTTCGGATTACCTAATATTGGCCTGTCCGGGGGGTGCGGAAACGCATCATATGGTGCATGAACCGATTCTGGGGGCTCTAGGTCCAAAGGGATTTCTTATCAACATATCACGTGGCTCTGTCGTGGATGAAGAAAGCCTCATAAAAGCTTTGGAAAACAAAAAAATCGCCGGGGCCGGTCTGGACGTATATCAAAACGAACCGCACGTGCGCGCCGAATTTGTTAAGATGGACAATGTCGTGCTATTACCCCATATCGGCTCGGCGACGTTTGAAACCCGCGCAGAGATGGGTGAGCTTGTCGTTCGGAATTTGCTTGCCCACTTCAACGGCGAACCGCTATTAACGCCTGTACAATAAGAGGTAAAATTTATGAAGAAATTCGTTCTCTGCACGCTGCTGTGCCTGATGGCCGCACCTGCGCATGCGCAACTCGAAGTTGGTGTTCCGGTCGCCGGTGCAGGCGGCAGGCAATGCTACACACCGGCGGAGGCGGAAGCCGAGCAGGGAATACGCATCCACTCCGAATTGATGGTTATCGCGCTTAATTGCCAGCATATGACGCCGAGTGGCTGGAAAAATTTCTATGTGCAATATCAACAGATCACAGCCAGAAACGCGGCGTTGATTGGCAACTATGAAAATATTCTGATCAATTACTTTGCGTTGGCGGGCAAAAGCAATCCCGAACGTGCCTTCCATGATCTGCGCACATCCTTTGCCAACAAGGTTTCGACCGATGCCGCGCAAATGCGCCCCGACATTTTCTGTGCAACCTACGCACCGCGCCTTCCCAAAGTGGACAAGATGACAACGGCTGATTTCCAGAGCTGGGCCGCGAACATCGAGGCTTCACATCCGGTTTCCAAACCGATGTGCTCACAGGTTGCCCAACGTTAGGTTGATATATTCTTTCGTCTTTTCACAAAACCCCGCCGCAAAGGCGGGGTTTTGATTCGTATCTGTGGAAAACTTCTGGCCCGGGCCCACGTTGTCTTGCGAGTAAAATATGAGCGTGTCTTTATAACGTACTCATTCATCGCAATTTTTCTTTCAACCGCAAGGAAAGCACCAGGCATGTCCGACACATCCGCCGTGAAGAAATCCCCCGTGACCGTATCGTCCTCCGTCAAAGTCGTTGAAGAGGCACGCGAAAAACTGGAAAAAGTCCAGGAAGAGATCGCCGCTACGGCCGCGAACGATAAGAAAGAAGGCGGCAGTATTTCCATCCGCACGGGTTCCGCGCTCAAGACATTGCGCATGACGGCTTCTTCCACGGCGAACGAAAGCAAATCTGCGGATGCCGATACCGCGTTCCCGTCCGCACGCCGAAGCGACGCCGCTGTCGATATGTTTGAAATGGACAATGAACCGGTTCTGATGCTCACACCCTCTAACAAAAAAACATTCCGCCGCAAGCCTCACGTGGCTGTTCTTCAAGCTGTGGCCCTGTTGATGACCGCAATGTGGATCGGCCTGTGCGCGTCTTACGTGGTCAATAATGTAGGCTTTGACACGCTGGCGACACAGCAGCCGCATTTGCTCGGCGGGTTTATCGCGGGCATGCTGGCACCTGTTGCGCTTATCTGGATGCTACTCGCATTCGTTCAGCGCAGCTCGGATATACATATGTACGCGGAAGCGCTGCGCGGTGAATTGCAGGCGATGATCTTCCCGTCGGAAGAGCGCAGCCAGGTCATCCATAAAGATATCGAGGAACTGGTGCGTCAGGCGGCGGAACTTTCCACCGCTTCGAAAGCCGTTCTGAAATCCATACACAAAGCGCGTATGGGGCTTCGTGCGGAAATTCAGGGCATGGCCGGCATTTCCAAGAAAACCGAATTCCACATTGACCGCCTGTCGGAGACACTGAACGAGCGTTCGACGAAACTGCTTTCACTCACGGAAGAAATCGAACAGCGCACATCCGATATCGATGCCAAGACGATGGCCGGCGCGGAAGCTTGGGATCAGGCCGCGCTCACCGTTCTCGAGCGTGCCGCCGAGATGGAAGCCGCCATGGGCAAGGGCGCGAACAAGCTTCTCGAAGCCGCCGATGCCGCCAAGGACAAGACAGCTGATATCTCGAAAGGTCTGGAAAGCAGCTATGACGGCCTGAAGCGCGCTGTCGATGAGATCGCCACCAAGCTGGAAAAACTGTCCGGTGATTTCGAAACTCATAAGAAAGACCTGTCCGGTGCCACCGCGCAGGTGTCCGAAGAGACAGCACGTCTCGGCGAAACGCTGCAAGGCCAGATCAAAGATCTGGAAGCCATGACGGCACGCACCGTTGAAAGCATGACCGAAGCGGGCAAGACCATTCAGGACAATCGCGAGGCACTCGATCTGGGCGCGCAGAAGCTGGCCGATGAGGCGGAAAACATTGCAACACGCCTCGACAGCGGTGTGTCCGTGATCCAGAACGCCGTTGACCATATCTCCACGAAAACGGAAGCTCTGGAAGAGCGCCTGACCAACCGCGCCGATGCTTTGAAAGAAGTCATCAACGGTATGGATACGAAGGTTGCCGCTATCGAAAATGTGGGTTCGGAAACGGCCCATAAGCTTTCCGAAGCAATGACGGTGGCTCTGTCCGGTGCGGAAAGCATCAGCGGTGCCGCAAGACGCGCGATTGAATCGCTGTCCCGTGCAACGGATGACGCGCAAAAGCAGGCCGAAAACCTGATCACCACGACAAAGTCGAACATCGAGCAACTTAACCAAGCCGGTGCGGGCAACATCGAAAACATCCGCACGATCGTCGAAATGCTGGAAAAATCCCGCGAGCAGATTCAGGCGGCTTCCGGTATGGCGGACGAGCAGGTGAACAAGCTGTCGGCCTCTGTCGAAGAGCAGGTTGAAAAGATCAACGTGGCACAGGCAACGCTGACCGAGCGTATCGAGAATGTGCGCAATGCGTTGACATCGCCGTTGCAGGCCGTCACACGCGCAGTTGCAGATGCCGATGTAAAACATGAAGCTATCGCCACGACACTGACCCGCCGCGTGAAAGACCTCACCGATGCCTCCGACAAGGCTACCGAGAATGCGGAGAAAATCCGCGATCTTCTGCGCACACAGGCACAGGATATCTCTATCCTTGCAGGCCAGATCGCAGGACATTCCCGTTCGATCTCCGAACATATGAGTCAGCAAAAAGACGATCTGTCGGGCAAAGTTTCCGAAAGCCTGAGCCAGATCGAATCCGTTCGCGCGGCACTGGAAGACCAGGCCGGACGCCTGATCGGCCTGACGCACACGGCGCAGGAAGATGTGACGCGTCTGAACACGATAATCGGCGAAAGCTGTGTCGATCTCTCGCGCAACGCGCAAACGGCGGTGTCCGATCTCACCAATCTGGAAGACCGTCTGTCGGGCCGTATCACGGCGCTGCGTTCCGAGAGCCAGAGCGCCACATCGGCGATGGAAAGTGTCGCACAATCCCTGCAACGCACGGCGGACGGTATCGAGCCTGTCTACATCCGTGCCGTGGAGCAGGCAACATCGGCGCAGGAGCGTCTTGAAACATTGCGCACTGACTTCGATGAGACGACGGCAAGCAACCTGTCGCGCCTCAACGAGATTGGCACAATCTTCGATGACCGCCTGATCGCCCTGAAACAAGGCGCGGACGAAGCCTCGACGGTTCTGAAATCATCCTCCGACCACTTGCGCGATCGCGTGGATGATATCGAAGCGGCCGCTGCGAACGCATCCGACAAGATGCGCACGATCGAGGCAACGCTTGATAACCAGGCGTCCGATATTCACCTCGCAACCGATCAGGCGTTGCTCAAGATCGAAGCCGTACAAAAGGCGATCAACGAGCAGTTCCACGAGCTTTCGATTTCTGTCGGTCAGGCTGTAGCACAGCTTAAAGACGCGGGCGATGAGTTCCTGCGCCAGGCCAGCAACGCCGAGACGGTGGCGGAAGAATCTTCTGCCAAGTTCAGCCAGGCCGGTGAAACGGCGCTGTCCGAGGGCCGCAAGCTCAAGGAAGCCGGTGAAGAAACCGTGTTGTTCGGCAAAGAGCTGGTCGGCAACGTGCAGAAAGAAGCCGATATCCTCCTCAAGGCGTCGCAAGACACGCTGATGGAGATAAAGAAAGCCGGCGACACGTTCGCACTGCGCGCCCGCGAAGTGGCGGAGCAGATGAAAATCTCGCTCAACACGTCGCGCGAATACGGTCTGGAGCTTACATCCCAAGCCGATGCGCTCGGCGAGGCGGGAACACGCACGGCCGACACGATCAGCCGCGCCGTATCCAGCCTCACGGCCAAACTGGACGATGTCACGGCTTCCGCCAAGGATGTTACGGGTCAGATCGATCTTTCCCGTGAGCGTCTGGCCGAGGAATCCGAGCGTCTCGTTATCGTATCGACCAAAGCCCTCAAGGCTTCGGAGGAGGCGTCCAGCACCTTTGCCCGCCACTCGAACACCCTGTTCAAGGCGGCGCAGGATGCACAGAAGCAGGTCGACACAATCCGCGATTCCGAATGGAAGGCGAAGCGCGATGCGTTTATGTCCTCCGCGAAATTTGTTGTGGAATCCCTGCATTCGCTCTCTGTCGACATCACGCGTATGACCGAAGGCGGCATCGAAGAGAAGACATGGAAATCGTACCAGAAGGGCGATGTGTGGGCCTTTACCCGCCGCCTCGTCGAAATGGGCGACAAAATGCCGGTCGAGAAAATCCGCGACAAATACACGTCGGATTCCGAGTTCCGGAACTATGTCGGCCGCTTCGTCCGCCAGTTCGAGGAAGTCTACGATCAGGCGGTCACAAACGACCATGGCGATCTGCTGGGTGCCACGTTCTTCTCGTCCGATGTCGGCAAGCTCTACCAGATGCTCTGCACGACCACGGGCCGCGAGCCCAAGCGCCCAAGAGATGCAACGGGACGCAAAGCCGCCTAATCCCTATGTTTTACAGAGATCCCGCCGGAAGGCGGGATTTCCTTATTAACGGGTTGAATATCCTGATCTTTCCCGCCATAATAGCGCCCTGTAACGGCGTGTACCTTTATCCAAGGCCTTAGACCAAAATGGCAAAAACAAAGTTCTGTGAGGGGATTTCCGATATCTCCGACAGCTATATGGGTTTTATCATCGATCAATGGGGTGTTCTCCATGACGGTGAAGAGCTGTTTCCGGGCGCGGTCGATTGCCTGAAGGAACTCAAGGAACGCAAAAAGACCATCCTGATCCTGTCCAATTCCGACGAACGCGCAGAAACGAACAAAGAGCGCCTCAAGAAAATGGGGCTTGGCCCCAGCCTTTACAACGCGATCATCACGCCCGCAGAGGTATTGTGGGAAGGTTTTAACGCCCGCAAGGACGGTGCGTTCGAAAAACTAGGCAAGCGCTGCTATGTGTTCGGCCGCCGCGATCAGGAAGAAGTATACAAAGACAGCGGCATTGAATTCGTCGATGATATCGACAACGCCGATTTTGTTCTGATCCTCGGCATGGATTATCCGCGCCGCACGCTGATCGATTACGATCCGATCATCCGCAAAGCCATTCAAAAGCGCCTGAAAGCATACTGCCAGAATCCGGACTCTCTCTCTATGATCGGGGCCGGTCTGCTCACGGGGCCGCTGTTGCTGGCCCGCCGTTATGAAGATTCCGGCGGTATCGTCAATTATATCGGCAAGCCGCATAAGCTGATTTTCAATTACTGCATCCAATATCTGCAGAAGAAAGATATCTATCCGGCGCAGACGGTCATGCTGGGCGATACTATGGCGCACGACATTATCGGCGCGAACGCTTCGGGCATAGACACATGCCTGTTCCGTTCAGGCTTGCACGCCGCGAACTTCGCGCATTGTAAGAACCCCAAGGAAATGAACAACGCGCTGAAAAACCTGATGGCGGTTTATAACAACGTAATGCCGACCTATCTGACCGGCGAACTGCGTTGGGGCAAGGCGCTGCCTGACCGCAAGCACAAGAAGCGCAAACAGCCGTCCTAATCCGGGATATCGTCCGGCGGACGATAGCCGGGGCGTTCTGATTTTGGCAGGAAAAGATTTATTCCCGCTTTTATTTCGGGCATTACACGCTCTGCTGCCTCTGCACCCAATCTTATCAAATCATCCGCACGTTCGAATTCCAGCATGCCGATCTGGCCTATTTGCGGCTTTATATGCACATCCGGCGGGTCGCCCGCAAGGCGGGATCGTGTGAGGCGGTCCTGCATAATACCGAGCGCCGAAACCATCACACCAAACAGGGACGGATGAGCCGGTTCGCGCTTGAACAACTTTAGCGACAAAGGGTTTTGCAGGAACGGTTCCTGCTTGTCCTTTGGGATATCTTCTTCATCGAACAGATCGAAACCTGCAACCGTCTGAAAATTGTTTCCGGGCTTGATGGCTTTACCGATCATGTCCGCGTGAAGATCGACCACAATGGTCATACGCGCGCCCTGTGCCTGACAGACGGATATTGGACATGGGTTTACCAAAGCGCCATCGACCAGATTGCGACCGTTTAATTCCACAGGCGGAAAAACGCCCGGTAGCGCAAACGAAGCGCGCACCGCATCCACCAAAAGGCCGTTGTTGATCCAGACTTCGTGGCCGTTCGCGAGATCGGCCGCCACAACGGTGAAGGGGTGCGGCAGGTCTTCAATGCGGATATCGCCGAAATTCTGGTGGAGAAGGGCCATAAGCTTGCGCCCGCCGATGAGGCCTGCGCTGCGCACGCGCAAATCAAGATAAGAGAGGATTTTAAACCGGTTCAGGGAACGGGCCCAGTCTTCCAGTTCGCCCATGCGACCCGTCAGATAGGCGGCACCAACAACCGCGCCGATGGAAGTTCCTGCAACAAAGGAAGGGCGAATTCCATATTTTTCGAGCGTCTTGATTACGCCTATATGGGCGAATCCGCGGGCCATGCCGCCGCCGAGAGCCAGACCGATTCCACTGGAAAATGCCCGTTTTTCGCCGTTTTTTCCTGTATATCCTGTGTCCATGCTCTTGCGCGTCCTTCCCGTAAAGTTTATCACAGAAATATGAAAGAAAGCTTGGACAAACCATTGGCCGCAAAGCACAAAACGCCAACGCTCGTGCTGGTGCGCCGTATTCTCAAAAATTATGTTGCAGCGCATTCCAAAAGCGTGGCGCTTGCCAGCTTTTTCATGTTGTTGTCGGCGGGTTTGACCGCGGGTTTCGCCGTGATGATAGAGCCGGTGATAGACGACGTTCTAACAGCAGGCGAATTGAACCGCGTATGGTTACTGGGCGCTGCGGTTCTGGGTATTTTTATTCTGCGCGGTGTTTCAACATACCAGCACACGATTATCATGAACCGCGTGGGCCAGACTATTGTCGGACGCATACAACACGACATGTTTACGCGCTTTCTAAATTTAGATCTGAATTTCTTTCACGCCAACCCGACGGGTTCACTGATTTCACGTATGACCAGCGACGTCAACGTTATGCGCGGCGCCGTGACGGACGGCATAACGGGTATGGGCAAAAATTTGCTAACGCTCGTATTCCTTGTCGGTGTGATGTTCTATCAGGATTGGCTGCTTTCACTGCTGACCTTTATCATCTTTCCGCTAACGGCGGCCTTTGTCGCATGGGTTGGCCGCCGTCTGCGCAAGATGTCCGGCCGTATTCAGGAAGACACCGCAAAGCTATCGGATATGCTTTCACAGATTTTTCTCGGCATACGCCTCGTGAAGGCATATGGCATGGAAGCGCATGAAAGCGAACGCACGGAAAAGGCCATTTTCAAGGTGCGCGATCTCACGATTAAATCCGTGCGCGTGAACAACCTCGTGACCCCAGTGAATGAAACTCTCGTTGGCATCGTGGTATTCGCGATTATCGTCTATGGCGGCTATCAGGTGGCGGCAGGCCACAGCACAGCCGGACAATTGTTGTCCTTTATCACGGCGTTTTCTATGTCATACGAACCCATGAAGCGTCTGGCAAAATTGAATAGCTCGTTCCAGATGGGGCTCGGCGCTGCCGATCGTGTGTTTGACATGATGGACCAACGGCCAGTGGTGCAGGAGATCATCGACGCCAAGCAGCCTGTATACTCACAACCGGACATCACATTCGAAGCCGTTGAGTACCAATACGAAGAAGAAGGCAAAAAGGCGCTGAACAGCGTATCTTTCAATATTCAGGGTGGTACGGTGACGGCGCTTGTCGGTCCTTCCGGCTCCGGCAAAACCACGATCATGAATATGATACCGCGTTTCTTTGATGCACAAGCCGGACGCATTCTTATCGACCATGACGATATACGCTCTCTCTCGCTTGCTTCCTTGCGGCAGAACATCGCGCTCGTTTCGCAAGATATCACGATCTTTGACGATACGGTTTGGGGCAACATCGGTTATGGACGCAAGGGCGCCTATCAGGATGAAATCATCAAGGCTGCTATCGCCGCGGAAGCCGATGACTTTATCCGCCGTCTGCCGCAGGGTTACGACACGAGGCTCGGCGAGGAGGGATTGAAACTCTCCGGTGGCCAGCGTCAGCGTATCGCCATTGCGCGTGCCATCCTCCGCAACGCGCCGATCCTGTTGCTGGATGAGGCCACCAGCGCTTTGGACAACGAGGCGGAACGCGCCATTCAGGCAACGCTGTCTGAATTGCAAAAAGGGCGCACAACCCTCGTCATCGCGCACAGGCTTTCAACCGTGCAGAATGCCGATCAAATTTTGGTCCTGGAAGACGGTAAAATTGTCGAGCGCGGACGTCATAACGATCTACTGGACCGTGGCGGCGTTTACGCGCGTATTTACGGAGCCGGCTTGCGATGAAGAAAACCATGGCAATACTCGGATCTGTTATTTTTATTTATGCGCTGGTGCTCGGGTTGGTTTATTTGAACCAGCGCAATATGATTTATTTCCGCCATGCAGACCGTCCTTCATTGGCAGAATTGCAAATCAAGGATGTGCAGGAAATTTCGGTTAAGACCGAAGACGGATTGACGCTCAATGCATGGTACAAGCCCGCCAAAACGCCAATGATGCCGACCATCATCCGCTTTCACGGTAACGCAAGCAACGTTCAGTGGAATATGGAAGCAATGATACCTTACATAGAACGCGGCTATGGCGCACTTAGCGCCGAATATCGCGGCTATTCGGGCAATCCGGGTGCGCCAACAGAAGAGGGGCTTTACAAAGACGCGCATGCCTATATGCAGTGGCTGCAGTCCCAAGGCATTCTCACCAACAATATCATCGTCTATGGAGAGTCGGTCGGCACGGGTCCTGCCGTGCAAATGGCCGTGGATTATCCGGGCCTGAACAGATTGATCCTGCAAACACCTTTTACCAGTTTGACCGATACGGCCGCGGCGCATTATCCGTTCTTTCCCGTGCGGCTGTTGATGAAAGACCGCTATGATAATCTTTCAAAAATCAAAACCATTAAAACGCCTTTGATTATTGTCCATGGCACGAAAGATTCCATTGTCCCGTATGCGCAGGGCAAAGCCTTGTTCGATGCCGCACCGGAACCAAAATCCCTTATTACCATCCAGGGCGGCGATCACAATGATCTTGGCAGTTATAATGTTTCAGAAAAAATTCTAAGCGCACTTTCGGAATAGGATGATCATGAAAATTGTTCTGGCTTTCTTCTTGTTTCTCGTTCTGTTTCCAAACGCAGGCTCGGCACAGAATGCCGACCCTCTCAAGCAAATCACAATCGTTTCCCGCGACGGAAAGCAGCATCTGTTCCATGTTGAGCTTGCCCTGACGCCACAGCAGCAAGCGAAGGGCCTTATGGGGCGCACGTCGATGCCGGAAGATGCCGGCATGCTTTTCTATTTCTCGAGCGAAGACGAGCGTTCATTCTGGATGAAGAACACGCTGATACCGCTCGATATGCTTTTCATCAACAAGAAGGGCGCAATCATCAACGTGCATGACAGCGCGAAACCTAACGACCAAACCTCCGTGAAATCGGGCGGCCCTGCCATCGCCGTTGTCGAGTTGAATGGCGGTACGGCAAAGAAGCTCGGCATCGTCAAAGGCGATGTTGTGAAGCACGTATTTTTTGGGAATGCCCGTTGAGGGAAGATGGTCGGGGCGGAGAGATTCGAACTCCCGGCCCTCTGCTCCCAAAGCAGATGCGCTACCAGACTGCGCTACGCCCCGACGTGGGAAGTCTTACACTATCAAAAGCCGCGGGGGCAAGGGTATTTCCTGAAAAATTAAGCTGGATTGGTATAAATTTCCTTTTATAATCGGGCCATTATGAACGTACGTATTTACAAACCATCCAAGAACACCATGCAATCCGGCCTTGCGAAGACAAAAGACTGGATTCTGGAGTATGAAGCCAGCAGCCGCCGCGGTCCTGAGCCGCTCATGGGCTGGACCGCGTCCGGTGACACGGATAACCAGGTCAAACTGCGCTTTCCTACGCAGGAGCAGGCCATAGCTTATGCGCAAGAGCAGGGATGGACATTCACCTTGGCCCCCGCGCACGAGCGCATTGTGAAACCGCGCAATTACGTCGATAATTTCCGCTACATTCCACCCAAGGAAGATGCTACTAAGTAGGGGATTTTTACCCTATGCGCCCGTAGCTCAACTGGATAGAGCACCTGCCTTCTAAGCAGGGGGTTACAGGTTCGATTCCTGTCGGGCGCGCCATCCTCTTTCCATACCTAAATACAATAAGATCTGCGCGCAAAAAAAGGTCCGGAGAACCGAGGCTCTCCGGACAAACGGCGGTAATAGAGGGTGTGTAATTATTAAGTACCCCAAATCACCAAAGAGTGCAAGTAAAAAAAGTAAAAAAGATTGTCTTGCTCTATTCTTGATAGAAAACAATGTAATAAAAGTAATATTACTAGTGTATATTTACCTTCAAGCGCTAGGTGCAGCAAAAGGTAGACTTCAAAGAGAATAGTTTTATTGTGAATTCATTAGAAGTATTTTTGTGTTTACAAAAGAATTATTTAAACTTGCGAAAATCATAAGTTTATAAGCTTTGTTGCGAAAATCTATAGTTTGAATACTTGCCAGTCTTATAGATATACTTAAAGACGGTGGCAGCTATGCGGAAACCTCAACCGGCGTACCTGCCGACTCATCGCCCCACTCACTCCATGAGCCGTCATAAATGGCGCAATTTTGCATGCGGGCTTTGTACAGAGCCAACGCGATGGTGCACGCGGTTACGCCGCTGCCGCAAGTTGCAGCCAGCATTACATTCCGATCAATCCCGTGTTCGCCGAAAATCCTTTCCAGCGCCGCGTTGCTTTTTAAATGGCGTGATCCCGCATCAATGAGGTCGCCATGAGGAAGATTGAGGCTGTTGGGTATGTGTCCGGCGCGTTTGCCCGCCCAAGGCTCTGATGCATGGCCGGAAAAACGGGACGCGGGCCTTGCATCCGCCACATGCAGTCTTTTGGTTTGGAGGTTCTGAAGCAAATCTTCCTTGGTGACAACGAGATCCTTGTTATAGGAAGCTGCATAGGAAGAGGGGGCAGGCGCGGGCGCAGGACCGTTTGCAACGGGAAAACCGCTTTGTGTCCATGCGGAAAGGCCGCCTTCAAGAACATAGACATTTTCATGCCCAAACACGCGGAACATCCACCAGGCCCGCGCGGAAGCCATATAAGCGCCGCTCTGGTCGTAAATTACAACGTGATCGTCGTTGGAAAAGCCCATCGCAGAAACACAGGATGAAAAATACTCGGCGTCCGGCAAAGTGTGCGGCAAAGGCGCTTTCTGATCCGCAACCGCATCGATATCGAAAAACTGTGCGCCCTCTATATGTTTTGCAAGGAATGAATCATATGGCGAAATTCCTGCCTGCGGCAGAGCGTATGTCGCATCAAGCAGTTTAATCTTTTCCGAGCCTCCGAGCAGATAATATAGATCCTGCGCATCGATGACACCGTTGTCGGAGAGTTTGGAAGACATGGGATAATTCCTGTGATTGTTTTGCCCCGAATAAGATGTCAGGACTATTGCGCAAGGCAAGCTGAATAAGATCGAATATAGATTGTTGTGAAATAATCTGGCTGATATGCCGATTATAAATGCCATTTTGAAGAATGGCTCCCCGGGACGGGATCGAACCGCCGACCAAGTGATTAACAGTCACCTGCTCTACCGCTGAGCTACCGAGGAACGCGGCTGTATTACTAATGATTTTTGACGGGTACGTCAACACGTAACTACAGACTTTTTTCCCTGCATGCCGGAGAGTTTTTATCCGGCGAAACAAAGGCTTATTTGGCCTCTCGGGCGTCTTTCAGGCGGTAAAACGTGCTGTTTTCCCGATCTTCCGGCACAAGTTCGAGCGTTCCTTCTATAACAACGGGGTCATAAGTGAAGGAAACGGGCTTCGAGGCCTGTACTTCAATTACAAGATTCGCCTGCACGTGATACTGAAATGGGCAGTTGAGCGGGAAGGGACCAAAAAGGAAGAGTTTTTGTTCTTCCGTTTCGTCCAGAGGAAACATAAATCCCTTTATCCTGATCTTTTTGCCGTCGAGCGCCTTTAGTTCAGGCTGGAAGCCAGGCTTGTAATACTGCCAGTCAAACCCCTCGGCGTCCTTGGTTTCCACATTGATGACTTCGGTTTTGCCGAATGTTTTCCAGTCTTGTGCCCCCTCGGGGATATCGACGAAATCCTTGATGTAGTCTTCGATGCCTCGCGTCGGGGCGTCGGCCCCTTCTTCCAATGTCAGAGCTTTCGCCTGCTGGGGCAGCATCAAGCTTAGCAATGCTGTCAGCAACAGCACCCTCATGCGCGGCCCTGCGCGAGGGTGGAGGCGGTATCGGCGCGTGCGGCCATAACGCAAGGCAGGATGCTGGCAATTACGCCGCATGCAATCCCCCCGGCCAGAAAGTAAGCATCTGACAACGCGGGTTGCAAAAGCGCGACGGGCAGGAAAAGCGAGTGGGTCAAAGGCAGCATGCAGGCAACACTGTATGCAAGTATATGGCCCATAACAACACCGAAGAAAGAACCCATGAAGCCGAGGATCAATCCTTCATACATGACGGTCCTCGTCACAACGCCGGAAGATGCGCCAAGAACGCGCAATACGGCTATATCGTATTTACGTTGGGCCAATCCGGATGCAAGAACGGATAAAAGCATAAGAACCGCGAGCGATAGAAAAATACCGCCCAGTATAATCACGGAATCCTTGCCCATATTGGCGCTTTTCATCGTGCGCGCAATAACATGGCTCGGCACGGATGCCATGGTATGTTCGCTTTCGTTGATCTGGCGCGGCAGGTTCATGAGCGCGGCAGGTGATTTTACCTCCACCAGCAACGCGGTGATTTCCGCATCGTCTTCATCCGCTTGGCTGTGCTCGTGCTCCGAATGCTTTTCTTCGTGATGGTGGTGCGCATGTGATTCCTGCACACTTTCAAACGGTGTGATGATGAGTTTGTCGATGGATGTGCCGGTTGGTTTTAACTTGCCTACCACCTTGTACATGTGGTCGTTGTGTACATCACCGCCATCTGCGGAAAAACCATGTGTTGCTGCGAATTCCGTTCCGATATCCAAGGGGACATTTGCGCCGGCTACAACGTCGAAAGTGCTTTTCATCATTACGCCCGAACTCAATTGAGCCTTGTAAAGGACAGGATAGGCGGTCGTGGTGCCGACTACGCGATACCCTTTGTAATTATCGCCGATCGCAAGCGGAATCACACTGCGCACCTGTGGATTTCGTTCGATCGCTTCCATGTCATGCATCGTAATATTCCCTGTGGGAATGTCCGCATGATAGACCGTCGATAGCACGAGTTGCAGCGGGCTGCCTTTTGCCCCAACCACCATATCGATGTTTCCGGCGTTGGCGCGCAGTCCTTTTTCCGATGCCGTGAAGAGCAGAGATACAGATAAAAGAAGTGTTATGCCGCAGGCAATTGCTAGAATGCACAGAGACGACTGCAATTTCCGCGCGCGTAAGGATGCAAATGATAATGTCAGAGCGTTCATGCCGCTTTTACCTTTGTTTCAGGCGTCAATTCGATGGCTTTTGAGAACGCGCTCAAAATGCGGTCGTCGTGCGTGGCTACCAGAAGCGCGGCGCCCGTTTCATTGGCTTCACGCTTCAAAAGATCCAGAGCGCGCATGGCGTTTGTCCGATCCAAGGCACTTGTCGGCTCATCCGCGATGATGATGGCGGGTTTGTTTAGCACCGCGCGGGCGATGGCGGCGCGTTGCTGTTCGCCCTGGCTAAGCTGATGCGGTCTGGCTTTTGCGCGGTGTGTAAGATGAAGACGGTCCATAAGGCCCGATATCCGGTCCTGATCCAGTGGCAGCTTTGCCATGCTGGCCGCGAGGGCGATGTTTTGTTCCAATGTAAGATAAGGCAGCAGATGCAGTGTTTGAAAGACGAATCCCATGCGGCGACCACGCAGTGTGTTTCTTTCGGCGGGCTGTATTTCGTAGATATTTTGACCTTCGAATTTGATGTGGCCTGTATGTGGTGACAGGAAACCCGCAAGCATGGAAAGCAATGTGGTTTTGCCAGAGCCCGAAGGGCCGACCAGTGCCATGCTTTCTCCCGGTGCCAAATGCACGTCCGGGAATGTAAAGCGGGATAACGTATCTCGTGATATCGAGACATTTTCTGCGGATAATAAGGTCATGAGTTTTGTTATATTATAACGATAACGCACTCGCAAGGGGCTTTACCACAAGCGGCAACGCACTATTTTAGAACAATGCGCTTTATAATCCTTTTTCTGACTGTTTTCATGATCACAACATTTTCTGCCGCGCAGGCCCAAACGCCCATGCGTGTGGTGGCACTGGGCGATAGTCTTACAGCTGGTTACGGCCTGCCGAAGGGCGAAGATTTTGCCACCAAGTTACAGGCGGCTTTAATCGCGGAAGGTTTGAATGTTCGTGTCGACAATGCCGGCATTAACGGCAATACAACAGCAGATGGCAGGCGCAGGCTGGAGGCGGCTATTGCAGGTGAGCCCAAGCCAAGGTTGGTGATCGTTGCGCTGGGTGGAAACGATATGCTCCGCCGCGTTGATCCGGCGGAAACAAAAGAAAACCTGAATTTTATTCTTTCGACTTTGAAAGAGCGCAAAATCCCTGCGTTTCTGATCGGCATGCAAAATCCTATGGGGTTTGGGCCATTTATGCGTGGTCCGTACGCGGATCTGTATGATGAACTGGCCGATGAATACGATGTGCCGCTAGTGCCTTTTTTCCTCAAAGGTGTTGCGATGGACAAGACTCTCAATCTTGCCGACGGTATCCATCCGAACGAAAAAGGCATAGCCATCATGGTGGCGAACATTGCGCCCGATGTGGCTGAGGCTCTGGAAGACTAAATTTCTTTATTTGCCGTGGCGGGCCATGTTCGTTGCTTTGCGGGCGAGATCATTGACGCGTTTGAGTTCGGCGTTGCTAGTGCCGCCGACCTTTATAAACTCAACGCTTTTCATACGGCCTATATCTTCCATGGCGTCATTGAAGGCATCGCGAAGCAAACCGATTTCACTTTTAGATTTCGTCGTTATTTTTCCGCCTTTGAGCCAGTCGAGCACGTTCTGGCAATCCAGACGAATTCTAACCGTAGAACCATCGGGTATTTCACCCAGCGCGCCGTCGACGGCCAGAATCTCGGCTGCATCAGAGCCATGCGGCCTGGCTTCCTTCGGCACGTCTTTTAAAGGCTTCAGATTTTCTTTTTCAGTGTCCTGATGGCGGATCAGCCAGCCTGCGCCACCGACATGATGGGTGTGGTTGTAACTGCCGTCTGTCCAGACATCATAAAGATTGGGTGCTTTGCTCATATGCCTATGTAGGAATATGAGATGTACACTGTCAATTCATTTTATGGGAAATATTGGAGGCACGAGCGGGAGTCGAACCCGCCTACAAGGATTTGCAGTCCTCTACATAACCGCTCTGACATCGCGCCATCCAAGGACCTACCTGTTAAAGGACTAGGGGCTGTTTTGTCAATGGATATAAAAACGGGGCGTATAACGGGTCAAACATCTGGAATCCGTCTCTTTTTTGCGTTAAAACCATCCAACGAACAAATCACGGAAAATAATCCCATGACGAATTTTACCACAGCGCGCATCAATATGGTCGACAGCCAGATCCACACGATGGGGGTTGTCAGCGAGGCTGTTCTCGATGCCTACCGCACGGTGCCGCGCGAGGAATTCGTTCCGCAGGATCGCAAAGGCATTGCTTATTGTGATGAGGATATGCCGATTGGTCAGGGGCGCTGCCTGATGGAGCCTGTGACACATGCTCGCCTCGTTCAGGCCGCAGCACCGGTTGCAAACGACACAGTGCTCGATGTCGGCGGCGCGACGGGGTATTCCGCGGCCATACTTTCCCGTCTTGTGGAGCGTGTTGTAGCGTGTGAGCCTGACGCATCGTTTCTCTCACAGGCCGAGCAAACATGGTCTAAGCTTGGTTGTAACAATGTCATTCCGCATCAAGGCGATTTCTGCGACGGCAACGCCTCACTGGCGCCGTTCAGCCTTATCTTTCTGAACGGATCTGTTGAATCTGTGCCGGATGCGCTGCTTTCCCAGATGGCACCGCATGGCCGTCTGGTGGCTGTAATCCGCAAGAAAAACGAAAAAATCGGACGCGCCATGCTGTTTGTAAAAACCACATCCGGCAATATCAGCGAACGAATCCTTTTCGATGCCGCCGTGCCGTATCTGCCCGGGCATGCACCGCGTACTGAGTTTGTATTCTAAAAGCGTAGCGTAACTTCTTCAGAATATATGAGGAAAACTCCATGTGGGGGCTTTGACAAGCCGGAACCGATCATGGAAACTGAGTCGTTGCTTGTAACTTCCTAATTCGAACAATTCTATGGCCGCCGAGAAAACACCAGAACAGGAACCGTCGATCGAGGAGATCCTCGCTTCCATCCGCCAGATCATCTCTGATGACGAGGACAAGGATGGTGAAGCCGCGCCAACCGCGCCGGAGCCTGAACCTGTGTTTGAGGCCGCACCCGTACAACAAAAACCAGAGCCGGAGCCGGTGCCAGAGCCCGTTTTCGAACCTGAGCCTGCTTTCGAGCCGGAAGAAGAGGATGATATCCTCGAGCTTACCGATCCTATCGAAGACGAACCACCGATTGAAATCGACCTTCAAGAGTTGGCGCCTCCACCGCCTCCGCCAGCACCACCGTCACCGCCGCCAGTAGAGGAAAAGCCGATGCCGAAAGCAGAACAGCCTGTAGAAGGGATTCTGACCGAAAGCGCCCGCGAAGCTACGCTCTCCAGCATGGCAAAACTGGCTGGCAACATGCCGATCACCCGTCATCGCGAATACGGCAATATTACGCTGGAAGATCTGGTGCGCGAAATGCTCCACCCGATGCTGCGTGACTGGCTGTCCGACAACCTGCCGCCGATGGTGGAGCGCATGGTCCAGAAAGAACTGGAAAAGCTTGCGAGACAGGCACAGGACGTCTAAATTACTCTCAATTCCAGAGGGTGTAATGCTAGAAAAAACTTTCAATCCTGCCGAAATAGAACCACGCCATTACAAAGAATGGGAAGGCTCCGGCGCGTTTACCGCGAAGCCGGAAAGCAACACAGCGCCATTCACGGTGATGATGCCGCCGCCGAACGTGACGGGCAGCCTCCACATGGGCCACGCGCTCAATATGACGTTGCAGGATATTCTGACGCGTTATAACCGCATGAACGGCAAAGACGCGTTGTGGATGCCCGGGACAGACCATGCCGGTATCGCGACCCAAATGGTTGTCGAGCGTCAGCTGGATCAGGAAGGTTTGAAGCGCCGCGATATGGGCCGCGAGGCGTTTCTGAAACGTGTGTGGGAATGGAAAGCCTATTCCGGCGGCACAATCACATCGCAGTTGCGCCGTCTGGGCGCGACGCCGGACTGGAGCCGTGAAGCCTTTACGATGGACGACAATCTTTCGCGTGCAGTCGTCAAAGTTTTTGTTCAGCTACACAAAGAAGGGCTGTTGTACCGCGACAAGCGTCTTGTGAACTGGGATCCGAAATTCCACACGGCGATTTCCGATATCGAAGTCGAAAACCGCGAAGTCAAAGGCCATATGTGGCACATCCAGTACCAGATCGAAGGCGACACCGCACGCACCATCACGGTTGCAACGACGCGCCCTGAAACGATGTTGGGCGATACGGGCATTGCCGTTAATCCGGATGACGATCGCTACAAGGATTTGATCGGCAAGATGGCGATCGTGCCTATCTGTAACCGTTTGATCCCGATTGTGGCCGACGAATACGCCGATCCGGAACATGGATCAGGCGCTGTGAAGATTACACCGGCGCACGATTTTAACGACTTTGAAGTCGGCAAACGTCACAAGCTGCCTATGATCAATATCTTCGATGACAATGCGCATCTGAACGAAAACGTTCCGGAAGAATTTCAGGGCATGGAACGTTTCGCCGCGCGTAAAAAAATTCTGGCCGAGCTCGAAGCGCTTGAAGCGCTCGTCAAAGTCGACAACATCACGCACACCGTGCCGCACGGAGACCGCTCCGGCGTTGTGATAGAACCGTATCTTACAGACCAATGGTATGTAGACGCCAAGACAATGGCTCTGCCTGTATCACAGGCCATCAAAGACGGCAAAACCGAAATGGTGCCGAAGAACTGGGAGAAGATCACGCATGACTGGATCGAAAATCTCCAGCCGTGGTGCGTGTCGCGTCAATTGTGGTGGGGGCACCAGATTCCCGCGTGGTATGACGAAGACGGTAAAGTCTATGTTGCAGAGACGGAAGAAGAGGCGATCAAGCAATCCGGCGGCAAAAAACTGACGCGTGACGAAGACGTGCTCGACACGTGGTTCTCTTCGGCGCTATGGCCGTTCTCTACGCTCGGCTGGCCGGAAAAGACGCCTGAGCTGAACAAATACTATCCGGGCGATGTTCTGGTTACCGGCTTTGACATCATATTCTTCTGGGTTGTCCGTATGATGATGATGGGCATTCATTTCATAGGGGATGTGCCGTTCAAGAAAGTCTATCTGCACGCGCTTGTTCTCGATGCCAAGGGACAGAAAATGTCCAAATCCAAAGGCAATGTGATAGACCCGCTTACCCTCATCGACAAGTTCGGTGCGGACGCTCTGCGCTTTATGATGAGTTCTTCGGCGGCGCAAGGACGCGACATCCGTATGTCCGAAGACCGCGTTGAAGGCTATCGCAACTTTGCGACCAAGCTCTGGAATGCTTCGCGATACTGCGAAATGAACGACGCGCTGCCGAAAGCTGGTTTCGATCCTAAAGACGCAAAAAATATCATCAACCAGTGGATCGTCGGCGAGATTGCGAAAACCGCGAAGGATATCGAGGTTGCGCTCGAAGGTTACAAATTCAACGAAGCCTCGAACGCCATCTACCAATTTACATGGGGCACGTTCTGCGACTGGTATCTGGAATTCACCAAGCCGATCCTGAATGGTGAAGACGAAGCGCTGAAAGCGGAAACGCGTGGCACAATCGGCTGGGCGCTTGAGCAAATCCTGCGCCTTCTCACGCCCTTCATGCCGTATATTACGGAAGAACTCTATGCCAACATCGCCAAGCGCGAGAAGGGCGATGACCTTCTGCGCTCCGAATGGCCGAAATATGCAGCCGATGCTGTGAAGACAGATGCTGCGGATGAAATTGTCTGGCTTCAAAAAGTCATTTCTGAAATCCGTTCGGTTCGCTCTGACATGAACGTACCAGCGGGCGCGAAAATCGCTCTCGTGGTTCAGGATGCCAACGCATCAACGCAGAAGCGTCTCGACATCTATGGCCCGATCATCAGACAGATGGCACGTTTGGCGTCCATAGAATTGCTGTCTGGCGCTGCGCCAAAGCAGGCTGTGAAAGCTATTGTCGATGAGGCTACTCTCATTCTTCCAATCGCCGACCTTATCGACCTTGATAAAGAACGTGATCGCTTGAAGAAGCAGATTTCCAAGCTGGAAGACGACATACGCAAAACGGATGAGAAGCTCAACAACCAGCAGTTCGTTGACCGCGCGCCGCCGGAAATTCTCGAAGAATTCCGCACGCGCAAGGAAGAAGCTCTGGGCGTTATTCAAAAGCTTGCGACTGCGTTGAGCCAGCTGGAAGCAGCCTAAGCAAACAAGCGGGGGAACCCTTTAACACTTTCTTTGGTTGGATAGGCATAGGCTTTCAACAACCAAAGAGGTGAAAATTATGAGAGTTCTCAATATGATAGCGCTGACCCTGCTTATCGTCGGTGGCTTGAACTGGGGTATGTTTGCCCTGTTTGACATTGATCTGGTCGCAGCTTTGTTCGGTGGCCCGGATACGGTTCTTGCCACTATCGTATACTGTCTGGTCGCAGTATCTGCAATCTACACGGCATTTGCCGCCAGACCGATCCTCAAGATCGAAAAAGACTACACCCATGGAACGCTGGCCCATCACTAAGGCGAGTGATTCCCGAGAAAAAAGGCCGCTTTTCAGCGGCCTTTTCCTTGTTCTCTGACAAAACCTTAAATGGCTTATTTCTTGCCTTCGTCTTCGCGGCCAGCGTTGCCGGAAAGGAAGGAGCCGTATTTGTTTTCGAATTTTTTAAGCTGTTGTTTTTCAACAACTTTCTGCGTGCCGCCTTGCCATGCAGGGTGGGAAAGCGGGTCAACGTCGAGACGCATTTTGTCGCCGGGCTTGCCCATGCAGGAGCGCGTTTTGTACTCCGAGCCATCCGTCTGGATGATCGTGATTTCGTGGTAATCCGGGTGAATATCGGCTTTCATTTCGGTCGTCCTTTATATAATTTCGGTCCTGTTTCTATGGGATTTAAAAGGAAATTGCAAGCAAATGTCGTACCCCTCTTTAAACTTTAAGGCCATGACCGTTTCAAGCAGGATTCTGGTCATAATCATAGGGGTTTGGGCCTTATCGGCCTGTACAACGACACCGCGTCCCCAGCCTGGAGCCGAGCCGCCGCGTGAAGCCTGCGAGTTTTACCAAAAGGGGCTGGCGAGTTGGTATGGTTACGAGCTGTACGGCAACCATACTGCCAACGGCGAGAAATTCGATCCCGAAGGCGTTACCGCAGCCCACAGAACGTTGCCTTTTGGTACGAAGCTACGCGTTTACCGCGATGACGGCAAAGGCAACCCGAAAGGTGTTCTTGTTCGCATCAACGACCGCGGCCCGTTTGTGCGCGGCCGGGTGATAGATCTTAGTCTGGGCGCGGCCCGGGAACTGGGCATGAAGGACACGCGGCCGGTACACATATACAGATGCAAGTAAAGCTGCGCTGATTTGCGTTGCCCGGTAAAAGGGATTAGGCTTCATCCCATGCGAAAGTATCTTGTGTGCCTGATTGCATTGAGCGCGTTTTGGCCGATGGCTGCCACGGCAAGCAGCCTGTCATGCGCCGAGGAAATACAACGCGGCGTTGCCAGCTGGTACGGGCCGGGTTTTGAGGGCTCGCTCACAAAAAGTGAAGAATTGTTCAACCCATCAGCGTTATCGGCGGCGCATCCGTCTTTGCCATTTGGCACGATGGTGAAGGTTGTAAATATGCGCAACAACAAAAGCGTGCTGGTCAAGGTCAACGACCGCGGCGCATTCAAGAAACACGTGATAGACCTAAGCGAAGCTGCCGCGAACGAAATCGGTATGATTGATGACGGCACCGCAGCCGTTGCCCTATTCAAATGTCATCATTAGGCGTCGCTAGCGGTTGAAATTATAAGTTTTTTTGGGAAGGGCGCCTTGGGCAGTGTTTTCGTTTGCGGGGGATGGCGCTTTTCGGCCCGCTGATTTCGAAGAATTTGTATTACAGGCGTTTGGCTTTCCATTGATGGGATATGCCGTAACGACACCGTCTTTTTCCCTGTCCAGAACCACGCGCACTTTCACATCATCTATCATATCGGATGCGACGTAATACCCGTTCTTCTGTTTCTTCCATCTAAGGTTATCGTTCGCCGCAATTCTACGGACATTGCCAAGTATCTCCGCTTCATCCCAATCTTGAGGAAACTCTGTCTTGCATGGCTTGCCTGTACCATATAGATGGCCGCCGCCTTTTCTATCGCCGTGAAGAATATGCAGTTCCGCCTGCTTTGAAATTGCCGGTGCCCCAAAAGAAAACTGGGGTAATTGCCACACGCCGAGACCAAACATGACTGCAGCCATGACAATAAGACCGAGCAAGCCTTTACGGGTTTTGAACATATTTATGCCCGCCTTAAGAAATATGCTCTTCAACGCGTAGCGATGTGCCATCCACACCTGTAACTTTAACCTTCGTGCCGGCGGGCAGATCATGATGGGAAACAATTTTCCATCGCGTATCGTCGACATGCAGTTCGCCCACGCCGTTGACGATATCTTTGGTCAGAGTGAAGTGACGGCCGATATATTGATCGCCGCGGCGGTTCATAGTGGCGGCATTATCCTTTCCAGGATTCTTTTTCCGGTAGTATTGCCAGCCCAGAGCGCCTGCGACAGCTACAACGGACCAGATAAGAATCTGGGGCATCCAGAGCAATGTAGGAATCAGCAGCATGAGCAGGCCTACGACAAGCGCCGCAATACCCATCCACAAGAAGACAGCGCCGAACACCAGTATCTCGAGGCCGAGCAGGATGACGCCGAGAACCAGCCAGTGCCAATATTCAATCGCGTTCAAGAATTCCATGGTCTACGCCTTTTTCTTTGTGATATCGCCAACCAGATCGGTGATGCCCGCAATCGAACCCATCACACCCGTCGTTTCTAGGGGCATGAAAATGGTCTTCTGGTTCGGTGAGCGTGCAAACTCCTTCAGGGACTCAACATATTTCTGCGCGATGAAATAATTTATCGCCTGCACGTTGCCGTGGTTGATGGCGTCAGACACCATTTGCGTCGCGCGGGCTTCTGCTTCTGCCGCACGTTCGCGGGCTTCTGCGTCACGGAAGGCGGCTTCCTTGCGGCCTTCGGCTTCGAGCATCACAGCCTGCTTTTCGCCTTCGGCGCGCAGGATTGCAGATTCACGCGAGCCTTGCGCTTCGAGAATGGTGGCCCGCTTGTCTCGCTCTGCCTTCATCTGACGGGCCATGGAGTCCACAAGATCACGCGGCGGCGAAATATCCTTGATCTCGATACGCGTGGCCTTGATACCCCAAGGGGCCGTCGCATCGTCAACGATGGTCAGCAGGCGGGCGTTGATCTGATCGCGTTCGGAGAGTAGTTCGTCGAGCGTCATCGAGCCCATAACCGTACGCAGGTTTGTCATGGTGAGGTTCAGGATGGCGTTTTCAAGATTGCGCACTTCATAGGCTGCTTTGGCGGAATCCAGAACCTGATAAAAGATAACGCCGTCGACTTTGACCAAAGCGTTGTCCTTTGTGATGACCTCTTGCGATGGCACATCAAGTACGGTTTCCATCATATTGATCTTTGCCCCAACGCTGTCGACGATCGGTACGATGAAGTTCAGGCCGGGATGCAGCGTCTTTGTGTAACGGCCGAAGCGTTCGATTGTATATTCCATACCCTGCGGTACGGTCTTTACGCCTTTGATTATGATGATGATGGCAAGTAAAGCGATAACGGCGACAAACGGTTCCATAAAAAATTCCCCTGATCCTTGGTTGGAGCAGGGGAATTTTACGGTATTCAGGGCTTATCGCCAAAGGCAGCTAGCGGTTGTGGCCCGCTAGTCCACAGACTTTCAATTAAGCAGCCAATGATTTGCCGGTTGCGCGGAGGTCCGCAAAGGCTTCATCCATACGCTTGATGATGCCTTTTTCGCCTTCACGCAGCCAGACGCGCGGGTCGTATTGCTTTTTGTATGGCTTGCCGTCTTCAGGATCGATCTGGTGCGCGAATGCACGTTCGTTGTTCCAGACATATTTGCCGACCGATTCAGCGAAAGCAAACTGGGTATCGGTGTCGATGTTCATTTTAAACACACCGTAGTCCAGAGATTCCGTGATCTTGTCTTTCTCGGAACCGGAGCCGCCATGGAACACGAGATCCAGCGGGTTGGCGCCGAGGCCTTTCATCTTCTGAACGAGCTCTTGCGAATTCTTCAGAATGTCGGGGCGCAGCTTGACGTTACCCGGGGAGTAAACGCCATGTACGTTGCCGAAGGATGCTGCCGTCGAGAAATGGCCGATAGGGGCCAGAATTTCATAAGCTTGCAGAACGTCTTCAGGCTGGGTGTACAGCTTGGCGTTGTCGATATCATCGGAGCCAACGCCATCTTCTTCGCCGCCTGTCACGCCGAGTTCGATCTCGATAGACATGCCGAGCGGAACCATGCGTTTCAGTATACGTGCGCATTCATGGAGGTTTTCCTCGATAGGCTCTTCGGACAAATCAACCATGTGGGAAGAGAAAAGAGGGAAGCCGCGCTTTTTAAAGAACTCTTCACCGTAATCTATCATCGCGTCGACCCAAGGCAGAAGTTTCTTGTTCGCGTGGTCCGTGTGCAGGATAACGCAAACGCCATAATGTTCGGCAAGGGCATGAACATGCAGGGCAGCGGATACCGCGCCGAGAACTTTTGCCTGGAAAGAATCCGGCATGCCTTTACCGGCATAAAATTCCGCGCCGCCATTCGAAAGCTGGATAATAACGTCTGATTTATTCTTCGCCGCAGATTCGAGAACGGCGTTGATCGTGTTCGTGCCGGTCACGTTGACAGCGGGAAGGGCGTATTTGCCTTCTTTACAGGCTTTGAGCAGTGTTTGGTAATCTTTGCCCCAGACAACACCGGGCTTTAGTTTGGACATGGAAATAACTCCTCTTTCTTGCGGGGGACTATAGTGAAATAGATCTGCGAGGGCAAAAGTTTAATGTTTTGCATAAAGTGATTGGTGCGCAATGCAGCAAAGTCAAAAAAGCAAAGAAAAAGGCGGGATTTCTCCCGCCTTTTTATGATTATGAGTTATTAGGCAGCTTTGGTTGCTGCCGCATATCCGACAGCGTGCATCTTGGCGGCCGTGTCGAGCATGCGGTTCGAGAAACCCCATTCGTTGTCGTACCACGTCATGATACGGACGAGTTTGCCATCAATGACCTTCGTACCAGCGTACGAGAAGATCGAGGAATGCGGGTTGTGATTGAAGTCAGAGGAAACGAGCGGATCATCATAGGCATCCATGATGTTCGTCAAATCGCCCAAGGCTTTCTTGATCGCTGCGTTAACTTCTTCTGCCGATGTTTCACGAGCGGCAACAAACTTCAGGTCAACTACGGAAACGTTCGGTGTAGGAACGCGCAAGCTGACGCCATCCAGCTTACCTTTCAGTTCCGGCAAGACTTTGCCAACGGCCTTCGCTGCGCCCGTGGATGTCGGGATGATGTTCAGAGCGGCAGCGCGTGCGCGATGCAGGTCTTTGTGGAACGTGTCTACGGTGTTCTGGTCGCCGGTGTAGGAGTGGATCGTCGTCATGAAACCGCTCTCGATACCGATGGCTTCGTGCAAAACTTTTGCAACAGGCGCGAGGCAGTTCGTTGTGCAGGATGCGTTGGAAACGATCGTGTGCTCGGCTTTCAGCTTGTCAGAGTTAACGCCGTATACAACGGTGATATCCTCTTCCTCTGCCGGCGCGGAGATCAAAACTTTCTTGGCGCCGCCTTGCAGGTGCAGGGCTGCCTTGTCACGTTTCGTGAAAATGCCCGTGCATTCCAGAACGATATCTACGCCATGGTCGGACCATTTGATCGCGGCAGGGTCTCTTTCCTGGAACACGGCGACGCGCTTGCCATTGATGATCAGGGCTTTTTCGCCGTCTGTTTCTACGGAGAACGGGAAATTGCCGTGTACGGAGTCGTACTTCAAAAGGATTTTGTTCGCTTCCGTAGATGCGAGGTCGTTGATGGCGACCAGTTCGACATCCGTGCGCTTGGATTCATACAGGGCGCGGGCGACAAGGCGGCCGATACGACCAAATCCGTTAATTGCTACTTTTACAGTCATTGGGCATTCCCTCTAATAATTACGAAGTTTAAGTGGGTGTATGTTTAAAGTAGCCACCAAAAACGTCAACTAGTTTGGATATCACATCCTGCATTCTGAAAAATAAATCTGCATTCTCGAAGCAAATGTAATTTTATAACATTTAGTCTTGCGTCCGGATTTTTGAATGTTATGTTATAACACTTTTAAAATCAGACCAAGGAGAGAACGTCGTGAGACACGCCTATATACTACCGGTTGCCATAGGTTTGGCATCCATCGCTTTTTCACAGCCTGCAAATGCCCATGGCACATCGGTGATCTATAGCCCGCATCTTCATGGTGCAGGCGAGGTCGCCCTTGAAACAAAAGGCGCATACCAGATTGATGCACATGACGATGAAGATGCATGGGGCGGTGAAGTTGTCGTGGGTTACGGTGTGACATCGTGGTGGCACAGCGAATTGGGCTTTGAATTCTCAGGCCATCAAGATGAAGATACGGATGTCAGCGCCCTGGTGTTTGAAAACATATTCCAACTGACCCCGCATGGCACATGGCCTGTCGATGTCGGTATCAAAATCGACTATGCCAAGTCATTGCTTGGTGAAGCAGATGAAATCGGCGCTAAATTGTTGCTGGAAAAGGAAATCGGCCAATTTACAAACATTTCCAACATCGGCATCGCGCGCGAGGTCGGCGAAGATTCCGGTGATGATAACGAATACAATTTCGCTTACGGCCTCTCGTATAATGTGAACGAAACGTTCGCGATTGGCGGCGAATGGCACAGCGATTTCGGCACGCTTGAAAACGATAGCGACGATTTCGACGAGCAATCCCACCGCGTCGGCCCTGTGGCGTACGGCGAGATAGGCCATGGCGTCCATTATGAAACGGGTGTTTTGTTCGGTGTATCCGATGAAGCGCCTGATGCTGAAATCAAGGCCGTTCTGGAATACGAATTCTAATATTTTAAATAAAAAGAAGCCCCGTATCGTGAGATACGAGGCTTCTATTCGGAAGATGATGTCTCACTGTTACATGAAATGTCATCGTTCACGTGATACCAATGATTGGGAGAGCCAGTCGTTCCAAAAAATCCTATAATTTTTTTCCTTACAATTCATGCTGTTGTGTATAGGTCGATTGATTTTCTTTCCGAACCGTAAAGAAAATTATGTTGCAGACCAGGTAACAACACGCGGATAGAATGATCCACACATTCATAGCGCCAAGACCGGCGACGAAATGATTGAACGTTGAAGCGGCATAAAAAAGCGACGTAACCTGCATGGAAGTAAAAGGGCCTATAGGCTTTTCGTGTGGCCACATCCATCCGACGGCCGAGGCGATCGCCGCTAGAATGCCGCCTATTGCCAACGCGTAAAGGCCAAGATAAAGACCGGCCGAAAGATAGAGAATATTGCTGACGATAAAAAGCGAGAAAGCAAAATCAAGCGGGTATCGCCACGGGAAGAACGGTTTCAACAATATGGATGGCGGCAAGGCATCCTGTGCTGACACCACCCTTGGTTTTGCGCCTTTACCCCAGAATAGCAAAGCGGCGTGACCCAAAAGGCCAACGCACCCACCCACGCTCATGGCTATATAAGCAGGATTTGCAAACGAAACATGAAAAAGGCCGACACCGCCGGCCAATCCCATGAATATATCGGCCAGCACGGCGGAAAACGACGCAACTTTAAGCCGGTTCGACTTAAGCCAGGCCAGCAATTACTTCGCAGCCTCTACAACAGCTTCGGCCGTGATGCCGAAATGCTTGTAGAGCGTACCCGCCGGAGCGGAATCGCCAAATGATTTCATGCCTACGAATATGCCGTCACGGCCGATAAGCGCATCCCATCCCTGACGGATGGCCGCTTCCACCGCGATTTTCTTTTCGGATCCGCCGCACAGGCTGTCCTGATAGGCTTTGTCCTGCTCAAGGAACAGATCCATACAGGGAACGGAAACGACGCGCGCACCATCGCCGATTTTTTCTGCGGCGGCGAGGGCGATTTCAATTTCGGAACCCGAAGCGAAAATTGTTACTTTCGGCGCACCATTGGAATCTTTCAGGATATAAGCACCTTTGGCGGACTTGTTCTCGGCATCTGCTGCGCGCACCGTCGGAAGGCCCTGACGGGTCAGTGATAGAACAGCCGGAGAATTCTGGTGTTGCAATGCCAGCTCCCAGCATTCCGCAGTTTCGATACCATCGCAAGGACGGTAGACATAGCAATTTGGAATGGCGCGCAGCGCGGCGAGGTGTTCGACCGGCTGGTGAGTCGGGCCGTCTTCGCCAAGCCCGATAGAGTCGTGTGTCATAACGTGCACGACGCGTTGTTTCATCAGTGCACCCAAACGGATTGCGGGGCGTGAATAGTCGGCGAATTGGAGGAAGGTACCGGCATAGGGGATGATGCCGCCATGCAGCGCCATGCCGTTCATCACCGCGGCCATGCCATGCTCGCGCACGCCGTAATTGATGTAGTTGCCGTTATAGTCATCTTTAGTGATGACTTTGGACGCTTTCACTTTCGTGTTGTTCGATCCCGTCAGGTCGGCAGAGCCGCCCACGAGTTGCGACAAAGAAGGAACAAGTTTTTCGAGGCATTCGCCGGACGTCTGGCGCGTTGCGAGTTTCGGTTTCTTTTCAGCAAAATCTTTCTTGAGATCAGTCACAACAGATTTGATTGCCGCGGTTACATCCTTGTTAATTGCGGTTTCAAAGGCAGCCTTGTTCGGAGAGGATTTTAGGCGGTTCTGCCATGCGGCATAGTCGTTTGCGCCTTTCGCTCCGATAGCGCGCCATTGATCCAGTATCTCAACCGGCATGTCGAAAGGCATGTGCATCCATTTCAACACCTCACGCGACGCTTTAATTTCGTCGTCGCCGAGCGGCGAGCCGTGCGAGGAGGATTTGCCGGCCTTGTTCGGAGAGCCGTAGCCGATAATTGTTTTGCAGCAGATCAGCGACGGCGTGTCCGTCGTTTGCGCCTTTGCGATGGCGGCCTCAACCTGCGCCATGTCATGACCGTCAACCTTCTGAACGTCCCAACCATAGGCTTCGAAACGCTTGGCCGTGTCTTCTGTGAATGAGAGGTCGGTGGAGCCGTCGATCGTGATGCCGTTGTCATCATACAGAACAACCAACTTGCCGAGTTGCATCTGGCCGGCGATGGCGCAGGCTTCGTGGCTGATGCCTTCCATCAGGTCGCCGTCAGAGGCTATGACATATGTGTAATGATCGACGAGTTCATTGCCGAACTTGCTATCCATAATAGACTCGGCCAACGCGAAACCCACCGCTGTCGAAATACCTTGCCCCAGCGGACCCGTCGTTGTTTCAACACCGCATTCGACATCGACTTCCGGGTGGCCGGGTGTTTTTGAGTGAAGCTGACGGAAATTCTGGATTTCTTCGAGCGTAATCTTCTCATAGCCCGTCAGATAGTTCAGCGCATAGAGCAGCATGGAGCCATGGCCTGCGGAGAGAATAAAACGGTCGCGGTCGGGCCAGCTGGGATTTTTAGGATCGAATTTCAGGAATTTTGTGTACAGCACCGTCGCTACGTCCGCCATACCCATCGGCATGCCCGGGTGTCCGGAATTCGCCTTTTGAACGGCGTCCATGGCCAAGGCGCGGATGGCGTTCGCCATATGCGTCAATTGGGGCTGGGTGAGGGGCGTTTCGGTTTGTTTTGTGGCGGCGTTGGTCATAAGGATTCCTTTTGTTTGGCCGTACAATGCCAATCCGTCCCCCACGGGTCAACCTTTTGCGCAAAAATATATGGGAAAACCTTATGGCGATGCTTGACCGCTTTGCCGCCAACGTCATAAATAAAGTTATCTTCGAAACATAACCGGTTACCGGAAAAGCAAAATAAGGACCCGACGTGAGCGCCGCGATCAAAAATTCCTTGAACAAGCTGACATCTTCACTCGTGAAGCTGGAAAAGGTCATTGAGACAAAGCAGTCGGCCCTGAAAGCCCCGGTTGCCGGGAAAAAGGCAGGAGCAGGCCAATCGGACCTTTTCGGAGCCATGACGGCCTCACAAAGCCCATCCAACCTTAATCCGCAGAATGTCCGCATGCTTGCAACACGCCTCGACAATGCGATCGAGCAGGTCGAGCAAATCCTGAAAGAAGGGCGCGTATAACATGGCCGAGATCAGCATTACCATCAACGGACGCAATTACGGTATCGCCTGCGACGACGGGCAGGAAAAGCGGGTACAAGAACTGGCTCGATATGTCGATTTCCGCCTGAAGGAAATCGCCCGCGCAGGCGCCGCCAGCAATGAATCCCACCTTTTGGTTCTGACAGCCATTATCCTGGCGGACGAAATTGCAGACATGAAATCGACCGGTACAATCCCCGCCGCCAAACAGCAGGCGGTTGGCGTGCGTATCAGCGACGAGGAAGAATTGGAGATTGTCTCCGCCATCGACCTTTTGGCCGCACGCATTGATCAGATCGCCGGTAACCTGCAGAAATTATAGATTTTATAAAGCCTTACCTAGGGGCTTTGACTACCCGATCCCGGCAGAAAGCCGGGATTTTTTTTGTATTAACCGCCTAATAATACAGATTATTTACTGCATAATAATATAACGGAATATTTAGAATAGTTGCTTTGCCTGTCTACGCCACCTAAGTACAATGTTAATGGTAATGAAAAACTGTTCTTAACTATACATTCATTAAAAAATCTAATCTATACATTGTGAGTAAATGTGCAGAATATTTTAGTATAGATATAATTTATATTGATTTTATGT
>JAPJRC010000054.1 GCA_030824805.1 Micavibrio sp.
CTACATAGAATCCGGTGAGCGTATTATCACCTGCGAAGACGCGTGCGAGTTGCAATTGCAACAGCCGCACGTCGTGCGGCTCGAAACGCGCCCGCCGAACCTTGAAGGCGTTGGTGAAATTACCATGCGCGACCTCGTTAAAAACTGTCTGCGTATGCGCCCGGAACGTATCATCGTCGGCGAGGTGCGCGGTCCGGAAGCCTTCGATCTTTTGTCCGCCATGAATACCGGCCACGATGGTTCTATGGGTACTGTCCACGCCAACAACCCGCGCGAAGCTATTTCCCGTATGGAAAACATGATCGCTATGGGATCTCTCAACCTTCCCACGACGGCGGTGCGTGAACAGATTGCCTCTGCCGTTAATGTCATCATTCAGGTGCAGCGTCTCCGTGATGGGTCGCGTAAAGTTACGCATATTTCAGAAATTACCGGCATGGAAGGTGAAGTCGTCACCATGCAGGATCTGTTCAAGCTCGAGTTCCTCGGCGAAGACGAAAACGGGAAATTGATCACGCAATTGAAATCCTCTGGCATGCGCCCGAAATTCTGGGACAAGGCCAGACAGTTCAACGTTGAAAGACTTGTTCTGGACGCAATGGAGGAGGCGTATGGATAATACGACCCTCATAACCGTTGTTTCGCTTCTCCTCGTGCTGGTCATCACCGGCATGATAGCGTTTATGGTTTCGAATGGCCGTAGTTCGCAAAAGAAGCGCGTTATGTCTGTTGTGCGCGGAGATTCACGTGAAGACACGGGCAAGGGGGGGAACGCCCGTGACATGCGACGCGAAGCCCTTACAAAAAAATTGAAGGAGACAGGCCCGGAAGAAGAACAGAAAAAGAAAAATATATCCGCACTACTGACACAGTCCGGTCTTTCAATATCCGTTCAGAAATTCTGGATGTATTCCGTGCTGTGCTCGATCCTGCTCACGGGCGGGGTGATTTTATGGGGCAAAGGGCCTTTTGTAATAATCATGGCGGCCATCATAGGCCTGTTCGGGTTGCCGCGTTATATTCTTGTCCGTATTATCAAAGGCAGGCAGAAGAAGTTTCTGGCCGATTTGCCCGACGCGTTGGAAGCGATGACGCGTCTATTGCGCGCCGGTATGCCTGTCAGCGAAGCGATCAAGATGGTGGCGAGAGAATTCACCGGTCCGATTGGCGAAGAGATGAGCCGTATTTTCGACCAGCAGAAAATAGGCGTTCCGCTTCCCGAGGCTGTGCTTGATTGTTCGCGCCGCATTCCTTTGCCGGAGGTGCAGATGTTTGCCACGGCCATTGCCATTCAATCACAAACCGGATCAAGCCTGTCTGAAATTCTGGACGGTCTTGCGAAAGTCATTCGTTCGCGTTTCCGTTTGCGCCGTAAAGTGCAGGCGCTTTCGAGCGAAGCGAAATCTTCGGCGGCGATCATCGGCGCGCTTCCCGTTCTTGTGGGATTGGGCCTTTATTTTATGAATCCGGAATATATCGGCGTTCTTTTCTACGAGAAGGCAGGGAAATTCCTTCTGGCAGGCGCGGTGTTCTGGATGGCGTGCGGCGTGTTTGTGATGAAACAAATGATCAACTTTAAGGTTTAGCGTATGTTCAACATAACTTCGGACCTTTTGATAATTCTGGGAAGCGCGGTTGCCGCTGCGATCTCCTTTGCCGCGTTCGCCTTCCCTATGCTCCAGCGGGGCGAGAAGAAAGAGCGTTTTAAAAATGTTATCGAGAAAAAACGTAAGGCCCTGTTCGAACAAACGAAGGAAGAGCTGAACCGTAAAGGCGGGACAAATATGTCCGCCAAGGATTCCATCACCACTCTTTTTAAGATGCAGAGTCTCGCAGGCGAATACGGAGAAAAAGTCCGTATTATGATGTTGCAGGCGGGCAACCGCGATCCGAACGCGCCGATGAAATATATCATCACGCAATTTGTTCTCCCTATTGTGTTTGTCGCGTTCGCCATGCTGATCATCGGGAAAAGCGAAAAGGAAATAAGTTCGGTCGTTACCATGCTTATTCTTTTCGGTGCCGCGACGTTCGGTTTTTATCTGCCGCGTATTCTTGCAAAAAACACGGCTATCAAAAGGCTGGAGGAGTTAACGCTCGCATTCCCTGATGCGCTCGACATGATGCTTATCTGCGTGCAGGGCGGTATCGGTCTGGAACAAACAGTGGACCGCGTGGCGATGGAGGTCTCCGAACATTCTCCGGTATTGGCCGAAGAATTGGGTATCCTCAGCGCTGAAATGGCGATGTTGAACGACCGTAGAAGTGCGCTCAGCGAATTCGGCAAGCGTGTGGGCGGTCATGGAAAATCCTTTGCCACCGCGCTTATCCAGGCCGAGCAATATGGTACGTCCGTATCGCAGGCGCTGCGCGTTCTGGCCGATGAATTGCGGGATATCCGCATGGCCAATGCCGAACAGAAAGCTGCCGCGCTTCCACCGAAGCTGACCGTGCCGATGATCCTGTTCTTTCTGCCGGCATTGTTCATCATCATCCTCGGCCCGGCCGGGATCCAGATCAGCCAACAGAATTTCTAAGTCGGAATTTTAATTGAAGCTTTGCGTGCTGCCGCGCTTGTTGACAGGCTTGTCGGAAGCTGCAGGCTCGACTTTGCTCGGCGCTGTTTCCTTCTTCACAATTTCCTTTTTCACCGCGACAGGTTTGGCCGGCTTTGCCTCGCCAGCAGGAAGTTGCTTGTTGGCAACATCTTTTTCCTTCGGCTCGGCCTTGGGCGCTTCTTTTTTCACGGCCTGCTTAGGGGCGGCCTCTTTCTTAACGGTGACTTCCTTTTTGGCTTCCGCTTTTACAGGCTCTTTCTTCGGAGCGGGTTTGGCAACAGCAGCGTTCTTTTCTTGCTCCTGCTTTACGATGAAATCATCGGCGTCTTCTTTCAGGGTGGTGACGATGCGGAGGTTACGCTCCAGCTCGATACGGCCCGGCGAAATTTCTTTTGCTTTTTTCAGCATGTCGATCGCCTGATCCAGCTTGTTTTGTGAAGCGAGGTTCAGCGCAAGATTGTTCATGATAGGCGCAGGATCGCCCTTCCATTGATTGATACCTTTGCGGAAGGCGACTTCGGCCTGCTCGTGGTAGTTCTGTGCATCAAGGGCTGTGCCCAGCGCGAGATAGGGACGGCCTTGCGACGGGTCGAGTTCAACCGCGCGGCGGGATGTGAGTTCGGCTTCTTTATACTGGCCGAGTCCGAGTTGCACCATCGCGAGTTCCGTTACCGCGTCAGGATAAGCATCTTTGCCCTCGGTAAAGGGGTAAAGAACCTGGCGCGCCTTGTTCAACTGCTCGTCTTCGCGCAAGGCCTGACCGAAGCCGGTGGCAACGGCGGCATCATCGGGGTTGCGCTCATAAATTTGTTCGAGAAGGGCAAGTGTTTCCACTTTGTTGCCGCTGGCTTTGGCTTCGCGGGCTGCGCGTTCCAGAATGGAGTCAAGCCTGTTCGCATCGGCGCGGTTGCTGACATTGGCATCGCTACTGCCGGTCGTGGCGCATGCGCCAAGAGCAAGAACGGAAACGGAGAGAGTCGCGAGAAATAATCCACGGAGTGCGGGTGTCATGCCGGTACTAAAGCCTTATCGAAAAGTTTGCGTTATTCAACCGTTCCGGCAGGGGCGGCGCTTGCGCTGTCCTCACCGCTGGTTGCGCTTACTTCATGGCACATATCGGGGCAAAAATAAACACTCGTTGGCTGGCATTCAGCATTCTGCCCGGCGTTGGAACAGCTGCGGCGAACGCGGACGTAATTCTTCTTCGGGCTGGCCACTATGACATGGCGCTGCATTATGACATTTCCGTCCTTGTCCAGCACCGTGAAATACGTGGCACCGGAGGCGCGGGGAATAACAACCGCAAGGCGGGGTGTATCGAGCATAACGGCGACTTGCGCGGGATTTCCGACAATAACCGATGAGGCTTCACGGTCCAGGCGCACCAGTTCGGATTTGTCCGGTGTGAGTTTCAGCGCAGGGTGCGTTTCTCCATCGAGAGAAGATCCGGGTGGCAGGGAAGCGGGCGATGAGGCAGGCGGCATCAGGTCCGCAGTTGCAGGTTGCGCGGCATCAGGTGCGGCAAAGGCAGGCGCACTGCAAATGGCGGACATAACAATGGCAGTCAGAACAAGAGCTTGTGATTTCATGGTATCGCCCGGATCGCGGCGTGCGCCGCATTGCGTGAAAGAGGTTAAAAGACACTGACTATGACGTAAAATTAGTATATCTTTTTCATGTCTGTTTCGCACATCTTTTCTGTTCGAATTTTCATAAAATTTATCGCGGTTTGAAGGGGTTACCCTCGCTAACATGGAATGCATCGGCGCATATTACCCCAAGGTGATTTGTGTGGCGCTTTCCGGATTTGATAAAATTTTAGGAAATTTTAACCAGCGAAATGGTTAAATGATAAGTGGGGCAATTTATATGATGCGGGAATATATGCTTAATCCATTTTGCGACGGATGCCGGAAAGAAAAATCTGCGGAAGCGGGTTTCTCGCTTATCGAACTGGCCATTGTGATGGTGATCGTCGGATTACTGGCTGCACCTTTAATGGGGCAATACTCAGTTTATCTGCATAAGAAGCATCGCGATAACACGGAAATCAGTTTGAGGAATGTGGATATAGCGATCAATGATTTTTATGGAGAAGAAGGTAGATATCCGTGTCCCTCTGATCGATCGATTCCTTTTGGCGAAGAAGGGCATGGAGAAGAAGACTGCGCGAAATTTTCACCGCTGGCGCCCAATTCTTGCGGAGCGGAATTTGGTGCCGGTTCAGGCTACTGCCGGGCTTCCAACGGAACTGCAGAAGTTCTGATTGGCGGTGTACCCTACGCAACCTTAAAGCTGCCTTTCGAGGAAACGATTGATGGTTGGAATAATGTTATTAACTATGCTGTCACTAGAACAAAAACAGTAGAGGTGACATTTGCTAATCCGGCGGTAGGCGCTGTAAGGGTTCAAAACGAATTTGGAGCACAGATAGGCGATGACGATTCTCATGGGATTCTTTGGTCTGCAGGAGCCAACGGTAATGGTGCCTTCAATATCCAAGGCATAGGCAGCAACTGCAATTCCTCAATAATAGAGGTCGAGAATTGTGATAATGATTTCATTTTCCTTTCCTCTTTACGTAGCGAAGGCAACAATAACAAATATTACGATGACATTATAAAACCACGCAGCTGGAATAACAGCGGTATTTGGTCCTATGTCAACGGCAGCACTTCGGATGTTTTCTCCCTTAATACAGGTAACGTTGGTATTGGGACAACAACACCTGGCGTCAAGCTCGATGTCGTTGGAAATGTGCGCGCAGAAGATATGATTGGAAACAGATTCTGTGATGCCACGGGGACAATCTGTTTTCATGCTTCATTTATTGCAGGCCCTGCGTCTGCCAATCCGAACCAAAGCTGTGGCGCCCGACAATATATGACAGGCATATCACAGGAGCAGGTACAATGCAGAGGCGGATCTATCAATGCGCCCTCCCAGCAATGCCCTCCGGGACAGTATATGGTTGAAATTACAGCTACAGGTATCAGATGCGAAGCACCGTAGATAAAAAATCACCGCAAGCAGGTTATACACTTGTTGAAATCACTGTGGTTATGCTTCTGATCGGCATATTTGCCGGTGCGGGTTTGCATCTCTGGAGTATCTATCAATTGAATCAAAGATCAGAAGCCACCGAAGTAAGCCGCATACGAGTAAGCGCATATCTCAATGACTTTAAATCTCTATATGGAAGATATCCTTGTCCCGCACGTTATGATGCCAGAAGAGAAGATGCAGATTATGGCGTAGAAGGAGATTGTACGGTAGTTTCGGTTCCACCAGGATCCTGTTCGAATGGTTACTGCGTAGAAGAAAGCGAACGGACGGTTACTTTGCCCGATGGCAGCGTAATTACGCCGCGTGTGCGCCGAGGTGCCCTACCATTTAGAACTTTGTTTATGCCTGAAGAGTATTCATATGACGCGTATGATGGACGTTTTAGCTATGCGGTAACGGAAATTCTTACGAACTGGAGAACTTTTAATGTTACGCGCGGAGGTATCTCTATAATAGATCATGTCGAACCGGCTCCACATTCTGTGGTAGACCCGCCTGCCAGCGCGCTTTATTTTGTATTCAGCCATGGTAAAGACAATGTCGGGGCTTATGACATACATGGTAATCTCATGTCAGAATGTGGCGGCACTATGCTGGACAATGAGAATTGTAATACAGATTCCGTAAACAGATTTGCTATCTATCGCAGTTCCTTACAAAGTGAAGCGCCTCTTGATACAGTTAACGCAGGCGCGGTTGTGCCTGGCGGTGGCGGCGCGGCTGTGAATGCAAATAAACATTATGATGATCATGCGGATTTCCGGGGCTTAGTTGCACAACCCATTTTTAAAATATCGGATACTGATCCCGACAATATCCATGATGTGTTGACGGCAGATAAGATATTAACTGTAGGACTTCTGCGTGGAGAAAACGCAAAGTTAAATGTTACAGGTAATCTCAGAACGGTAGATACGCAATCAGTTGAACTTTGCCAAGGCGGCGTAAGTAATCAATGTTTCGAACCCTACTTGATTGGTGGTACGGGCATGCATTGCCCCAATGGAGAGTTTGCGCGAGCCATAGGTGACAACAGATTTACTTGTGATGATGATTTACCACCCGTTGACTGCGTAAATAAAGGTGGTCGTTTTATCATAGGGATTGATTCCAATGGAGAGGCTATCTGTGGCGACATCGGTAGAAGCTGTGCTGCCACGAGCAGAACGCTTTGTGGTGTCAGCAGACCCTTGCCAAGAACACAGAGCGGTCGTTCTGTCACATTGACTGGCGGCTCTTCCTACACGGAAGTCTGGACGTGCAATGATGGCACATGGTCCAGAACATCGACCTCCGGCGTTTGTAACTGCACACCGAGCAGCAGAACAACGACTTCGGGCTGCGGCACAGGCTACAACGGTACCCAGACAACGACAACCACCACTGTATGTCCGAGCGGCCAAACAACGACAACCACCAACAGATCCCAGTGCACATGCACAGGCTACACAGAAACAGGTACGCGCAACTGCACGGCCCCGCGAACGGGTACGCAAACACGCACCCGCCCATGGACCTGCGTGAACAACACACCGACTGCCGGTAGTTGGTCAGCTTGGGCGCCCCCGTGCGGTTGCCCTGCGCAACCGCCACAGACAGAATCGGTTTCTTGCCCTCCAAATCAGGACGGTACTGCAACCCGTACAAGAACACTGAATACTACAAACTGCACTTGGGGCGCATGGTCGTATGATTATTCCAGATGTTCATGCAACACCAGAACAGACACTCGTGACGTTTCTTGTACTTCGCCTGAAACAGGAACAATTAGGGAAGAGCGTACTTTGCAATGTCCTTCTGCCACATGGAGTTCTTGGACAGAGACTTCAAGAAACTGCACGTGTAACAACCAGTACATTACGCGTCCGGGCCCGAATTGCCCTCCGGGACAAGTGGGATCTATAACGGAAAGACGTTATGTTGATTGCCATGGAAATCATATTCCCGGATACAATTGGGAACAAGCCAGCAACACATGCGCTTTGCCTCCGACTTACTCATGGAAAACTTTCGGCACGACCACGGGCTCGACGACTGGCAATCCCAGACCCAGAGTGGATGATTCCTGTACAAATCCCGGAGCTGCAGGATCATGTTACGTTACAGTCGGCGGCGGTTTATTCGATCGATATAATTGCCGCTGCGAGTAATAAGCACAATCAAAAGGGCGCTGCGGCGCCCTTTTTTATGATTTAAGCATTTCGTCTATTTCGCGGGTCAGTTGCCCGAGATGGAAAGGTTTGGAAACGATCTTGTCGTTTTCGCTCGTGGTGTTGTTCGCCATGGCGGCGAAACCGGTAATGTATACAATTTTCACATTCGGTTGTTTTGCGCGGATGCGGGCGGAAAGTTCTATACCGTCGAGCCCCGGCATCACGATATCCGTCAGCAAGAGATCGAACGGCGTTTCCGCGCACTCATATGCCTGCCAGGCTTCAAGACCGTCGGCGCAGGCCGTGACGTTATGGCCTGATTTTTCAAGCGCACCAGCCAGAAACTGGCGCGTGGAGATATCGTCGTCGGCAAGCAGTATTCTTGACATAATCTGAACCTTTGGCGTAGTGCGCAGTATGAAGAGGCGAAAGCCCTTTTGTCCAGAAATGTTTGTGGGCTTGCCGGACCGCTTGGCAGAGATTTCCACTTGCGCTTAAGCCGCAGCCGTAAGAGGCTAAACATCCGGAAAATTGAACGAGGGTATAATGAGTGCATCCCCCAGCCTGATTGCGGATATCGGCGCCACCAACGCGCGTTTTGCCTTGTGCGGCGACGAGGGTATTTACGCCGAAAAGAATCTTTTGTGCGAAGACTATCCGACATTGGTGGATGCCGCGCGTGCCTATCTTCAGGATCTTGGCGGGTTACAGCCGCGCCGCGCCGCCTTTGCCATCGCCGGCCCCGTGAACGGCGATTATTTCAAGATGATGAACCACAGCTGGGAATTTTCTATCGAGCAAACGCGTCAAACGCTGGGTCTGGATTACTTCACCGTCATGAACGATTTCGAGGCGGTGGCCCGCGGCGTGCCGCATCTCGATGCTGCGAGCGTCAAGCAGGTGGGCGGCGACAAAACGCCGGTGCCGCAATCCGCAATCGGTATTATCGGCCCCGGCACAGGCTTGGGCGTTGCCTCTCTGGTGTGGGCGAACGGTGAATATATCGCGGTGCCGGGCGAGGGCGGGCACGTGACGATGGCCGCAAAGACGCAGCGCGAGTTCGATCTGATCCGCACACTCCGTTACAAATACCGTCACGTATCGGCCGAACGCGTGTGTTCGGGTAAGGGTCTTGTGAATCTTTACAACGCCATACGCATTCTCGACGGTCATGAATCGTTGCGCGACAGAACCGCCGAAGAGATAAGCCAGGCGGCGATCGAAAAATCATGCGCGGTCTGTGAAGAGGCGCTCGACAAGATGATGGGCTTTTTAGGCACCGTGGCGGGCGATCTTGCCGTAACGCTGGGCGCCAAGGGCGGCATATATATCGCCGGTGGCATTCCGGCCAAGCTTGGCGGTTACTTCTTCAATTCGCGCTTCCGCACAGAATTCGAGGCAAAGGGGCGGTATGAATCCTTCCTGCAACCCATTCCAACCTACCTGATCACGCACAAAAATATCGCGTTCGTTGGATTGCAGCACGCCGTTATGACCGGCCAAGTTTAGATAAAAAGATATTGTGTATCTTTGAGAGGGTGAGCAAAGCGGCTATGGCGCCGATGCCCGCCCACATCATGTCTTTTTGCGTGTCCCACACATCGCCTTGCGAGCCCAGGAATTCATCCGCGCCGGTCTTGAAAATCATAGCGGCCGCAAATTCGATCAATTCATAAAACGCCGCAATGCCAAGGCATGAGAAAACAATGACAGCAGCCATCCATTTGCCCGGTTTTAACGGCGATGTGCGCGCGAGAAGTTCACGTATGGCAATGGCTGGTATGAACCCTTGCGCGAAATGGCCGATCTTGTCGTAATTGTTTCGTCCCTCGCCGAGGAATTCCATGTAAGGCACACGCGCATAGGTATAATGCCCGCCAACCATAAGAATTACGGCATGCAGAAAAACCAATGCATAAAGCAAATCCGTCAGGCGAAAGCGCGCGTAACTTGCCATCAAAAGCGGATAGACGATTAGAACGGGCGCCACTTCCATCCACCATGTCGTGCGGTCATACGGCGCGATGGCGGACCATATAAAAACGGGAATGGTGAGGATAAGGCCGGCAAGCGGTACGCGGTGCGATTGATTCATGTCCCAGCATAAGCCGGTTTTAGCGACGGTGCCAAGCCCGTTGCGTCGTGCGGCGAAGGCCATGTGCGCCGGATAGATGCCATCAGACGATAGGTCATGGACCTGTATTGGGCGGATTCAGCGCTTTCGATCGGCAATGCGCCTTGCGGCCAGTCTATCAATTCTATCCGTCCCGCCATCGTTTCAACGATTGCGGTGCATTCGCCTTTCAGCCATGCGCCACAATTGGCGTAGGTGATAGCGCCTATCTTTTTTAGATCGGCAATGTGCGTATGGCCGCAGATTATACCCTGCACATCGCTTCTGCGCGCTTCACGGGCAAGGGCGCTTTCAAAGTTGTTGAGTATGTTGAGCGCAACCTGTCCGTGGTAGGAAAGAAATTTCGAGAGCGAGAAGCGTTTTACTTTTCCTTCTATCTCGATATTCAATGGTTTGCGGCGCTGGAATTTTTCTGCGAAAAAATCATACATACGGTCGCTCCAGCGCGAGAGCCTGCCGCGCAGAATGGCACGGTCGAACTGGTCTCCATGAATGACAAGGAAATCATGCCCGCGCGCGGTCTTGTGTATGATTCTGTTTTTAATCTGTATGTTCAGCTTCGCGGCATAGCGCAAGCGTTTCAGTATTGAAATTTCCCGAACCGCTTCGTCATGGTTGCCGGTTATGTAGACGATCTTCGTGCCTTCATGCGCCTTGCGGAACAATTCATCGAATATCTGAGATACTTCCTCGGTCCAATACCATCGTTTGTTTAATTTCCAGCCATCGATGATATCGCCGACCAGATACAGCGTTTGCGATTCATTGGTGCGCAGGAAATCGAGAAGGGCGGAAGCATTGAAGTTTTTGGCGCCGATGTGGAAATCGGACAGGAAGATGGACCGGAAAACCGTCGGTGCTTTATCCTCAATCATACGAGTGCAATCGTACCTGATTCTTGCGGTGCAAAAAAGCGCTAATCCGTTTCAAGAAACTGCGCTGCGGCCTTGCGCCAACTATAGTGTTTGTTGGCAAAATCCGCACGTTTCTGCGGATTTCCATGCTCCAAAGCATTATGGGCGGCCTTGGACAAATCCTCGTCCACCGCGCCTAGGAAATCATGCTCGATAATGTCTATCGGTCCCGTGACAGGATAGGCGGCGAGGGGGAGGCCGCACGCCATGGCTTCGACCAGGACCATGCCGAACGTGTCTGTTCTGGATGGAAAGACGAACACGTCTGCAGAACGGTAATGGTCGGCGAGGTCTTTGCCTGTTCTAACGCCGGCAAACACAGCATCGGGATATTTCGATTTCAGCATGTCGGAATCCGGTCCGTTGCCAACAATGACTTTCGACCCTTGCCAGTGCATGTCCAGAAAAGATTCCAGATTTTTTTCAATGGCCACGCGCCCGACATACAAGGCAACCGGTTTTGGCAAATTATGGAACAGGTTTTTCTCGCCTGTTTTGAAAAGTGTATGATCGATACCGCGCGTCATTCTCTTGATCGGGCAATCGAATCCCCATTCGCGCAACGTGGCTTCGAGGCTCGGCGTCGCGGCAAAAAGGCAGGACGAGACGGAGTGGAACCAGCGTATGAACTTAATGCCGACCTCGCGCACAGGGTTTTCGAGGAAAGGCATAAATTTTGCCGCGCGCTTGGCGGCGTAGTCCGGGAAATGCGTGTGGTAGCAGGATGTGAACTCCACGCCGTAATTCACCGCATATTTACGCGCTGCCAAGCCCAACGGGCCTTCCGTTGCGATGTGCAACACATCGGGTTCGAATTCCATGATCATACGGCGCAGGAGATTGTACGGAAAGAATACGAGACGGATCTCGCCGTATCCCGGCATGGGGTAGGATTTCGGGAAATCGGCAGGGCCTATCACCTTTACGGTGTATCCCATGCTTTCGAGTTCGGTGCGGAGATATTCATAAGTCCGGACGACGCCGTTGACTTGCGGGTGCCATGCATCGCTGACGATCAGAATTTTCAATGCATACCCCTTCACCTGCGTGACTTTTCTGCACAACGACCTTACACTTGTTCGGTATGAAAAGAAACGCTCCGAAATTGCTGCTGACGGCCTCGTTGCTGGTATTGATCGCCTCGCCCGTGCTGGCGCAGGTTGTCTCTCCCACCACCACGGTGGAAGGCGCAGGCGGCACGGAAGGCACAGCCGCGCAGGCTCCAGCGCCCGCTCCGGAAATAGATCCGACGCAAACGAAAGCAGAAAATCCGGCTGCCTCTGATCCTGCAGAGCCGCCGACCCCGCCTTCGGAGAAAATGTCGCGTCCGGGCACATTGAAGGATCAGGGTACGGAAACCCAGGATGGTGCGGAATGTGTGTCGACGCTTGCAGAAATAACGGCGCTGCGCGAGCCTGAATTCGGCGGCGACAATGTGTGGGATATCGTTTATTCCGAAGACGGCATGGACGTGTTCTCCGATGCGATCAGCCTCGACAACAACATCGTTATCGCCGGTGGCTCTTACACCAAGGATGAAAAGGACAATATCTATCATCCCTTGCTTGTGAAGTTCGACGAGCGTTTGAAACCCGTCTGGGCTATTCGTGAAGAGACGACGGATATGCGCACCATCCACCGTATGATCGCGACCAAAGACGGTATAACTGTTCTGGGCGATATCGGCCATGCGAAAAAAGGCGGCGGCATCTATATAGGATCGTATGATTACGAGGGTAAGGTGCGCGGCAAGCCCGCGCCGATATATGAAGCCGGCGGTGACCTAGACGCAAAGGCGTTCGTGCAGGCTTCGGACGGCACGGGTTATATGGTCGTTGCCCAATATATATCCGACAAAGATGACGAGCAGCAATACGGCATCCTTTACAAAATTTCGCGGGACGGCCGTGTGCAATGGAAACGCACGTTCAAAACGGGTCGCAGCACGGTCTTTAACAACATCCAGACGGCGATAGACGGTAAATCCTATATCATCACCGGTCAGATCGTGATGGAAGGGAATACATCCGGCGGCTGGCTTTTGCTGCTGGATGAAAACGGCGCCATCAAATGGCAGCGCACATATCCGCGTGGTCTTGCGGCATCGCTACAGGCGGCTGCGCAGACCAAGGAAGGCAATTTCATCCTCACTGGCAAAGCGCGTCCGACTGATTATAACGGACAGGGGCTCGCCGCGTGGATCATGAAAACGGATTCAACGGGCAATCCTTTGTGGCAGCGTTTCTTCCGTGGCGCCTATAGCTATGAAGCGCCTGACCTTATCGTTTACGAAGATGGCCGCGCGAGCGTTCTCCTCAGTGCTTCGGGGCTGGACTCCGAACACCGCTCGCATGGACGTTTGATAACATTCTCGCCGCAGGGACGTATCCACCATCTGGAGGATTACACGGAAGGCCAGAACGCCGCCGCGCACCGTCTTGTCGCGGGAATGAGCGGTGAGCGCATCCTTGTCGGCTATGCCCAGACCAGTTTCGGTGAAAAACAGGAAAGCAACGAAGCCTCTGCCGCGCCCGTTTATACCTATGACGGATGGCTGATTGCAGGGGTTCCGCTCGATCTGTACGAAGATCCCTGTGCCCCGAAATCGGAAATGAGCCCTATTTTGGACTGACATTTCTGTCCGTGCCGTGCTACAACCCCGCCCATGAGTGAGTTTGACGATTCCGAAGAAGACGGCGCGGCGCAGAGCTTTACCGTCATCAATGCAGGCAGGCTGGACAAGGTTTTGTCCGATCTGGCGGGCGAGGGCGTATCGCGCAACCGCCTTAAAAACCTTATCGTCGATGGACAGGTAACGTTGAACGGCAATGTCTGTGTCGACGCATCGCGTAAAGTGGGAGCGGGCGATGTTATCGAACTTACTATTCCCGAGGCTGTAGAGGCTTTGCCGCAGCCGGAGAATATTCCGCTGGATATTATCTACGAAGACGATGACATGCTTGTCATCAACAAGCCCGTGGGCATGGTCGTTCATCCGGGTGCGGGAAATCCCCATGGTACACTGGTTTCCGCGTTGCTCTATCACTGCGGCGATACACTGTCCGGTATTGGCGGCGTAAGACGCCCGGGCATCGTGCACCGTCTGGACAAAGATACATCCGGCCTTATGGTCGTGGCAAAAAACGACCGCGCCCACAACGGCCTTGCTTCGCAATTGTCGGACCGTTCGCTCTCGCGCATTTATCAGGCTTTGGTGTGGAAGATGCCGACGCCGATCAAGGGCAAGATCAATGCACCCATCGGGCGTCACCAGCAATCGCGCATCAAAATGTCCGTGCGTTCCCACGCCATGGGGCGCGAGGCCATCACGCATTACTTACGCGAAGAAACATTCAACGATGTTATCTCGCTGATGACATGCCAGCTCGAGACAGGCCGCACACACCAGATCCGCGTTCATATGCAGCATATCGGTCACCCTTTGTTGGGCGATCAGCTTTACGGCCTGCCACCGCAAGAACAACGCTCTCTGCTGAATCGGGGCGGATATGACGAAGAAGTGCGGGACGAGGTTATGGCTTTCCCCCGTCAGGCCCTGCACGCCGCGGGAATCCACTTCGTGCACCCTGTTTCCGGCGAGGAAATGGAATTTGAAGCCGACTGGCCGCAAGACCTGCTTCACCTGTTATCTTTGGTAAATCAATAGCTTATTTCCAGTTTGCTACCAAATTTGCACAATCCATACAATTTTATGTAAACTTTAAATATAAGGTATAACGATAGCCATGCGGGACACATAAGGCTAAGAGACGAAGGAATTTTGGACTAACCCATACAAGTT
>JAPJRC010000055.1 GCA_030824805.1 Micavibrio sp.
ATTACAGAATTTCCGTGCATACATGACTGTATGGATAAATTTTGATGCTTTGTCAATGGAAAGGGTGAGTCTTGGGATGAAAATTGAGAAAACCATTCGGGTCTTGCCCCTTGTCGCGTTATGGACGTTAAGCGCTTGTTCCCTTGCGCCAGATTTACACAAACCTGAAACATCCTTGCCGCAAAACTGGCAACTCTCTGGTGAATCCGCGATCCGACAAGAGGGGCCGTGGTGGCGCGCTTACAACGATAAAAATCTTGAGGAATTCGTTTCGCAGGCTTTGTCTTATAACAGCGACATACAGTTGGCGGCGGCGCGGGTCGATGAGGCGCGTGCTATTGCCGGTAGTGCAAGGGCGCAGCGTATGCCCAATGTTAGCGCAGGGGGGGCGGCATCCCGCGGCGATCTGGGCGCTGGAATGCTCCCGGGTGACACAACTGTGGAGGACAGCTTTGTCTTGGGTACACTTTTATCCTTTGAAATTGATTTATGGGGGCGATTGGCAAACGCGGATAACGCAGCACGACAACAATTGCTTGCCGTGCAAGCCAATGCACAAACAGTTGTGCTGGGCGTGACAGCTGAGACAGCATCGAATTATTTTGCCATTGCTTCTCTTAATGAGCAGATTTCTATTACACGTAAAACGATCAAGACAAGGCAAAAGGCCTATGATCTCGAAAAAAAGCGTCTGGACAAAGGCGATATAGACGCTTTGTTAGCGCGTCAAGCCGAAGCACAATTGATCGCCGTGCAGGCGCGCCTGCACGTGCTGGAACAACAGCGCGAACAAAGATTGTCCGCCCTTTCTGTATTGCTCGGAAAGTCACCCCAGGAAATTATGGACTCCGGGGTCTTTGTAGAGGCGAATAAAACCGTTCTGCCTGCTTTACCACCCTTGCCGGAGAAAGAGGCCGCTTCTGTGATTGTATCGCGTCCCGATATCAGGGCCGTGGAGCATTCTCTGGAGGCAGCCAACGCGGATATAGGCGTAGCGCGTGCTGCCTATCTTCCCCGCTTGTCTTTGTCTGGTTTACTTGGGGGTTCTTCCGGCGATCTTGACTCTCTGCTGAAGAGCGGTTCGCGCAGTTGGAGTCTTGGCGCCAATACCACGATGCCTTTGCTGGATTTTGGCCGTGCACGGTCGCAGGTCGAACTAGCCGAGGCGCGCGAGAAGCAGGCATATCTGGGCTACGAAAAAACCGTCCGCGTGGCTTTCCGCGAAATCAAGGACGCCCTAACAGCGCGGGATAAAACAAAAGAACAGCTTTTTGCCTTGGACAAACAGGTCGCCGTTTTACGAGATTCTTTGCATCTGGCGCGTAAGCGCTTTGACTCCGGTTATTCAAGTTATATCGAGGTGCTGGATTCCGAGCGCAGCCTTTACGAGGCGGAATTGTCACAGGTGGAAGCCAAACGTCAATTGCTCCAATCTAGTGTTGATTTATATAAATCCATAGGGGGAGAGAACTGAGATGGGTTGGATTGCACGAGTATTCCTATTGCTTGGCGGTGTTATCGCCAGTTGGTTTGTAGCGTCGGACGCTAATAATTTTCAGGTTATCAGTTTTGTTGCTGCCATGCTGCTGTTTACAGGAGCGGTAGCAATAGCTGCTTTTGGTCCAGCGATTCTTGCTTTTTTTCGCAATTTATTACGCAACGGAAAGTCGTGAATAAATCATGAAAAAATTAACGCCAGATATCTCAACCCATTCCTTTACCCAGATCGCCGACGAAGTTGACAGGCTTTTTCAGGCAAAACTGTCCCGTGCTACGATGGGGCTGTCTCCCGCAGGCTTGACGGAGGTTTATGTTTCTTGGCTGGCGCATCTTGCGCTGTGTCCGGGGCGTATGGCGGCACTGGCTTGTTTCCCGTTCCATCACTTTAAGGATCTGGCTGTGCAGGCGATGGAAGAGCCAAACCCTGCCGCCAGCGCCGATCCTCGTTTTAAATCCGAAGATTGGTCGGCATTCCCATGGAAAGGCTATGTCGATCTGTTCCATGCATGTGAAGAGTTCTGGGAACTGGCAACTAAGGATATACGAGGCTTGTCCCCTCAATATGAGCATGCCATATCCTTCGCGGCGCGTCAGATTCTTGACGCTGTATCACCTGCCAATTTCATTTCGACCAATCCAGAATTGATAAGGGAAACCGTGCAACAGGGCGGGATGAACCTTATGCAGGGCCTTGCGAACGCGCTTGAGGATTTTAAGCGCAATATGTCTGGACAGCCCGAAGAAGGCATGGAGAATTTCAAGGTCGGCACGGATCTTGCCACCGCCAAGGGTAAGGTTGTCTTCCGCAACGAGCTAATTGAACTTATCCAGTATGATCCAGTGACAAAGGATGTGTATAAGGAACCGATCCTGATTCTTCCCGCATGGATCATGAAATATTATATTCTCGACCTATCGCCACATAATTCGCTAGTCAAGTGGCTGGTGGAACAAGGACACAGCGTCTTTATCGTGTCGTGGAAAAATCCGACGGCGGAAGACCGCAATCTGGGCATGGATGACTATGTCGCGTCCGGTGCCCTAGCCGCTTTGGATGCGGTGTCCTCGATCACAGACGGCGCGAAAATTCACCTAGCCGGCTATTGCCTTGGTGGGACGCTTTCCATGATCACGATGGCACTGCTGGCACATGACGGTGACGAAAGAATCAAAAGCCTGTCGCTTTTGGCTGCACAAGGGGATTTCACCGAAGCGGGCGAGATGATGGTTTTTGTCACGCCAAGTGAGGTCGCCTATCTCGAAAACATGATGTGGGCGCAAGGTTATCTCGATACGAAGCAGATGGCGGGCGCGTTCCAGATGCTGCGCTCCTATGACCTGATCTGGTCGCGGATGGTCAAGGAATATATGCTGGGACAGCGCTCCAAACCTTTTGATATCATGGCATGGAATGCCGATGCCACACGCATGCCCTACAAGATGCACAGTGAATATCTGGAAAGACTTTATCTGAACAATGAGTTTTTCAACGGGCATTACACCGTTCTTGGTAAAACAATTGCGCCGGAAAATATTACAAGTCCGGTTTTTGCCGTAGGAACGGAAAAAGATCATGTCGCGCCATGGAAGTCCGTCTATAAAGTTCATCTGATGGCGGGTGGCGATATTACATTTGCATTGACAGGCAAAGGGCATAATGCCGGGATCGTCAGCGAACCCGGGCGCGAAGGCCGCGCCTACCGGATAGCGAAAAAGAAAGCAGGTGATCCCTATAAATCACCGGAACAATGGGAGCAGGACGCGGAATTGCGCGATGGTTCCTGGTGGCTGGCCTGGGGGGATTGGCTTAAAAAGCAGAACGGCAATGAAAAAATTCATGCCCCAAAAAAAGCAGGTAATGAAAAATATAAAATTTTGGGCGATGCGCCCGGATCTTACGTTTATCAGAAATAGAAGAGTTTTCTATGAAGGCAGGGTTAAATGAACGGCGACAGAAGGCAATAATGTGGGGTAATACATCGTGCATTTCCTAATAGAGCTTATTCAGGCCGTAGGCTTCGGTCTTGCGATTATTTTGCCGCTGGCTAATCCGGTGACGACCGTCGCTCTTTTTCTGGGACTGTCTCAAGGGATGTCGAAAGAGGAGATGAACCGTGAAGCCATGATGGCTTCCGTGTATGTCTTTATGATCATGATGGTCGCTTTCTACGCGGGCCAACTGGTTATGAGCACATTCGGCATTTCCATTCCCGGGCTGAGAATAGCGGGGGGTATGATTGTGGCTTTCATCGGTTTCAAGATGCTCTTTCCCGTTAGGGAGGCGGCCAGCGATATGAAAGACATCGTGTCGAAGGATATGCAAAAGCATGATCGGGACAGTATCGCGTTCATTCCACTGGCAATGCCGAGCACGGCAGGACCAGGAACGATTGCGATGATTATCAGTGGTGCGGCAACGATTGAAACGCAATATGCGTCACCTTCGCTGGTTATCCAGCTTGCCCCAGCCTGCATTTTCCTGAGCGTTGCCGTAATCCTCTGGATATGCCTGCGCAGCGCGCGCCTTATCATGAAGGCTCTAGGCAAGGGCGGCGTCGAGGCTTTTTCTCGCCTTATGGGTTTCTTACTAGTGTGTATCGGTGTGCAGTTCATCATTAACGGCGTATTCGAATTGATGGAAACAATGCCGTTAAAAGCTCTGTAAATGCAGATTTATAGAGAAAGTTTTATAATGAAGAGAAAAAAGATAAAACAATGAAACTTACGTTCCTAGGAGCCACCGGAACAGTCACGGGATCCAAATATTTGCTTGAAGACGATGGAAAAAGATTTCTGATTGATTGCGGTCTTTTTCAGGGGTTAAAGGACCTGCGGCTTAGGAACTGGGAGAGGCTGCCTTTTGATCCCGCGTCTATTGATGCGGTTATTTTGACCCATGCTCATCTGGATCATACGGGCTATCTGCCCCTGCTGGTCAAGAACGGATTCAAAGGGCCGGTGTATTGTTCTGCGGCTACCGCCGATCTTTGCGGAATTTTGTTGCCGGACAGCGGGTATTTACAAGAGGAAGACGCCGCCCGTGCTAACCGGTATGGCTATACGAAGCACGCTCCGGCCTTGCCCCTTTATACGCAGGACGATGCCTACAACGCATTGGAGCGTTTGAAGCCGGTAACATTGGGAGCAGAGCATAGACTGAGCGACATGCTGTCTTTCCACATGACGCGGGCGGGACACATTATTGGCGCGACCTGTGTGACAATCACGGATGGACATACCAAAATCGTTTTTTCTGGCGATCTGGGCCGCCCGAACGATCCCGTTATCAAGCCGATGGCGCAGATACAGGAGGCGGATTATCTTGTTCTGGAGTCCACATATGGCGACCGGCTGCACAATCCTTCCGATCCGCTGGATCAGCTGGAAGATATTATCAAGAGAACGGTCTCCCGTGGCGGTACAATTGTTATCCCAGCCTTCGCGGTCGGACGTGCGCAAAGCCTGATGTATTATATTTATACGCTGAAGGCGGCGGGCCGTATTCCTCATGTTCCCGTATATCTTGACAGCCCGATGGCAACCAGCGCGACGAGCTTGCTGAAAAAGCACTCTGCAGAGCACCGTTTGTCTCATGCGCAATGCGCGAAAATATGCGACAGCGTGATCTACACGAAGACAGTGGCGGAGTCGAAGGGGATCTATAGCAAAAACAACGGCCTTCCAGCCATTATCATCTCGGCAAGCGGCATGGCGACTGGCGGACGTGTCCTGCACCACCTGAAAGCCTATATCGGGGACTCGCGAAACACGATTGTCCTCGCCGGATATCAGGCGGCGGGGACACGCGGCGCGCGGCTGGAGCAGGGCGAAAAAGAAATCAAGATACACGGATTTCTTCATCCCGTACGCGCTGAGATTTGCTCGCTTGATAATGTATCGGCCCATGGCGATTATCTGGAAATTATGGACTGGTTAGGACATTTCCGTGAACAGCCGCGTAAAACCTTCCTGACCCATGGCGAACCGGAAGCAGCTGCAGCCTTTAAGGCAAAGATCGAGGAAAAGCTGGGCTGGGAAGTCGAAATCCCCGCCTATGCGCAGAGCGTTGATTTATAATGGGGGCTTTCAACATGAAAGATGATGCCGATTCCAGATTGTTGCAGGGCAGGCACCGCTATACATCGGATCTGGTACGAAGCCTGAAAATATGGATGCAGTTCCGCAAAGGATTTTATCATTTGCGCAATGTGAAACAATGCGTGACCTTCTTCGGATCAGCGAGATTCGATGAAAACCACGAATATTACAAAATGGCTTACGATACGGCCTATAAGCTCGGAAAAGCGGGTTTTTCTATCATGACGGGCGGCGGGCCAGGAATTATGGAGGCAGCTAACCGAGGCGCGAGGGACGCGGGGGCGCTTTCGATCGGATGCAACATCAGGCTTCCTCGGGAACAGACGCCAAATCCTTATCAGGACATATCGCTCACGTTCGATCATTTCTTCATCCGCAAGGTCATGCTGCTGAAATACTCTCACGCGTTTGTCCTTTTGCCTGGCGGCTTTGGCACGATGGACGAGATTTTTGAAACCGCCACGCTGATCCAGACGGGAAAAATATGTGATTTTCCTGTTATCGTCATGGGCCGCGATTACTGGAAAAGCCTGGGTCCGTTTATCAGCCGAACCATGATTGATTCCGGCACAATAGATACAGGCGACCTCGGATTCTTTAAAATAGCCGACCATCCGGACGATGTTCTTTCCATCATATCCATGGCGGAATTCCCATGTGGCGGGAATATTCAGGATAATGTGGTTCATCAAGGATAAGGACGGAGACTATGAGCGGAAAATTGATGGAAAATATCACATTCGGTGAACTGGAAATCGGACAGTCGGCGGAACTTACCCGCCCCCTGACGGAAAAAGATATTGCCCTGTTCGCTGCTGTGTCAGGTGATATTAACCCTGCGCACATGAATGAAGATTATGCGCAAAGCAGCCCTTTTCATGGCATCATCGGTCATGGCATGTGGTCGGCCGGCCTGATCTCGACGGTGCTGGGGACGATGCTGCCGGGGCCTGGCACGATTTATCTGGAACAGGATCTGCGGTTTGAAAAACCTGTGCGCCCCGGCGATAAAATAACTGTGCGCCTGACGGTCAAGCAAAAACGCGCAGATAAGCCTATCGTTACTCTGGATTGCCTATGTCTGAATGAAAAAGGGGAAGAGGTCGTCAAGGGAACGGCAACGGTTCTGGCTCCTGTAAAAAAAATCCGGATTGAGCGCGCCTCCGTGCCGTCCGTATTCGTTTTGCCCAAGGATCATTATGAAGAGGCGATGGCGGTCTGCCGCAAGCTGGGCAAAATAAAAGTTGCCGTGGTTCATCCCGTGCAGGCGAATGTCATTGAGGCGGTGATGGAAGCCGTGGATGAAGGATTGATTGATCCTGTTCTGATCGGCCCTGTCAACAGGATTGAAAAAGCCTGTGCGGAATTTGGCGTGAACAGCAAGCAGTTCACCTTGATCGATACAGAGCATAGCCATGAGGCCGCGCAAAAGGCGGCCGCGATGGCCGCCAAGGGCGAAGTTGATGCGATTATGAAAGGATCGCTGCACACGGATGAATTGCTGGGGGCCATCGTCTCACCATCCTCCGGCTTGCGCACCGAGCGCCGTATTTCCCACGCCTATGTCATGAATATCATGACGTATCATAAGCCGCTGATTATCACGGATGCGGCCATAAACATCGCCCCAACACTGGAACATAAAGCCGATATTACGCGCAACGCGATAGACCTCTGGCGCGTTCTGTTCGGGGAGGACAGAAAACCAAAAGTCGCTTTGCTTTCTGCGGTCGAGACCGTGACGAGCGATATGCCATCCACCATTGATGCCGCCGCTCTTTGCAAAATGGCTGATCGCGGACAAATCGCAGGGGCCGATCTTGACGGCCCTCTCGCCTTTGACAATGCGATTGATATGGGGGCGGCTTCGGATAAAGGCATTACCTCTCCTGTGGTGGGCGATGCCGATATTCTTGTGGTTCCCAACATCGAGTCCGGTAATGCGCTGGCCAAGCAGATGATCTTCCTCGGTCATGCCGATGCTGCGGGCATTGTTCTGGGTGCGCGTGTACCTGTTATTCTGACCAGCCGTGCTGATAGTACGCGGACGCGGCTTTTTTCCTGCTGTGTAGCACTGGCGCTGTCGCGCGCGCGGAAAGATGGGCGAATAAAATAAAATGGGCCATTATATCCTTATTCTCAACACCGGGTCTTCCAGCGTCAAGTTTCGTGTTTTCGGCATGGAGGATAACCTGCCGCTCGTTGCCGGAGGAAAGGTGACGGATATCGGCACGACGCCTGCTTTTAAGGCAAGCAAAGAAACAGGGGGCGAGCATAAAGTCTCTCTGCCTGTAAACACATCCCATGCAGATTCCGTTAAGCTTATTTTGCAATGGCTGGCGGCAGAGGGAATATCTGCGCAGGATATAGCGGCGGCGGCACACAGGATTGTCCATGGCGGCGACCGGTATGTTGCCCCGATATTACTGGAACAGCAGTCGATGGATTATCTGCGTTCGCTTGCTCCCCTTGCGCCGCTGCACCAGCCGCACAACCTTTCTGGCATGGATATTTTTGCAAATGCTCTACCGAACGTTCCCCAATATGCCTGCTTTGATACCGCGTTCCATGCGGAACATGATGAAATGCGTGCATCCTTCGCCCTGCCTGCCAAAATTCGCAATAGAGGCGTTCGCCGCTACGGCTTTCACGGCTTGTCCTATGCCTGGGTTGCGCATTGCCTCAAGACAGATTACCCGCATCTATCCGTTGCGCGCGTGGTGGCGGCGCATCTGGGAAACGGCGCCAGTCTTTGCGCGATCAAAAACATGAAAAGCGTTGATACAACGATGGGGATGACGGCGCTCGACGGACTGCCCATGGGAACGCGCAGCGGCGCGATTGATGCCGGCGCGGTATTTTACATGATAAACCATCTTGGGCTGGGCGCTGCTGAAACTGAACGCATTCTTTATGAAGACTCCGGCCTGAAAGGACTGTCCGGAATTAGCAACGACGTTAAAACCCTATCGGAAAGCGAAGATGAACGTGCTGCCTTTGCTCTCGATTATTTCTGCCTGAAGACCGCACAAAACATCGCCGGAATGGCTGTAGCCATCGGCGGCATGGACGCGCTTGTTTTTACCGGCGGTATCGGTGAATATGCGCCGACGCTCCGCGACAAGATCATGGCGCATCTTTCCTTCATGCCGCGATTTGAACATCTTGTCATTGCCGCCAACGAAGAACGTGGCATGGCGCAGGATATTTTTAGAAAACTGAGAAAGGAATTGTGAAATGAGCGCAATAAATAAAAGATTTACAGGGCAGGTGGCCATTGTAACGGGCGCAGGTGCCGGCATAGGTCTTGCGGCCGCTGAATTGTTTGCAAGAGAAGGCGCGAAAGTTATTGCTGTTGATATTATTGCGGATCGCTTGGATGCATTACAGAAAAAAGACCAATCCGGAAATATTGTCACCTTGTGCGGAGATCTTTTAGAGGAAGATACGATCCGCGCCATTTTATCGCTTGCGAAGGGACAGGTCGATATTCTGGCCAACGTTGCGGGCATTATGGATGGATTCCTGCCTGCCGCAGAAGTGGACGATGCCACATGGGATCGCGTCATGGCTGTGAACGTGACCGGAATTATGCGTCTTTCTCGTACGGTGTTGCCGCTTATGGTGGCAACACGCAAGGGATCCATTGTCAATGTAGCATCTGTGGCGGGATTGCGCGGCAGTGTGGCTGGGGCGGCGTATACGACATCGAAACATGCCGTTATCGGCCTGACAAAAAGTACCGCCTTTATGTATGCAAAGGACGGAATTCGCGCAAATGTCGTTGCCCCTGGCGGCGTTAAAACCAGTATTGAAGCGCCATTCAAATCATCTTTGGCGCAAGAACGCATGTCGCCGATAATGCAGGCTGTCCTTCCGCCTATGGCAGAGTCGGAACAGGTTGCTGATGTTATCGGTTTTCTGGCCAGTGATGCAGCATCAAACATTAATGGTGATCTTGCCTTGCGATGGCGGATGGTCAGCAATCTAATGGAATAGGAGGGGCTTCCCTATGAAAGGTTTGATTGTCGGTCTTGCCAATGACCAGTCAATTGCGTGGGGCTGCGCGAAGGCTTTTCGGGCGCAGGGGGCGGATCTCGCCATTACATGGCTGAATGAAAAAACGAAGGTTTTTATTGAGCCGTTGGCGCAAGAAGTATCCGCGCCGATATTCCTGCCGCTGGACGTCACGGATGAAACGCAGATGGACGCTGTCTTTGCGGAGATTGCGGCGCAATGGGGAAAGCTTGATTTCATCCTGCATTCCATCGCCTTTGCGCCCAGGGAAGATTTGCAAGGCCGCATCACGGATTGCTCGGTGGAAGGGTTCAAGACGGCAATGGATATATCCTGCCACTCCCTGATCCGGCTGGCCCGCCGGGCGGAACCTCTGATGGAGAAGGGAGGATCAATCCTGACGATGAGTTATTATGGCGCAGAAAAAGCGATTGAGAATTATAATTTGATGGGGCCTGTCAAGGCGGCTCTGGAATCCTCAGTGCGCTATCTGGCGCGCGATCTGGGTGTAAAGAATATCCGCATCAATGTGCTGTCTCCCGGCCCCGTAAAAACCCGCGCCGCTTCCGGTTTAAGTCATTTTGATGCGCTGATGGAAAAAGCCGCCGCCAATGCACCTATCCGTAGCCTTGTGTCCATCGAGCAAATCGGAGAAGCAGCGGCATTCCTTGTCTCGGACAAGGCTAAAAACATTACAGGCCAGACGATTTACGTTGACAACGGATATAATACGATAGGATAGCTTCGGCAGTTCCCCTATAGGCATATCCATATAAAATCTCCCCCTTGAACCTCTAGTGGCTATAGGTTCTATACTACGATACTAAAATGGAGAAGGTCTATGAGCGAATCACAATCAGTCAAAATCAATTTTCGTGTGGAAGGCATTGGTCAACCCCCATTTCAGAGTCCACCTTTTAAGTTACAATCCTGCGTCACTGGCGGCATAAAAGAAGGGGCTGGAGCGTAAGCGCAGGCCCCTTCTTTTATGCGGGCCTGCGGGGCGGGCGGTTTATAGCCCAGGCTGGTGTGCGGGCGGATGTGATTGTAGTGATGCCGCCACTGTTCCAGAATGACCTGCGCTTCCTTCAGCGTATGGAAAGTCTCGCCGTTCAGGCATTCATCGCGCAGGCGGCCATTGAAGCTCTCATTATACCCGTTCTCCCACGGGCTGCCCGGCTCGATATACAGCGTCTTGATGCCCAGCTTCGGCAGCCAGTTCCTGATCGACTTCGCCGTAAATTCTGAACCGTTATCAGACCGTATATGATCGGGAATGCCGCGCGTGATAAATAGGTCCGTCAGCACGTCCATGACGTCGTCCGCCCTCAGGCTGTAGCCCGTGCGCAAGGACAGGCACTCCCGCGTATATTCATCGACCACCGTCAATGTCCTGATTTTCGTGCCGTCCTTTAACCGCTCCGCCACGAAGTCATACGCCCATACATGGTTCGGCCAGCACGGACGCAGCCGGATGCAGGAGCCGTCGTTTAAATACAGCCGGCCTTTCTTCTTATGTTTTTGCGGCACTTTAAGACCCTCGCGCCGCCAGATGCGCTCCACCCGCTTGTGATTGACGCGCCAGCCTTCCACGCGCAGCAGGGCCGTAATCCGTTTGTAGCCATACCGCCCGTAGCGCGTGGCGAGCCTGATAATCGTGGCGGTCAACGCGGCCTCATCATCCGGGCGCACAGGCTGGCGGCGTTGCTGGCCCCGGCTCTGGCCGATCGCCCTGCACGCACGCCGTTCCGTCACGCCCAGCTTCTGCTGCACATAAATCACAGCCTCACGCCGCCGCTGCGGGCTGCTCAGTACTTTCCCGTCGTGACTTCCTTCAGTATCAGATTATCCAACGTCAGGTCCGCCACAGCCCGTTTAAGGCGTGCGTTCTCCTGCTCAAGATCTTTCATCCGCCGCGCCTGATCAAGGCCCAGACCGCCATATTCCTTGCGCCAGCGATAATAGGTGTTCGCCGTAACCCCGATCTCCCGCAGCACTTCCTCCATGCTGCACCCACGGCCCACCATAACCTCAGCCTGCCGCAGGTGACCTATGATCTGCTCCGATGTGTAACGCTTGCGCGCCATACCCGATCCTCCTGTAAATTGTCCATAAACTAGCCGGATTCACTTTCCGGGTGGACTCATTTATAGGGGGTGGCTCAATAATGCGTCCAAATTTCTTTTCCTTCATCGACGGAACAACCGCCCGGGACATATTAAAGCAGGAATTCAGGTTGGTTGTGATAACATCTGTCCATTCTTCCACGGTCATCTTATGAATGGTTTTATCACGGAGAATACCGGCGTTGTTGACGAGGACTTCGACAGTGCCTAGTTCCTGCTCAATCTTATGAACCCCATTCAGGCAGGCTTGTGCATCCCGCACATCCCATTTATAAGCAGGAATTCCCGTCGCGTTGGTGAAAGCCTGTGCCTGTTCATCGTTACGATTATAATTTACGGCGACTTTATACCCACTCTTTTGAAAAGATGCTGCTGTCGCAGCTCCAATTCCTGTGGTTGCACCAGTGATTAATACAATACGCGACACAATAATTTCCTTTCTGTTTGTTAACCTTGCCGTCCAAGAAAGCTGCGAAAGCGCAGCGTGCTGTAGACAAAGAGCATTAACCCTACGACTGTAACCATGACCATTTCAGGCCAGACGATGGACAATCCCGCATCACGGAACAAGATGGCCTGCGCCAATTTGATGTAATTGGTTGAGGGGACCAAGCTCATGATTTTTTGTAGAATTTCCGGCATGCTTTCGAGCGGCGTCAAGCCGCCTGAGAGCAGGTTCATAGGAAGAACGATCAGAATAAAAAGCAGGCCCATTTGCGGCATCGAGCGCGCAATCGTTCCCAAGAACAGGCCTAGCCCCGTGGTGAAAAACAGGTAAAGAGCCGTAGCGCACAGGAACAGGGTAATGGATCCGTTAATTTCAACGCCAATCCACTGCCGGATTGTGAGTTGAATGCATAAGAACGCCGCCAGGAGGATAACCGCGCCGTTCGCGAGCACCTTTGACAGAACGATTTCAAGCGCAGTCACAGGCATCACGAGCAAATGTTCAATGGTGCCGCGTTCGCGCTCGCGCAGAAGGGCCGCGCCGGTCAGGAGAACAGCCAGCATGGTGATGTTCTGGATCATGCCGGTGATGGAAGAAAACCATGCTGTATTACGCCCCTGATTGAAGGAGTAGCGCACGATCAGATCGACGGGTGGCTGCGCGGCGGTTTGCATGTTGAAATACCGCGCCAGTTCCTGCTGGAGGATAGTCTGGATGTAGCCTGCTCCGATTTGTGCCTGACCTATAATGGTCGCGTCGATCAAGAGCTGTACGCTGACGTTTTTTCCTGCGCGCAAATCGGCTTCCATGCGGGTGGGAAAATGAAGGACAAAGCTATACTGGGCCGATTCCAGACCTGTCTCCGCCTCGTTCTGCGAGATGCTGGCGACGTTACCGAAATAAGGCGGCATGAACGCGTCGGCAAAGCGCATGGAAAGAGGGGATCGGTCTTCATCGACAATCCCGATGGAGGCTTTTCTGAGATCGGTGGATGTCCCCTTAGCCTGAGAATAGAGAGAAAAGGAAAAAGCAAAGACGATAAAGGCCATCAAGACCGTATCGAAGATCAGCGATTGCCATTCCTTGCGGCAAAGATAGGCGATGTTCGAGAAAGAGGGGAGGCGCATGATCGTATCAGGCCTCCTGTTTCTTTAAAAGAAGAACGTTGAGCAACAACAGCGCTGGAATAAAAAGGAACAAAGAGAACAAGAACGGCTGGAGCGACCATAGATCAAGCCCCTTGGTAAAAGCCCCAATGCTTGTTTTCAGGAAATAAGTCGTGGGGTAGAATGTTCCGATCCAATAGGCCGCGCCTTCCAGTGTTGCTACAGGCTGCATAAGGCCGGAGAACTGAGCTGCCGGAATCATGGTGGTAATCGCGACGCCAAATAAGGCAGCAATCTGCGATTTGGTAAAGGAGGAGATAAGCAGTCCCAGGCCTGTCGTCGTGGTAACGTACAAAAGAGCGCCTCCAACAAGACCGGTGACGCTGCCTTTGATCGGGACATGGAACAGCACCAATGCCATCAAAAGGACAATCAGGAAGCTGGCCATGGCAAACAGGACATAGGGAATTTGTTTACCGAGGATAAACTCAAGCCGCGTGACCGGAGTCACATACATATTGGCGATGGATCCCATTTCTTTTTCGCGTACAACGGCGAGCGCTGACAAAATAGCCGGTATGAAAACAAGCAACAGGCCGATGATGGCGGGCACCATGGCATTGATGCTTTCAAAGGACTGATTGTAGAGATAGCGCATTTCCACGTTCAACGGTACGGCTGGCATCATGCCGCGCTCACTGAGAAAATGGGTATGGATACCTTGCATATAGCCGCCGATTGTTTCCCCACGAAAGGGCATGGAGCCATCGACCCAGGCGGAAATTTCAGTCGGCGCACCCCGATGCAGGTTTTTCCCAAAATCGGGCGGAATTTGCAACGCCATGGAGATAGAGCCGTTTTTCAGGCGGTAAAGCAGGTCTTCATCGCTCTTGATCGGTTCTTCGGTGATAAAATAGGGCGATCCTTCCAGTTGCTGCAAGTAGGCGCGGCTGTCAGTCGTCTGATCGAGGTCGAGCGCGGCATAACGCAAGGAATCGACATCCATCGTGATTCCATATCCGAAAACCAGCATCAGCAAGGAT
>JAPJRC010000056.1 GCA_030824805.1 Micavibrio sp.
GTTTAAAAGAGTTCCCTTCCGGTTAATCTTTTTTAATATCCTATGCTTGACAAGTAAGTTCTAAACCGCCATAAGACACTTCACGCGAAAGATTCGGGACGAAGGTGACGGTTATTAAACCGAAATTTTATTAGTTCAATCAATGATTTAGACCGCTTCCCCACCAGAGCATGGGGGAATGCGGTTTTACCTGTTTTATGCTTTGAAGAAGGTTGTTAGAAAAATGAGCGCTAAAAAATCCAAGGCCATCGCAGACACCCCCCTCAAGAAGAAAGCCAAACGCATGGCGAAGCCGCCGGTTCGCTCCGCGGACGACGTGACGTCTTTCACGGGGAAAAAGCGCGTACGCCGTTCTTTCGGTAAAATCCGCGAAGTGGCGATGATGCCGAACCTGATCGAAGTCCAGCGCGATTCTTACGAGCAATTCCTGCAAACGGACATCGATGCCGAACTGCGCAAGATGCAGGGTCTGCACAAGGTCCTGACCGAAGTTTTCCCGATCAAGGATTTTGCCGACAAGGCCGAAATCGACTACGTGAAGTATGAGCTGGAAGAGCCGAAATACGACACGGATGAATGCCAGCAACGTGGCATGACCTTCGCAGCGCCTTTGCGCGTCACAATGCGCCTTTCCGTGTTCGATGTTGATGAGGATTCGGGCCTGCGTTCCATCCGCGACATCAAAGAACAAGATGTCTACATGGTCGACATGCCGCTCATGACCGACAACGGTACGTTCATCGTAAACGGTACCGAGCGCGTTATCGTTTCCCAGATGCACAGATCGCCCGGCGTGTTCTTCGACCACGACGGCGGTAAAACACACGCTTCGGGTAAATACCTGTTCGCTGCCCGCGTTATCCCATACCGCGGTTCCTGGCTCGACTTCGAATTCGATGCGAAAGACAACATGTATGTCCGTATCGACCGTCGCCGCAAGCTGCCTGTAACCACGCTGCTGCGCGCTCTGGACTCCGATACGTCCGCGAAATACCGCGCCGAGCAGGAAGCCAAAGACAAGGCGATCGACCCTCTGATGATTCAGGGTATGTCGAACGAGGAAATCCTTTCCACGTTCTACGATGTCATCAAGTACGAAAAAACCGACAAAGGCTGGAAAACCGCTTTCGTTCCTGGTCGTTACCGCGGCGTCAAGCTGGCCTACGATCTCGTGGATGCAAAAACCAACAAATCCGTTGTCGATGCCGGTGAGAAAATCACGCCGCGCAAAGCAAAACAACTTGCCGAAGCAGGCCTGAAGGAAATCCTCGTTCAGGATGAGCAGCTGGCCGGTACGTACCTGTCGGAAGACATTTTCGACGGCGCAACGGGTCAGGTTTACTTCGAAGCCGGTCACGAACTGACCGCCGACGACATGTCCCAACTGGATGAATTCACCATCAAGACGCTGCCAATCCTCGCGATCGACCACCTGAACGTTGGTCCTTACATCCGCAACACGATGATGATCGACAAGTGCGACACCCGCGAAGAAGCGCTGATCGACATCTACCGCGTTATGCGTCCGGGCGAGCCGCCGACAGTGGAATCCGCTTCGGCGCTGTTCCAGTCGCTGTTCTTCGACCCAGAGCGTTACGACCTGTCGGACGTTGGCCGCGTAAAGATGAACGGCCGTCTGGATCTCGACACGCCAGACGATCTGCGTATCCTCCGCAAAGAAGACATCCTCGCGATCCTGAAATACCTGCATGGCCTGAAAGACGGTCAGGGCGAAGTGGACGACATCGACAACCTCGGCAACCGCCGCGTTCGTTCGGTGGGCGAGCTGATGGAAAACCAGATCCGTATCGGCCTTCTCCGTATGGAGCGCGCGATCCGCGAGCGTATGTCTTCCGTCGAAATCGACACCTACATGCCGCACGACCTGATCAATGCGAAACCGGCTGCCGCCGCTGTGCGTGAATTCTTCGGCTCGTCGCAGCTGTCGCAGTTTATGGACCAGACGAACCCGCTGTCCGAGATCACCCACAAGCGTCGTCTCTCGGCACTTGGTCCGGGCGGTCTGACACGCGAACGCGCAGGCTTCGAAGTCCGCGACGTTCACCCGACGCACTACGGCCGTATCTGCCCGATCGAAACACCGGAAGGTCCGAACATCGGTCTGATCAACTCTCTGTCCACATTCGCACGCGTCAACCAGTACGGATTCATCGAATCACCGTACCGCCGCGTTGTCGATGGCAAAGTCACGGACGAAGTCATCTACATGTCCGCAATGGAAGAGGCGAAGTACACGATCGCGCAGGCCAACACGCCGCTCGATGAAAAAGGCAAGTTCCAGACGGACCTCGTTTCCTGCCGTAAGGCGGGTGACAACCTGATGTCCACGCCGGACGCGATCGAGTTCATCGACGTTTCGCCGAAACAGATCGTATCCGTTGCCGCATCGCTCATCCCGTTCCTTGAAAACGACGACGCCAACCGCGCGCTGATGGGTTCGAACATGATGCGTCAGGCTGTGCCGCTGCTGCGTTCCGACGCACCGCTGGTAGGTACGGGTATGGAAGCAACCGTTGCACGTGACTCTGGCGCTGCTATCGCGGCCCGCCGCGCTGGTAAGGTTGTTCAGGCGGACGCAACGCGTATCGTTATCCGCGCAACCGAGCAACTGGACGCCGGCGAGCCTGTGGTAGACATCTACAAGCTTTCCAAATTCCAGCGTTCCAACCAGTCAACTTGCATCCTGCAGAAGCCGTTGGTTAAAGTGAACGACGACATCAAGGCAGGCGACATCATCGCAGACGGTCCTTCGACCCAGTTCGGTGAACTGGCGCTTGGCCGTAACGTCCTCGTCGCATTTATGCCTTGGAACGGTTACAACTTCGAAGACTCGATCCTGCTCTCCGAGAAGATCGTATCCGACGACGTGTTCACCTCCATCCACATCGAGGAATTCGAAGTGATGGCGCGCGACACGAAACTCGGCACCGAAGAAATCACCCGCGACATTCCGAACGTCGGCGAAGAAGCCCTCAAGCACCTCGACGAATCCGGTATCGTTCACATCGGCGCCGAAGTCGGCCCGGGCGACATTCTCGTCGGTAAAGTAACGCCGAAAGGTGAATCGCCTATGACGCCGGAAGAAAAGCTTCTCCGCGCGATCTTCGGTGAAAAAGCCGCCGACGTGAAAGACACGTCCCTGCGCCTGCCCCCCGGCACGCAAGGCACGATCGTCGAGGTCCGCGTGTTCAACCGTCGCGGCGTTGACAAAGACTCCCGCGCGATGGCTATCGAGCGCGCCGAGATTGAACGTCTGGCGAAAGACCGCGACGACGAACGTCGTATCCTTGAAAACGGCTTCTATGGCCGCCTGAAAGAACTGCTGGCGAACAAGACGGTTGCTTCGGCTCCGAAAGACGCCAAATTCAAGAAGGGCGACAAGATCACGGCAAAGGATCTGGACGAAGTCAAACACGGTCTGTGGAGACAGATCGTTGTCGACAACGAAAAGACCATGTCCGACATCGAAGCGATGGGCAAAACCTTCGACGAAGCTGTCGACAACCTGAAAGAGCGTTTCGAAAACAAGGTGGAAAAACTCCAGCGCGGCGACGAACTGCCGCCGGGCGTTATGAAAATGGTAAAAGTCTTCGTTGCTATCAAACGCAAAATGCAGCCGGGCGACAAAATGGCCGGCCGTCACGGAAACAAAGGCGTTGTATCGCGTATCATGCCGGCGGAAGACATGCCGTACCTCGAAGACGGTACGCCTGTTGACATCGTGCTGAACCCGCTCGGCGTTCCTTCGCGTATGAACGTTGGTCAGATTCTCGAGACGCACCTTGGCTGGGCTTCGGCCAACCTCGGCAAGCAGATCGGCGAGATGATCGACAGCTTCAACGACACGAAAAATCCTGCCGCTGGCGAAATGAACCAACTGAAAGCCAAACTGAAAGAAGTTTACGGCGACAGCGAATTCAAGAACCGCGTTTCCATGCTCGACGATGCACAGATGCTGGAAATGTCCGGCAACCTGCGCGGCGGCGTGCCGATGGCAACACCGGTGTTCGACGGCGCACATGAAGGCGACATCAACGAACTGCTCGAAAAAGCGGGTCTGCCGGTATCCGGCCAGATGACGCTGATCGATGGCCGTACGGGCGAGAAGTTCCACCGTCCGGTTACCGTGGGCATGATCTACATGTTGAAACTGCACCACCTCGTCGACGACAAGATCCACGCCCGTTCGATCGGTCCGTACTCTCTCGTCACGCAGCAGCCTCTCGGCGGTAAAGCCCAGTTCGGCGGTCAGCGCTTCGGGGAGATGGAAGTCTGGGCACTCCAGGCTTACGGTGCCGCTTATACGCTGCAGGAAATCCTGACCGTTAAGTCGGACGACGTGGCAGGTCGCTCGAAAGTCTACGAAGCGATTGTTCGCGGCGAAGACAGCTTCGAGATCGGCGTTCCGGAATCCTTCAACGTTCTCGTCAAAGAACTGAAGGCACTGGGCCTCAACGTCGACATGAAACAGTCGGGTACGAAATAATTAATGCAAAGGAAATTCTTTCGCATCGGCATCATATGCCTGCTCCTTTTACTGGGACAGGCAGCCTATGCGAAAGAGGATAAGATGGAAGCGATACCTGGAAATATTAGCGGTCAAAATTTGACCCCTGCGTATAACTTTCTGCCCGTTGCACAAAAATTCGGAATGAAGCAAATCGCGTACGCGTCAATGTCCGAGGATAATATGCGTATGACAATCGAATATCTGCCCGAAGGACAGACGGTCGATAACTGGAAAAGGATGTTTACGGTAACGCTTTCGAGAGCGTCCAACGAAGAGCATGCCGCTCTGGAACAACTCGAAAAAGTTATTGCGAATATGGAAGAGGTTTTGAAACAGGGGCAGGCGGAGATTCATACTTTTGACAAAGCTGAAACGCCGTCAGGTCCAACCGTTTTGATGCATTTCACGATGCAGGGCGAAGAAAATGCCGGCGTGATTATGCGCAGTCCGGGTTTTATAAAAATTATGCAGATTGCGACTCGCGGCGAAAGCCTGACGCAGTCTGATATGGATGAAGTACAAAAACTGGAGGCGCGAGTATACGAAGCGCCTGCCGCAAAACATTAAGCCAAACTCCTTCGGGAACGGAATTGGAATATAAAGAACGGTAACATGAACACAGGCAATATCATCGCTGCATCGATCCTAGCCGTCGGCCTCGCCGTCGGCGGGTTCTTCGTGGGCCATGGCCTGTTCGATTTCCGGGGCAGTGCGCGCTCTGTCGAGGTGCGCGGCCTGGCTGAAAAACAGGTGAAAGCCGATATTGCCGTGTGGACGGTACGTCATGGTGCCAATGCACCGAGCCTTGCCGAAGCGCAGCAGCAAATCGCCCGCAACACCGATGCCCTGAAAAAGTTTTTCACGGCAAACGGGATAAAGGACGACGAAATTTCCGTGGGTGATGGCTCCGTATGGGAAGATCGCCGCAACGATGGGACGGTTTACTACAATGTTGATCGCTCCTTTATCGTTCGCACGAAAGATATCGATGCTGTGCAGGCCGCAAACCAGAAAGTTTACGATCTCGTGAGCGAAGGTGTTGTTATCCGTTCCTCCACGCCGCGTTACACATTTACTGGCCTGAACGCTATCAAGCCTGACATGATCGGTGAGGCCACAAAAAACGCGCGTGAAGCTGCGGCCCGTTTTGCGGCCGATTCAGGCAGCGATGTAGGCGCTATTCTCAGCGCCAACCAGGGATTGTTCAGCATTGCAGCCCGCGATGGCGGCGGCAATGAAGATGAAGGAACATTTGTCGACAAAACCGTGCGTGTGGTCACCACGGTGAATTTTATGATTAAAGATTAAAGGTAAGAAGGTAGGGAAACCATGAACGAACTGATGAACCTCTTCGGCGCTCCGCAAGGTCCGCAAAGCTTTGACCAGATCCGCATCGCGATCTCCTCTCCGGAGCAGATCCTGAGCTGGTCTTTTGGCGAAGTGAAAAAGCCGGAAACGATCAACTACCGCACATTCAAGCCGGAGCGCGACGGTTTGTTCTGCGCGCGTATCTTTGGTCCTATCAAGGATTACGAATGTCTGTGCGGCAAGTACAAGCGCATGAAGTACAAAGGGATCATCTGCGAGAAGTGCGGCGTTGAAGTCACACTGACGAAAGTCCGCCGCGAGCGCATGGGCCATATCGAACTGGCATCGCCTGTCGCGCATATCTGGTTCCTGAAATCCCTGCCGTCCCGTATCGGTCTGATGATCGACCTGACGCTGAAAGAACTGGAAAAAATCCTGTACTTCGAAGCCTACGTGGTTCTCGAGCCGGGCATGACGCCGCTGAAACAGCTGCAGCTTCTCTCCGAAGAAGAATACATGAACGCGCAGGATGAATACGGCGAAGAAAACTTCCGCGCCGCCATCGGTGCCGAAGCGCTGAAAGAAATCCTCCAGAACATCAACTTGGAAGAAGACCTTGTGAAGTGCGAAGAAGATTTGCGCGAAACATCTTCGGAAGCCAAGCGCAAGAAACTTGTAAAGCGTTTGAAGCTTCTTGAGAGCTTCATCTCTTCGGGCACACGCCCTGAATGGATGATCCTCGATGTTGTGCCCGTTCTGCCGCCGGAGCTGCGTCCGCTCGTGCCGCTCGATGGTGGCCGTTTCGCCACAAGCGACCTGAACGATCTGTACCGCCGCGTGATCAACCGTAACAACCGTCTGAAGCGCCTGATGGAACTGCGCGCACCGGATATCATCGTCCGTAACGAAAAGCGTATGTTGCAGGAAGCCGTTGACGCCCTGTTCGACAACGGCCGCCGTGGCCGCGTCATCACCGGCGCCAACAAGCGTCCGCTGAAATCGCTATCCGACATGCTGAAAGGGAAGCAAGGTCGCTTCCGTCAGAACCTGCTCGGTAAACGCGTCGACTACTCCGGCCGTTCGGTTATCGTTGTCGGTCCGGAACTGAAGCTGCACCAGTGCGGTCTGCCGAAGAAAATGGCGCTCGAACTGTTCAAGCCGTTCATCTACCACAAGCTCGAAATCTACGGCATGGCCTCCACGGTCAAGGCCGCCAAGAAGATGGTTGAAAAAGAGCGTCCGGAAGTCTGGGACATCTTGGAAGAAGTCATCCGCGAACACCCGGTTCTTCTGAACCGCGCGCCTACGCTGCACCGTCTTGGTATCCAGGCGTTCGAACCGACCCTGATCGAAGGCAAGGCGATCCAGCTGCACCCGCTCGTCTGCACGGCGTTCAACGCCGACTTCGACGGAGACCAGATGGCTGTTCACGTTCCGCTGTCGATTGAATCGCAGCTGGAAGCACGCTGCCTGATGATGTCGACGAACAACATCCTCTCGCCTGCAAACGGCAAGCCGATCATCGTTCCTTCGCAGGACATCGTTCTGGGTCTTTACTACCTGACGATCCAGCGCGAAGGCGAAAAAGGCGAAGGCATGATCTTCCGCGGCCCTGGCGAAATCCAGCACGCGCTGGCCGAAGGCCATGTATCGCTACACGCGAAAATCAAATGCCGCTATCACGGCGTTGACGAAGAAGGCAACAAGAAGACCGTTCTCGTGGAAGCGACACCGGGCCGCATGCTGCTGTCCGAACTGTTCCCGCGTCACCCCAATCTTCCGTTCAGCCTGATCAATACGGTGCTGACGAAGAAAGAAGTGACGAACCTGATCGACACGGTTTACCGTCACTGCGGTCAGAAAGAGACTGTGATCTTCTGCGACCGTATGATGAAGCTCGGCTTCCGTCATGCTTGCACCGCCGGTATTTCATTCGGTAAAGACGACATGATCATTCCGAAGGAAAAGCAAAAGCTCGTCGACGAAGCCAAAGGCAAAGTTGCTGAATACGAACAGCAATACCAAGACGGTCTGATCACCAAAGGTGAGAAGTACAACAAGGTGGTCGACATCTGGTCGCGCTGCACGGACGACGTCGCCGGCGCCATGATGAAGCACATCTCGAACGTCAAGGAAGTCGGCCTGAACTCGGTTTACATGATGGCCCACTCGGGTGCTCGTGGTTCCGCAGCCCAGATCCGTCAGCTGGCCGGTATGCGCGGCCTGATGGCGAAGCCGTCGGGTGAGATCATCGAGACGCCGATTATCTCGAACTTTAAGGAAGGTCTGTCCGTTCTCGAGTACTTCAACTCTACGCACGGTGCCCGTAAAGGTCTGGCCGACACGGCTCTGAAAACAGCCAACTCCGGTTACCTCACACGCCGTCTCGTTGACGTGGCACAGGATGCCGTCATCAACGAACATGATTGCGGTACCGAAGAAGGTATCACGATCCGCGCGGTTATGTCCGGCGCCGACGTTATTGTCGGTCTGGGCGAGCGTTCTCTCGGTCGTGTCGTTCTCGAAGACGTCAAAGACCCGTTGACGGGTAAAGTGATCGTCGCGAAGAACGAGATGATCGTCGAAAACACGGCAGAGCAAATCGAACAAGCCGGTATCGACTCCATCAAGGCCCGTTCGGTTCTGACATGCCACACGCAAACCGGTGTTTGCGCGCTCTGCTACGGACGCGATCTGGCCCGCGGTACGCTGGTCAACATGGGCGAAGCCGTCGGTGTTATGGCGGCACAGTCCATCGGTGAGCCGGGCACGCAGCTTACGATGCGTACCTTCCACATCGGCGGCGCTGCCCAGCGTGGCGCGGAGAAATCCTCGTTCGAAGCTGCTCTGGACGGTAAGGTTGAAGTTCGCAACGAAAACGTTGTTAAGAACTCTTCCGGCATCAACATCGTCATGGGCCGTAACACGGAAATCGTCCTGCTGGACGCCAAGGGCAAGGAGCGCGCAGCGCACCGTGTACCGTACGGCGCTCGTTTGCTGGTCGAAAACAACGCCAAAGTCAAAACCGGCGAGAAGCTGGCTGAATGGGACCCGTTCACCATGCCGATCATCACGGAAAAAGACGGTACGGTGAAGTTTGCCGACCTCGTAGAAGGCGTCTCCATCGCGGAACGCACGGACGAAGCAACTGGTATCGCATCCCGCGTTGTTATCGACTGGCGTTCCCAGCCAAAGGGCGGCGATCTGAAGCCACGTATCTCGCTGACCAACAAGAAGGGTGAAACCATCACGCTTCCGAACGGTCTGCCGGCCAACTACTATCTGTCCGTCGACACCATTCTGTCCGTTGAAAACGGCGCGGAAGTGAAGGCAGGCGATATCATCGGCCGTATTCCGCGCGAAACGTCGAAAACCCGCGACATCACGGGCGGTCTGCCACGCGTTGCGGAACTGTTCGAAGCACGTCGTCCGAAAGACTTCGCGATCATCTCCGACACGGATGGTCAGGTTGAATTCGGTAAGGATTACAAATCCAAGCGCCGTATCATCGTCAACCCGACGGATAAGACGATCGAACCACGCGAATACCTCATCCCGAAAGGCCGTCACCTGGCCGTTCAGGAAGGCGACTTCGTTCGCAAGGGCGATCCGCTGCTCGACGGCGCAATGGTGCCGCACGACATTCTCGATGTTCTGGGTGTAGAGGCTCTGGCCGAATACCTGATCAACGAGATCCAGGACGTTTACCGCCTGCAAGGGGTTAAGATCAACGACAAGCACATCGAAGTGATTTCTCGCCAGATGATGCAGAAGATCGAAATCCAGGAAGTTGGCGACACAACGTTCCTCGTCGGCGAACATGTTGACCGTGATGAGTACGAGATTGTGAACCAGAAATACATCAGCGAGGCGAAACGCCCGGCTGTTGGAAAGCCGGTTCTGCAGGGTATTACAAAGGCATCGCTGCAAACGCGTTCCTTCATCTCTGCCGCGTCCTTCCAGGAGACAACGCGCGTTCTTACCGAAGCCGCAACACAAGGCAAGGTGGACGAGCTCAACGGTCTGAAGGAAAACGTCATCGTTGGCCGTCTGATCCCGGCCGGTACGGGTTCCTACGTCAACAAGATCCGCCGTCTGGCAGCCGACCGCGACAACCTCGCGCTCGCCGCCCAGCAACAAGCCGGTGCGATCGAGGCCGACGAAGAAACGCCTGCGAAATCCGCAGCCAACGGCTAAGCCTAAAAGTTCAATAAAAACGGCCCTTTTCGAAGGGCCGTTTTTTTATTTTGACAAAATAGCCCAACTTTCTTAAGTGTTATAGCATAACACTTAAGAAAGTTGCCTTCATGTTTAAAAAACTAAGCAAAAAGCTTCCCGTCACTGTTTTGTCCGGTTTTCTAGGCGCGGGCAAAACGACGCTTCTCAACCATATCCTCAACAATCGCGAGGGTTTGAGGGTTGCCGTGATCGTCAACGATATGGGCGAGGTAAACATCGATGCCGCGTTGATTGAAAAGAACGGCGCCAATTTATCCCGCACGGATGAAAAGATGGTCGAAATGACGAATGGCTGTATCTGCTGCACTTTGCGTGAAGATCTTCTCAATGAAGTCACAATCCTCGCGAACAGTGGTAAGTACGATTATTTGTTGATTGAAGGCACAGGCATTGCCGAGCCATTGCCAATCGCATCGACATTCGAGTTTCGTAATGAGGAGGGGTTCAGCCTGTCTGATATCACGCGCCTCGATACAATGGTGACGGTGGTTGATAGTGCCAACTTTCTGCACGACTATTCGAGCCGTGAATTTCTTGCCGATCGCGGCGCGGTGGCAGGTGATGGCGATGAAAGAACTATTGTCGATCTTCCGGTCGAACAAATCGAATTCGCCAACGTCGTTATCCTGAATAAAGCCGATCTGGTTACGCCAGATGATCTCGCTCTCGTGCGGAAGATTGTGCGGGGCCTCAATGCGCGTGCGAATATCATTGAATCCATTGGCTCGAACGTAGATCTGAAGGAAATACTCGATACTGGTTTGTTCAGTCTTGCCGAGGCGCAGGAACATCCATTATGGGCGCAGGAACTCTACAATTACAAAGACCACGTGCCGGAGACGGAGGAATACGGAATAAAAAGCTTTGTCTACCGTGCACGGAAACCGTTCGATCCTTCGAAGTTTTATGCGTTTCTCGACAGCGAATGGCCGGGTATTGTTCGCGCCAAAGGCTTTTTCTGGTTAGCAACCCGTCCGGATTTTGTTGGCGAAGTGTCGCAGGCCGGCGCTTTCGTGCGCCATCAGGGTATAGGGCGATGGTGGACTGTTATTCCGCAGGATCGCTGGCCACGTTCGGAAGAATTCGATGATCTGCTCGATAATTACTGGACGGAAGAATATGGCGACCGCCGTCAGGAAATTGTTTTCATCGGCATCGATTATGATGAAAAAGCCTTACGCGACAGACTGGACAAATGCCTTTATGACGGGGATTGGAAACAACCGCGCTCCGCTATGCCCGATCCGTTTCCGGAATGGTTTGCACAGAAAGCGTAACTATTCGTTCGTGCGAAGCCGGTACAGCTGGTTCGCACGAAGGCTTTCCTCGCGCTTTCTGGCCATTTCCTCCTGCACGCGCTGACTGCGTACACTGTTCTGGTGATCAACGGCCAGATCGTTGCGGCGATCCCGCTGAACGGCTTCTAAACGCTCGCGGCTCGCGCGTAGGGCATTTTCCTGATCACGGTAGCGGTCAAGATTGCGATCGAACCGTGCTGTGGGCCCGGAATATTCCGGCGTCTCATAAGCAGGACTTTGGGCGTGCGCCTGTGCAGCTGTTATGCCCGCAGACAAAAGGATTAAACCCAGAAGGTGAAAATGTTTCATGCATGTCATGATATCACAAACGAGAGTGAACTTTGCGTGGTTCCCGCAATCCTTGACAATCAAGGGGCAGGGGATCTAGGGATGTCGCCATGAAAGACCCGCAGACAAATCAGGTGCAGGATCAGGCCGGGCCGGTAAGCCTGCTCACGGCCGCTTTTCACGGTGCGAGCAGGGCAGAGTTCCAAATCCTCGATACGGTTTATCCTCCCGTATCGGCTGATCTTAAATCACAGCCTTGCTGGCTTCATGCGATACGCGGGGAAGATGGCTGGACGCTGACCCGCTACACCGGCCTCCTGGATAGGGACGGACGTTTTCAAGGGCAGGCGGATGCACAAGTGGTTAAGGCCGAAAAACGCATTTCCCGCGGCGAAATGATCCGGGCCATGTCGGCCTGGGTGCAGGCACAATCGGGAACGAAAACAGAGACTTTGCCGCAACGAATGTTTGGTGATGCCGTAATGGTTTCCGGAAGCGCCAGAAAATCATATAAACGCAAACCCGGCACCGGATTTGCCGGATAGACTGCCACACGTTGGAAAATGGCGATTTCGTCCGGCCAAAAGGTTCCAATTTTCTTTAAAAAAAGCTTAACAAGTGCTTGACTATCCAAGCCTCCCCGGCATATAGTCCGGCCAAATTAAGGACTCGGATGGGCTGGCTGTGGCGCTGATTTCCTTGGATTTCCAAGGAATTTTCGCAAGAAAAACAGGCACTAAACGCAGACCCAGTATCCTTTACCCAGGTATGGCATGAGACAAATTCTCAGGGCCGCAAAGGGCGAAAAAACACTGCTGGCATCCCCGCGCATAGATGCGGAATAGGAGAGCCAGCTAAATTCGCGCTTGCATTCCCCGCCGCCATTCCCTAGGAAAAGCCATCCGTACACAGAATTGTAACTTAAGGAGAAGGCACTTACATGCCAACAATACAGCAATTGATCCGTCAGCCTCGCGCCAAAGGTGGCAAGAAGGCGATGAAAGCCAAAAAGAACCGCGCGTTGAAATCCAACCCGCAGGTCCGTGGCGTCTGCACACGTGTTTACACGACGACGCCGAAGAAACCGAACTCCGCTCTGCGTAAAGTCGCGAAGGTTCGTCTCACAACTGGCTTTGAAGTCATTTGCTACATCCCCGGCGAAGGCCACAACCTGCAAGAGCACTCCGTCGTCCTCATCCAGGGCGGCCGTGTTAAAGACTTGCCGGGCGTTCGTTACCGCATCATCCGCGGCGCGCTGGATACGCAAGGTGTTAAAGATCGTAAGCAAGCCCGTTCGCAATACGGCGCAAAACGTCCGAAATAATTTAAGAGGAATTAGAGAATGTCCCGTCGTCGCCAACCAGAAAAACGCGTTATTTTGCCGGACCCACGTTTCGGTGATCTCGTACTGTCGAAATTCATGAACAACATCATGGAAGATGGTAAGAAATCCGTTGCTGAAAACATCGTATACGGCGCGCTCGAAATCATCGAAACCAAAGGCAAGAACATTGCCGACGATGAAGGCGATGCACAAGGCCAGGGTGGCAAGTCCTCCAAAGGTTTGCGCATTTTCCACCGCGTTCTGAAAAAAGTTCGTCCGCAGCTGGAAGTTCGTTCCCGCCGCGTCGGTGGTGCAACGTATCAGGTTCCGACGGAAGTCCGTCCGGAGCGTGCAACGGCTCTCGCCATGCGCTGGATCATCGATGCCGCCCGCAAACGTGGCGAGCACACAATGATGGAACGTCTCGCAGGTGAAATCCTCGACGCTGCCAACGACCGTGGTACGGCTGTTAAGAAGCGCGACGACACGCACAAGATGGCCGAAGCCAACAAGGCGTTCGCTCACTATCGCTGGTAGTCGTTAAGAAAAGAAGCAACAGAAGGTTTAAGAGAATATTATGGCCCGCCAATACCCACTAGAGCGTTATCGTAACTTCGGCATCATGGCACACATCGATGCTGGTAAAACGACGACGACCGAGCGTATCCTTTACTACACCGGCAAATCGCACAAGATCGGTGAAGTACACGATGGCGCCGCCACGATGGACTGGATGGAGCAGGAGCAGGAGCGTGGTATTACGATCACGTCCGCTGCAACGACGACCTTCTGGAAAGGTGCCGAGAACGGCGTTCAGGCTGGCCAGGATATCCGCATGAACATCATCGACACGCCGGGCCACGTTGACTTCACGATCGAAGTTGAGCGTTCCTTGCGCGTTCTCGACGGTGCTGTTTGCCTTCTCGACGGTAACCAGGGCGTTGAGCCGCAGACCGAAACGGTATGGCGTCAGGGCGACAAATACAAAGTTCCGCGTATCATCTTCGCGAACAAAATGGACAAGACCGGTGCGGACTTCTACATGTGCATCGACTCCGTTAAGAAGCGCCTCGGCATCGAGCCGCTCGTAACGACGCTGCCTATCGGTATCGAATCCGACTTTATCGGTATCGTTGACCTGATCAACATGAAGTCGATCATCTGGAAGGCCGAAACACTTGGCGCCGCCTTCGAAGTGGGCGAAATTCCTGCCGACCTCGTTGAGAAAGCAAAGCAATACCG
>JAPJRC010000057.1 GCA_030824805.1 Micavibrio sp.
ATCCGCGACTTCAAAGAAGGAAAACAGCAAAAGCCCGAAGGATACGAAAGCGATCAATACCAGCGGTTCCAGAAACGGAAGCGCATCGCGAAATCTTTTTATCTGATGAACCAGCATGGCAACGCCTTAGTGATGCGGCGCAGGATGTTGGGGGGCTTCTTCGCCATGCTCCGCCTCTTCTTTTTCTTCAGAAGGCGGCGCGCCTTTTCTGGCGGAGTTTCCTCCAGCTCTTCTTTTTCCGCTTTCACTTTAACAAATGAAAAAGCGTAGTTCACATTCGTCGCCCCATCCGGAATTTTGGGATAGACGGAATCAAACGAAACACGCCCTTCCGCCTTCAGTCTGGCAACGGGCGGCGCAATCAGAATACGGTCGATCTCTTTGTCGTTTACATCGACTATGGAAGCCATGATCGCCGGAACCGTGAGCTCTTCTTCGCGCAAATTGATGATGTCGCCGATCAGACGGATCTTGCCTTCGGCGATTTCGGCGCGGAGACCGTCGAGGCCGAGCCCTTCTCCCGGCGGAACGGGCTTAAGCCCTACAAGGCCGTACACCAGATTGGACGGCGGCCATGTGCGGCTGATTTGCGGGTGCATCAGCAGGAAGCCGCCAAAGATAATGGCCCAGATCAAAAGCGCCGTCGCGAAACCGCCGATCTTTTCCATAGGCAGTTTTTTGGCCTTGTCCTTGGAGACCGGGGTCAGCACCACGTCTTCGTGGATATGTATCGGTTTCACACCTTCTGGTATCGGCGCGTCATTCAATTCCTTCTGTAAAATAGAACGGAAATCTTCTTCCACTGGCTCTTCTACCGACCGGCGGGAGGACTCAAAGGGCATATCGTCATCGTCGGCTGCAGACGAAACCGTATCGATATCCCCTACAGATCCGAACAATTCCTCGTCCAGGCCCAATTCCGGCTCCTGAAACCATTGATGCCCGCAATGCGCACAACGCACACGACGTCCCTTGGGGCCGACAGCCCCTTCGGAAATCAGGTAACGCATGGTACAGGCGGGACAGGTGAGGATCATTGACCGTCGTTTCTTCTCAAACCAAAGTCTATCATGTATGTATATGATACACTTACACGAACGGCAAGGCGCACTCTTTTATGCAACGGCTCCTATACAGCGGTTTTTATCTTTTCATATTGGCACTTACAGCGTTTTCTGCAGATGCGTACGCACAGGACAAGCAGCAGACATGTCAGCCCATGGATCGGCCCTGCCTGATGAGGCAGATCGAAGCGCTTACCCCCGCCATCGATAAATCCGAATGGCGTGACCAGACCATGCGCGAACTTGCCAAAACATACGCCTATGAAAACCAGATGGACAAAGCCGTCGCCCTTATACCGAAAATTACAGACAACGACACCAAGGCCATGACCATCCGCGGCATCGGCATGGCCGCCGCCAGTCTGAAATTGCAGCGGCGCCATTATGATGTCTTATGGACGCGCCTGTCGGAACAAGCGGCGCAGATCACTCACACCCCTTCACGCGGTATTGCCTACACCTATATTTCCATGGCGCAGGCATTTGCCGGGGATGACGATGCCGCGCGCCGTACGGCGGCGGCGATGGAAAATATAGCCCTTCGAAACAAGGCTTATGGCGAAGCGGCGGAAATTCAGGCGGAACGGGGCGATATAGCCAACGTGCTGAAATCGCTGGCAGCGATCGATTCCGCCCCCTACCGCAGCAAGCAATATGACATCGTGTCCCGTATTTTTCTGGACAAAGCGATGGTGGAGCACGCTTACACCTGTGCAAGCAAGATCGATAATGCTTATTTAAAGGCGAAGGCGATCCAGAGAATTCTCAACAAGGGCAACACCGAGGAAGAGGATATGGAACCCAAGATCGACCTGAGCAAGGATTTCTAGAGTTGATACGCTATGAACATGTAGGGCTGCGTTACGGCATCGGGCCGGAAGTGCTGGAGGATGTAAACTTCACGCTCGAGCCCGGCTCGTTCCACTTCCTGTCCGGTCCTTCCGGCGCGGGTAAAACCTCGCTTATGTCCCTGCTCTATCTGGGCCGCATGCCCACACGCGGATTGATACGTATGTTCGGACAAAATATCGGCGAACTGGACCGCGACCAACTCGCCACCATGCGCCAACGCATCGGCGTGGTGTTTCAGGACTTCCGTCTTCTCAACCATATGAGCGCTTTTGATAACGTCGCACTGCCGCTGCGCATTCAGGGCCGCCCTGAAAAAGAAATCCAGAACAATGTCGGCGAACTGCTCGACTGGGTCGGCCTTGGCGACCACAAACACGCACTTCCGAACACCATGTCGGGCGGACAGCAACAACGCGTTGCCATCGCACGCGCCGTTATCACACGCCCCCGCCTTTTGCTCGCCGACGAACCGACCGGTAACCTCGACGATGAAATCGGCTTCCGCCTCATGGCGTTGTTCGATCAATTGAACCGCATGGGCACGACGGTGGTTATCGCCACGCACAGCCAGCAGATCATGGACAAGTTCGGCCATAAACGCCTGATCCTCGAAAAAGGCCGTCTGCGCGTGGAAGAAGCAAAAAAAGGCGGGCTGCGCCAAAGACTGGAAGGGGTATACTAAATGAGCCTCCTCTCCCGTTTGAAAAACCCTTTCAACCGCAACCGCGTCCTCGGCGTGGCAAAAGAAAGACGCAGATACGATCTGCCTTTAACGGGCAGCACAAGCAACGCGTTCCTGCGTCTGCTGATCGGCCTGATGTGCATTCTCGGCATCCTGGCGCTGGCGGCATCGTTCGCGCTTGGCGCCATGAACGAGCGATGGTCGCAAGGGCTCGACAACAAAATCAGTGTGGAAATTCCGGCCGCGGATTCCGGCGGTGACATTATTGATGCTTCCATGGTGCGGAGCATGACCGACGAAGCGGCGAAAGTTCTCAGCGCGCATCCCGATGTCAAAGAAGCCACCATAATGGAAGAAAGCCAGATCCGCGAACTTCTCGCGCCTTGGCTGGGGCATGACATGGTTATGGATTCCGTGCCTGTTCCGGGGCTTATTTCCGTTACGTTCAACGAACAAGCAACGCCGGATATAACCGCGCTTGAAGCACAACTGAAAGAAGTGGCACCACGCGCCCGCATTGAAACACACCAAAGCTGGCTCACCGATGTTCTACGCTTCACAGGCGCCTTGCAATTCGCGGCCATTCTTCTAGGCCTGATTATAGGCGTAACGACACTGGTCGCTGTTGCTGGCGGTGTGCGTTCCAAGCTTTCCGAAAACAAGGAAGAGCTGGAGCTTTTGCATTTGATGGGCGCTTCAGATTCTTACATAGCTCGCCAGCTTCAAAGACATACGCTTATATTATCATTGCAAGGCGGTGCTATAGGCGCGGGAGCCGGGATTATCCTGCTGTTCATCATAGGGCTGATCGCCGGCAATATAGGCGTAAACCTTGTGCCGGACTTCCGGTTGAACGGCATGCAAAAGGCCGCGCTGGCTCTTCTGCCCGTACCCATTGCCATATTGGCCATGACGACCGCACGCTATACGGTCTTGCGCGTGCTTCGCAAAATGCCGTAAAAACGGACCATATGATTTTCAAGCTTTTCGCATATTGCCTGACAGCCTTCTTGACGCTCATGATGTTCTGGGCGCTTGGCTGGCTGTGGTTCGCAGCCAGCGTGGTTTCCGCAAAGCCCCAGTCTCCCGAAACAAAGACAGATGCAATCATCGTGCTCACGGGTGGCGACAAGCGGGTAAATACGGGGCTTGATCTTCTGGCCGATGGCAAAGCGGACTATCTCTTTATCTCTGGTGTAAACGCCAAGGTAAAGCCCGAGGAGCTGATCGCCCTTTGGGACGGAAATCACGAAAAAGTTTTGCCGAAATTGACGCTCGGTTATGTTGCGGACAGCACGGCGACCAACGCCACCGAGAGTCAGGAGTGGATCAAAAATAACAACATTCATTCCGTGCGACTTGTCACCGCAAATTATCATATGGCACGTTCTACACTGCTGATGAAAAAGCAGGTGCCTGATCTAGAGCTTATCAAACATCCCGTCGTCCCGGATGGGTTCGAACCGTGGAAAGAACAATTCTGGCCGCTGACATTCCAAGAATACAACAAATTCCTGATGACATGGCTGCGCCTTGACCTGATTGATAAAAACCCTTCACTGGATAAAAAATGACGTTTATACGCTCCACCATTTTTAATTTTCTATTTTACTGCATATGGTCGCCGCTGATCTGCATCAGCATGGCGCCCTGCCTTTTGCTGCCGCGCGGATTCACAGTCTGGGTTGCCGCCTTGTATCAGGATGGCCCGTATTATCTGGCGAAATATATCCTTGGCATTGATTACGAATTGCGTGGCGCGGAACACCGTCCGGCAAGCGGCGCGTATCTGGTTGCCTCAAAGCACCAATCCGCATACGAGACGTTAATTCTATACCAACTCTTCGGCGATCCCACCATCGTATTGAAAAAGGAATTGTTGAGCCTGCCGCTGTTCGGATGGTTCCTGCAGAAGCTGGAAGTCATTGCCATTGACCGCGGTAACAGCGTGCAGGCTAAAAACTCGCTCCAGGCCGGCGCACAAAAGATGAAAGAAAAAGGACGTCCGATCATCATTTATCCGCAAGGCACGAGGGTTCATGTTGATGCAACCATCGCAGAAAAGCCTTATAAAGGCGGCATATCGAAACTCTATGCCGCCGCCGATCTGCCAATTCTTCCTGTTGCCATTAATACCGGCCTCTACTGGCCACGCAACAGCTACATGAAATATCCCGGCAAGGTTATCATCGAATTCCTGCCATTGATTCCGACCGGTTTGCCCCCTGAAAGCATTTTGAAAATGCTGGAAACACAAATCGAAGAAGCTTCGAACAGACTTGTCGCCGAAGGCAGGGCCAACAAAGCCGCATGAGAAAACGCACAAAAATTCTACTCGGTGTTTTTATATTGCTGCTTGCAGGCGGTTATATCGGCCTGTGGCTTTACAGTGCCAACTGGCTCAACCGCGAAATCGACAATCTCTACGCCAACGCGCAGGAAGAAGGCATAGAATTTTTAGGACAAAAACCGCGTCTTACAAATTTTCCGTTTGTACCGCAGGTGATTTATCATGGCGGCATTCGATCAGGGAATTTGGAAATTCTTTTTCCGCAAATGATATTGCGAGGCTACCCTATTCCTTTCACAACGCTGCACCTCAACTTCCCGCTCGGCATATCTCTCGGCGGTAACCTCGATCCGGACATATGGTCGCTGGACCAATTTGAGGCAAAGCTCGAGATTCCCTACAGACTTCCGCGCGCGATGGTGGAAGAAGATCTGCGCGACTGGCAATCAAACGGTGGAAAGATCGACGTTCGCGAATACAAGCTTGCCAAAGAAGCGCTGCGCTCGGAAGGCAAAGGCCTTTTTGCACTGGATGATATGTTGCAACCAGTATTCTCCTTCGACAGTGAAATCAGCGGCTATGAAGATTTTATCCACGCACAGCAGGGCAAAGGGCGAATAGAACCTTTACCCGCCGCCGTCGCAATCGGCATTCTCGGCGGCCTTGCAAAAACCGACGAGACCACAGGCCAGCAAAAAGTGACGATCAATGCTAGCGTGAAGAACCGGCTTTTGACGGTGGGACCGCTTCGGGCACTTGAGCTGCCTCCGATTGCTTGGGATACACGTACGTCGCCTGACCAGCATCCACAATAGCGCGTCTTATATCGCGCGTTTCCTTGAATTGGTTATAAAGATATTCTCCGTCGCCTTTGCGGATAGCCTTCTGCATGGCCGTAAGGTCTTCGGTAAAACGCTGCAGAATTTCGAGCACCGCGTCCTTGTTGTTCATAAAAACATCGCGCCACATGACGGGGTCGGATGCGGCGATGCGCGTAAAATCTCTGAAGCCCGAAGCCGAAAACTTGATGACTTCACCCTTCAGATCCTCTTCAAGGTCCGTGGCGGTACCTACAATGGTGTATGCAATCAGGTGCGGCAGGTGTGATGTAATGCCGAGCACGAGGTCATGGTGCTCGGGATCCATGATCTCGATGTTGGATCCGCAGGCTTCCCAAAACGCCGTAAGCTTTTCAACGGCGCGAAGTTCCGTGTGGCGCAAGGGCGTCAGAATGCACCAACGGTTGATAAACAATTCGGCAAAACCTGATTCAGGGCCCGAGTTCTCGGTACCCGCGATCGGATGCCCGCCAACCAGATGAACCTTGGCGGGCAGCAGTGGCTGCAGAGCCCGCATGACGGAAGATTTAACAGAGCCGACATCCGTAACAATGCATCCCTGCTCCAACCCTACGGCAATTTTTTTACCGACAGATTCCATCGCGCCAACGGGCACACAAAGAATCACCAGATCGCTGCCTTTTACGCTTTTGGATAGATCGGTGAAGATTTCGTCCGCCAACCCGAGTTCTTTTACTTTCTCGCACACTTCGCGGGACTGGTCCGCACACACGAGCTTGGTCGCAAGATTATGTTGTTTAATGGCACGGGCGATCGATGAGCCGATCAGACCGAAGCCGATAATGGTAATTTGCTTAAACATAGGCTTATGCCCTCTTTCAATATAGGGAATGTAATAAACGACTATCGATGTATTGGAAACGTGAAAATGCCTGCCCTAGAGGGCATAATAGTTGGCGGCGTACAGGCCGTATGTGGCGGCATTCAGGATCATGTATTTCCTAAATACTCTTTTATGGCCGCACAGGCAAGGGTCATCTCTTCACCTGTACCAATAGATACCCGCAAGGATTCAGGGAGTTTGTATGCCCCCATCTGGCGCACGAGGATGCCTTTGGACTTCAGGAAGGCGCGGCAACCATCGGCCTCATCTGCATCCTTGAAACTTACCAGAACAAAATTGGCCGCGCTCGGCCATATTTTCAGGCGGTTGGAAGACAGCTCTTTCACCGTCAATGCGCGCCATTCCGTGTTGTGCGAAACCGAGCGCTCAATGAAATCGTCATCAGACAGTGCCGCGATACCCGCCACCTGCGCCGGAACAGAAACGTTGAACGGTCCGCGCACGCGATTAAGAATATCGGCGACTTCGCCGGGGCAATAACCATACCCCAGACGCAAACCGGCCAGCCCGAAAATTTTGGAGAATGTGCGAAGGACGACAATGTTGTCGGAATTTTTGGCAATCGCAAATCCATTTTCATACCCCTCGCTGGCTTGCGCGTATTCGGCGTAAGCATCATCGAGGACGAGCAGAATGTCATCGCGCAGCGCGGCGCGGAATGCTTTTATCTGCGCAGGCGTGTTGAAAGATCCTGTCGGGTTGTTGGGGTTTGTAAGGAACACCATGCGCGTTTTCGGCGTGACGGCCGCGAGCATCGCATCCAGATCCGGCAGCAAATCGCGTTCCGGTGTTTCGACGCAGACTCCGCCGCATGTCTTTGCAAAAATCCCGTACATCAAAAAAGAATGCATGGCATATACCACCTCGTCTCCCGGCGAAACATATGCTTTGCACAACAGGCCTATGATTTCATCTGAACCCGCACCGCATACGATGCGTTCTTCCTCGATCCCGAACTTTGCAGCGATCGTTTTGCGCAATTCGATGCAATTGCCATCGGGATATTTCTGCAAATGCAGATCGTATGTCAAAGCTCCGAGCGCGCGCGGGCTGGCACCGAAAGGGTTTTCGTTCGAAGAAAGCTTTATAACGCGCGTAAAGCCATCTGCTTTGCTTTCACCGCCAACATAGGCGGCAATGTCCAGAATGCCGGGATTAGGCTTTATTTTCATGCGCTGGCTTTCAGGATATTTTCTTCGGCATCCGGTGATTTTACCGTGCGCGCATATGACGGCGGCACGGGATAGCCGCCAACGCAAGACACGCTGGCGCCCGGGTCTTCAAGCGCCTTGGAAAGTTCAGCAACGCGCTTGTCATTGCCACCCATGTAATCTTCAACTTCCATAAGGTGCAGAGCAGGCATTGAAGGAGAAGCGTTGCGTTTGGAAGACAGGCCAAGCGGTGTAAGGCCGACTTTCTTTGCTGTTTCCACCAGTCTGGCACGGCTTATGGCGGCATCGCATTGAATCAGCAGGAAGGAATTGTCCGCACCGGAATCATCAAAACCTGCTTTGGCCACCACGAGCGAGCGCGTGTCAGGATTAGGTGTTGCGGGGTCTTCACCGTGCGGAAGACGGATAATGATCCTCATGGGATCGGAAGGATCGGCACCAAGGAATGTCCACCATGGCTGGTCGTCTTCGGAGATCGGGCAAGGCACCACGGCGAATGTGGTCTTGCCTTCTTTCAGAGCCGCAATAGCGGCCACCGGAGAATTCGTTTTCGTCATCGGAAGGCAGCTTCCGAAATAATCGCGTGCCAGATCCCATTGTTCCGTCTGACCGTCTGACATGGCAACCGTTACCTTCAGGCCCGTCTGCAACAGGGATACCGCCCCCACCAGCTCGCGCCAGATACGCACCACCGCCATCTCAGGCAGAACGCCTTTATGACGCCCGAGCAAGCGTCGGATCATGCGCGCTTCGCGGGCTGGCTGGACGATCTGTATGTTGTTCCTGCGTTTTTCCTCGCCAACTTTCAGCACCAGTTCGGCACGCTCCATCAGCGTGTCATGGATACGGTTATCCAGTTCATCAATTTTCTGGCGGATCGCATCCAGCGTTTCCGATTTATACGGCTTCGGCTGGGCGGCGTTGGTGGGCTTAGCGTTCTTGGTGTCAGCCATGGACGAATTCGCAATCTGTCATTATATAAGATATGGTTTGCAGCCCTTCTTTTACAGGGCTTACACGAGGAAATCAATCAATGCCGCTGATTAAGAATTCGAACCTACCCACCTTTGACAGATTGCAGGATGAAGGCCGTCAGGTGCTTGACCCCATTCGCGCATCGCAACAGGACATTCGGGAATTGCATATCGGATTTCTTAACATCATGCCCGATGCCGCCCTGGAGGCCGCCGAACGGCAGTTTTTCCGCCTGATCGGCGAAAGTAACAGGATTGTCCAGATCCACATCCATCCATTCACCCTGCCCATTTTCGAACGGAGCGAGGCCGCACAGGCGCACATAGAAAAGCACTATGAATCCTTTGAAAAAATCAAGGAAGACGGCCTCGATGCGCTGGTTATCACTGGCGCCAACGAGGAAACCAACCCGCATGTCAGCGACGAAGCCACATGGGGCGCCCTGCGCGACGTTCTGGCATGGGCACACGAAAACGTGACCTCGACACTGTGCTCCTGCCTCGCCAGCCACGCCGCTTTGACCTACAGCTACGGGCAGCCGCCGACATGGCGTGACGACAAGCGCTGGGGCGTCTACCGGCACAAAGTTCTGGATTGCGGCCACCCGATGGTCAAAGGTATGAACACATCTTTCGATGTTCCCCATTCCCGATACAGCGAAATAACGCCTGGGCAATTCAAAAAAGCAGGCATGCGCATTCTGGCAGAAAGCCCCGAGGCCGGTGTGCATCTAGCCACGAGCAGCGACGGATTGCGCCTCGTATGTTTTCAGGGACATCCCGAATACGACATGATCAGCCTGCTCAAAGAATACCGCCGCGAGGTCATGAACTATATCGAACGCAAGCGTCCCGATTATCCGCCCTTCCCCGAGCATTATTTCAATGATATCCGCGCACAGGAAATGGCCGCAGGTTTCAAAAACGATGTGATGGATGGGAAAACGGACAAGCCTTTCCCCGAAGAAGCCATTGCGGCATTGCTGGAAAATACATGGGCGGACAGTGCGCGTTCGGCTATCGGCGCTTGGGTCGGTCTTGTGTACCAAATCACCCACAAAGACCGTAAAAAACCGTTTATGGATGGGGTTGATCCTAACGACCCGTTGGGACTTAACAAAGCCTAGATCGCTTCCGGCTCTGCCATCACAGGAATTTCTTTTGTCACGCGCGCATCGTTCACGCGCACGCGCCCTGCCCCCGCATAGATTTGTTTCGATGCCTCTACAAAGATAAGTCCGCCCATCGCCGGGCACACGGAAGAGCCGATTTTTTCCCATAACCCGGCAGAGCGTAAAAGCGTCTGTTGCTTAAAAGGCGGTATAAATAGCCCACGTTCGGTGCGTTCCGGAATGAACAGGTTATCTTTCAAAAACTCTTCAACCTGTCCAGCGGAATACGGCGTACCGCGCCCGAAAGGCGTCCAGTCAGCCCTCGCCCAAAGCCCGATCCTGTTGGGCACGATGATAAGAATGCGCCCGTTGCTCTTGAGCACGCGCCAGAATTCTTCCATCGCGGGTTTCAAGAACCCAGTGAATTCAAGCGAGTGGATCAAGACAATGCGGTCTATGGAATTGGTTTCAAAAGGAAGATCGGTTTCATCGGCCAGACACGTCTGGTTTAGCGATTCTTCCGGCCAGTGATGCACGCCCTGCCCTTTGAACATCACACACACCGTGCGTTCGGATTGCGTGGAGAAGTTTGAAAGATAAGGCGCTGCGTATCCTCCGCCCATAACGCGCATAAAACGCGTGTCCGGCCACAGGCGCTCGATACGCTCGCGGATAAGGCGGCGCACGATGCGCCCGCCCAGGCTCTTGTAGAAATCCCGAAGCTGATAGGCGGATGGAATCATGCGGCCTCATATTGAATGACAGATTTTGCGCGCATACTCTTCCACGAGAAATCATTCAGGAATTTTAAGTCGATCAGCGTGATAAAGCCCTTCACGGAATAACCAGCGTCCTCAGCGAGTTCGGCTGCGGCCTTGATCGTACCACCCGTGGCAAGCACATCGTCAACAATTATGATGTTTCCTGTGCCGTGCTTCAGCTGCAATTTCGCGCTTCCATATTCAAGATCGTAGTTCTTTTCAGCGTAAGGCTGGGGTAACTTCCCGCCTTTACGCGGCATGATAAATTGTTTGTTACAAAGCACGGCTAGCGCGGCGGCAAATATAAATCCGCGTGAATCCACTCCCGCAAACGCCTCAATGCCCTCAAGCTCTTGCGCCGAGATAAGCCCTGCCATGGCCTGAATGGTTTCTGGAAATTTTTTTGAAAGCAACGGCGATATATCGCGAAACGTCACACCCTTGCTGGGAAAATCCACTACATCATCAATGTAGGCTTTCAAATCTTCGTGCATGTATTCTCCAAGACGGTTTATGACCTAGTGTCTTCAGACACGTTATAATCTTTCCATCAACTGCGCGATCAACGGCACATCGGCGTCGGGCATTTGCAGAGAATAAAGTTCGTTGATCTTCATCCATTTTACCTGCTGGCCTTCGCGCGGTGTGACGATGCCTTTCCACATGCGGCAAACATAAAGCGGCATGAGAAGATGAAAAGATTCATAAGAATGGGATGCAAAGGCAATGGGCGTGAAACAGCATTCGCGCACCTCGATACCGAGCTCTTCCTCTATCTCGCGGCAAAGCGCGAATTCGGGCGTTTCGCCTTCCTTGATTTTTCCACCGGGAAATTCCCAAAGGCCTGCCATCGGCTTGCCTTCAGGCCTTTGCGCAACCAGCACACGCCCATCCTTGTCAATCAGGGCTGCAGCAACGACCAACAAAAGGGGAAGCCCCGCCGGTGTTACCGGACGGGGCTTCTCCAAAGCTTCCAGACAGTTCATTACTCGGCCGCGGCCGGAGCTGCTTCAGGAGCCGGAGCGGATTGCTCGCCGGCAGCAGGTGCAACTTCAGGCTCTTTAATAGCATCGCCGTTAACGTCGAACTTCTCGATTTTGGCTGTCTTTCTCCAGTCATTCAGAAGTGTTTCAAGCTTCTCGCGACGGAGTTCTGCCTCTATCATCGGCTTTGTTTCTTCCAGTGTGGGCTTCGGACGCTCGCGCTTGTCTTCTACCTTTACAACATGGAAACCGAATTGCGTCTTGATCGGCGTCTTGCTGACTTCGCCTTTGCCCAGCTTGAAAGCTGCGTCGGCGAATTCAGGAACCATATCCTGTTTTGCAAACCATCCAAGATCGCCGCCTTTGTCCTTGTTGCCAGGATCGGCGGAGTTTTCTGCGGCCAGTTTGGAGAAATCACCACCGGCTTCCAGCTTGGCGATGATGTCTTTTGCCGTTGCTTCGCTGTCCACGAGGATGTGCGCGGCTTTGATTTCCTCTACAGCAGGCGTTTTACCTATGGCTTCTTGATATTTAGCCTTGATATCGCTTTCGCTGATTTGCTTGTCGAGTTCGCGCTGAACATAAACGCTACGAACGATTTGCTGTTTTGCCATGGCAAGCTGCTGCTGCACTTCCGGGTCGCTTTCCAGACCTGCATCTTCCGCCTTGTTCTGCACCAGACGCGTGTTGATAACCTGCTCCAGTGCGAGCGGGTATACAGCCTGCGGCGGGAGCTGTTGAACATTGGCCGGCATCATCTTGATGAAACGGTAGACATCCACGCGGCTGATGTCGCTGCCGTCAACCTTGGCAACAACAGGGTTACCAGGTTTTACTTCAACATTGTCAAAGCCTGATTTGACGTTGGCCGTGGCTTCTTCTTCTTCCTGTATCGTGGCGGCGGGTTCACCCGACGCTGGGGCGGCTGTCGCTGCGGAAGCTTCTTCCGTGGCTGCAGCGGGCGCTTCGGCGGTAACGGCCGGCGCATCTTTTGTCATATTCTTGGAAAAATAGAAGGCAGCGCCGCCGGCAACCGCCAGCAAGGCAACTACGCCGATAATCATCGGCAGATTGTTCTTAGGTTCAGACATGATATTCGATCCTTAATATATGAGGTCCGGAACAGGTTTGTTCCGGCCCGGACATTGTGCATAGCCTTGGGTAAAGGGCAACCGAAAAAATTGACGCACCACCGTTTGCAGCTTATATCAGTCAGGCTTTAGAAAACCCAAGGAATCCCTATGCTCCTGAACCTCGCCCTGAAACTCTTCGGCTCCAGCAACGAGCGGTTCGTCCGCAAGCTGCAAAGTAAGGTGGAACCGATCAACGCCCTTGAACCGAAATTCGAGGCGATGAGCGATGCCGAGCTGCAGGGCATGACCACCCAATTCAAAGAACGTATTGCAAACGGCGAGAGCCTCGACGCCCTTCTTCCGGAAGCATTCGCCACCGTGCGCGAAGCGTCCAAGCGCGTTTTGGGCATGCGCCCGTTCGATGTTCAGCTGATCGGCGGTATGGTTTTGCACCAGGGACGTATCGCAGAGATGAGAACCGGCGAAGGTAAAACCCTTATGGCAACGATGCCGGTATATCTCAACGCGCTCAGCGGCAAAGGCGTACATGTCGTAACCGTCAACGACTATCTTGCAAAACGCGACTCTGAATGGATGGGCCGTATCTACAACTGGCTTGGCCTGTCTGTCGGCTGCATCGTCAACAACATGTCCGATCTGGAACGCCAGAACGCTTATAAATCCGATATCACTTACGGTACAAACAACGAATTCGGCTTTGATTATCTGCGCGACAACATGAAGTTCCGCCTGGAACAAATGGTTCAGCGCCCGTTCAATTTCGCCATCGTCGACGAGGTGGACTCCATCCTGATCGACGAAGCGCGTACGCCGCTCATTATTTCCGGCCCGTCCGAAGGTTCCACGGAAATGTATACGAAGGTGGACCGCATCATCCCCCTTCTCACCGCAGCCGACTTCGAAAAGGACGAGAAAGCAAAATCCATCTCGCTCACCGAAGCGGGTAACGAACATGTGGAAGAATTGCTTCGTGCGCATGGCATTATGGAAGCCGGCAACATGTATGACGCGGCGAACATCGCACTCGTCCACCACGTCAACCAGGCGCTGCGTGCCCACAAAATGTTCTCCAAAGACACGGATTACATCGTCAAGGACGACAAGGTCATCATCATCGACGAATTTACGGGCCGCATGATGGAAGGCCGCCGCTATTCCGAAGGCCTTCACCAGGCGCTCGAAGCGAAGGAAAAGGTGAAAATCCAGAACGAGAACCAAACTCTCGCCTCGATCACCTTCCAGAATTATTTCCGCATGTATCCGAAACTGGCGTGCATGACCGGTTCAGCGC
>JAPJRC010000058.1 GCA_030824805.1 Micavibrio sp.
CTATACGACGACCCCTTTGCATCAATTGGCGCTTCGAATCGTGGGAGAGAACTCTGCAATTGACGAAATACGCCATCTATCGACCAATTATGGGGCTATGGAGGCGATACGCAAAGTTCCATTATTGCTCTCACAGCACAGATGCCTGCTTCCCGAGGATGAATTGCGCGAACGAAAATTGAGTCCGCAAAAAGTGATGGATTTCAATCATAAGAAAGAAATCGTTGAGATTTTACAGTTAAAGTATCCGCTCTTCGAATCGTATCGAAAGCCAAAATCATGGTACTTGCGCGATGTGCAAAACATGACGTTTATTTATCTGAAATGGATGGAAAAACACCGTTTTGATGTTTTTTCACCTGCTTTGCAGGGGGAACCGCCATTTCTGGCGCTGCGAATGGCTCTGTCCTGATTTTTGGATGATTCTTGGCTTCAGGAAAGTAAAAATCTTCACGAAATGCGCGTGGCATTTTCGCTGAACCGTTCCTGACTCAAAAAATGAACCACTTCGGACATCGATTTTTCTATCAAAAACGAGTGGGACATACGTATCGTAATATGGTCTTTTATCCCCGGAATGCGGGTGGACGAAAGGCTCACGAGGCCGTCATGCACCCCGGTCGGCTTCATCAGGGAGAGGAACAGCGGGTATTCGTAGGCGCGCGTTCCGGCGATAACACCCACAGACACATTTTCGGGAATCGCATAGTCGATTCCGTTCCGGTAAGCGGTGGTCAGTTGTCCGCCCGCGGGGCCAAACAGGAATTTATAGAACGACATGTTGTGTAAAAAATCGGCAACTTCGCTGCCGCGATAGGGTGGGGCTATCAACACGGCGCGCGCTGCATTTTTGATGCGATTTGTAGACAGGAGATGGAGCGCAACAAGACTGCCCATTGAATGCGCAACAAAATGGACTTTCTGCACATCCGCAGGTACGATTTGCTGCAGTTTTTGCGCAACTAATTCCGCGCAGGATTCGATGTCTTTTCGCAGCGATGGGTAGCCTATGTTCAGGGTGCGAAAACCGGCGCGCTTTAGCTGGAAGTCGACATAGGACATGCGCATCTTCGGCATGCCTATGCCGTGCAATATTACAACCAGTTCGCTTGTGTTATCGCTCATGCCGCCTTGAGTTTGTCGAACTGGCCTAGCCATCCATCGAGATGATCGAGCGCGCGCAGCGCCATCAGTTTTTTGCGCTCGCGTCCCTTGTCCTTGCCCTTCACGCCGACAGGGTCTGCGATAGGCGGGAAAAGACCGAAATTGACGTTCATCGGCTGGAACGTGTCGGCATCGCCGCCGCCCGTTATGTGCGCGAGAATGGAACCCATCGCCGTGGTATTCGGGGGCGGTGTCATTTCGATGCCGAGACGTTCGCACGCGGCAAAGCGTCCGGCCATGATTCCGACCGCAGCAGACTCCACATAGCCCTCGCATCCGGTGATCTGTCCGGCGAAGCGCAGACGCGGCATCGCCTTCATCTGTAGTTTTCCGTTCAGGAGGCGCGGGGAGTTGATGAACGTGTTCCGGTGCAATCCGCCAAGGCGGGCAAATTCGGCGTTCTGGAGGCCCGGAATGAGGCGGAAGACGCGGCTCTGTTCACCGTATTTCATTTTGGTCTGGAAGCCGACCATGTTGTACAGCGTGCCGAGGGCGTTGTCCTGGCGAAGCTGCATGACGGCGTAGGGTCTTTTGCCGGAACGTGGATCTGTAAGACCCACAGGCTTCATAGGACCAAAGCGTAGCGTATCCACGCCTCTACCGGCCATAACCTCGATAGGCATGCACCCTTCAAAGTAAGGCGTGTTGGTTTCCCATTCCTTGAACTCTGTTTTCTCGGAAGCCAGAAGTTCATTGATAAACAGCAGGTATTCTTCTTTTGTGAAAGGGCAATTGATGTAATCACTGCCGGTTCCCGCCGGTCCACTTTTATCGTAGCGGGACTGCATCCATGCCGTATCGAAATCGATGGAGTCCTTGTGAACGATAGGAGCGATTGCATCGAAGAAAGCGAGTTGTTCCTCGCCGCCTATCTCGCGGATGCGTGTGGCCAGTTCATTCGATGTCAAAGGACCCGTTGCGATGATGACATTGTCCCAATCATCGGGTGGAAAATCGATATGTTCGCGACGGATCGTTATCAGCGGGTGCCCATTGAGTTTCTTGGTGACTCCGTCTGAAAACGCATCCCTATCCACAGCCAGTGCGCCGCCCGCAGGCACAGCCGCCGCGTCGCCCTGTGACATGATCAGACTTTCGCTACGCCGCATCTCCTCATGCAGGAGTCCCACCGCATTGTAATGAACATCATCGGATCGAAATGAGTTGGAACAGACCAGCTCTGCGCACCCGTCGGTCTTGTGGGCGTCTGTCATGCGGCCACCGGGCTCGCCGCGCATTTCGTGGAGGACAACCGGCACACCCATTTGGGCTGCCTGCCATGCGGCTTCGGACCCTGCGAGGCCGGCACCGATAATATGAATAGGTTTCAAGCTCATAGGGGCTTTTATGTCAGGTTTTTCAGGGCAAATCCACCCTGAAAACAGGCTGTTTTCGCTACGGAGAAGGCCAAAACTTATCCAGAACAGGCGTATCGGAAGGCTGAGTCTTTGAGTCTGAACCGTTGCGCTATGCGGACGCATGACGCGTCACGTTTTATTCGCTGAATTCCTCGAGATCAGGGATGCGGGAGAAAGCGATCTTCGTGCCCACATGTCCGGCTAGAGTTTTGGGGACGATGCCGAGAGAAACAGCATCGTTATGGTATTTTTTGTTCAATGCGGCGATGGCGTTGGACAAGGATTCGCGCTTGGCGAGAATTTTTTTTGTTTCCGCGATCTCGGTGTTGAACAGATCGTCGGTAATCGTCCCGTCTTTTTGAAGCCCGTGGAGTATGACAGAGACCTTTTTAAACAGCATTCGCCGCGGCATGTGTTCAGGCATGCGTCCGAACGATTCCATCGTCATTTGCGCCCACATATCGTCGAGATGTTGCATAAAAGTGAAGAAATCCTGCGCAGCAAAAAAGCGGGCATCGCCCACCCATTTGCGCCCGTCCAGCATGCGTGCGCTCAATGATAGCGCGCTTGCATGAAATTCCTTGCGCCGCAAACGCATGGCCGCCTTGAACAGCAAACGGCGTGTCATAAGACGGGCTTTTTCCGGTGTACGCAGTTCGGGATCGAGCACACGCGAATGACCGATCATCACATTGTTCGTCTCCTGGTGCGGGATGTCATAGCCGTGCAGCCAGTACCAGAATTTCTCCCCGCCGACGCTGCCCCAGATGGCGCGCGCCTGTTTGGGGGAGGTGTTCCACAAATCCTCGATCGTCCTGATACGGGCTTTGTTCAGGCGCTCTTCCATGCGGACATTGATGCCCGGCAGATCGCGCAGCGATAAATCGAAGAGGCGGCCGGGCAGATCTTCGGGGCAAAGCAGTACCAGCCCGTCCGGCTTTTGCATGTCGGTTGCCACCTTTGCCAGAAACGAATTGGGTGCGATGCCGATGGAACAATTGATGGCGGGGCCGACATCTTCCCAGATTTGTTTTTTGATGTTCATGGCAAGTCTTCGGGCGTTTTCAGGAAGCTTCTCCCGTCCCATCAGGTCGCAGTGGAATTCATCAATCGACCAGCATTTGGTGACAGGAATGTGCTTCTCCGTCGCTTCCAGTATCTTGTGATGGTACTGGGTATAGACATCGTGCCGGGCTAGGACCAGCTTCAAATGCGGGCACATTCTTTTGGCGTCATATATCTTGGTGCCTGTTTTAATGCCATAGGCCTTGGCTTCGTAACTGGCCGCGATGGCGCACGTGGCATCCGTCATCATGGGGACCACGGCCATGGGTTTTCCACGCAGCGCTTCATTTTCGTTTTGCTCTACGCTGGCGAAATAGCTGTTGAGGTCGAGAAAAAGCGTGTTTAGTCCCAGTTCTTCCGGTGGGTGCAGGGCCGTCATGGGATCTCCATTGTTCTCCTTTTGTTCTATATGTTCGGGAGGAAAAAGGCAACAAGTGTTAAAGAAGGGAGGTTTTGGCCCTTATTTCAATATTTTCTAATGTAATCAATATCATGGAGAATAGGAAAAAGGCCGCCGAGGAAACCAAATATTAATAAGATTGGCTGATATACTGGTTAAGGGGGCTATATGAGCATCAGCGAAAGTCGTTTCAATATGTGGCGTGCCGTTACGGCGATGATCCATGTCGACGATGTTGTGCGCCCGCACGAGATCAATTTCATTCTTGAAAATATGAAGTCCCTTACGTTAAGCGCCGAACAGCTTGAGATACTCACAGAGGATTTGCGCACGCCGGGAAATATCGAAGAACATTTTTCCCACATTACGGCTCTGCGCGATAAGGAAGATTTCTTTCATCTCGCCCGTGCCATCGCATGGTCGGACGGGGAGTTTGACGACCGCGAGCGACAAATGCTGGCCCGTATTCACTCGCTTCCGATGGCACCGCGCGAGCAGACGTTGACGGAACAGGCGACCAGGAACGTAAGCGATTTCTATATTGAAGGCGCGGACAGCGGTGAAAAAACGCTGCTTAACGTAATACGCGGCCTGTGGCGCAACAACAAAGCCGCCTAGATCTTGCAAAATATTAGGGGAAGAAGCGGGCTCCGCCAAGCGAGGCTAGGTCGTAGGGGATTTCTTCCTGATCCATCGGCGTTGTGGGATATTGCATGCCGTCGAATTTCAGCAGGACATTGCGGTCCGCATAATCCGTGCCAGAAATGCGCACGCCTATATCTTCCCAGCCGTTGGTGTGTGTTTGTCCGAGTACAATCGGCCCGCGAATTTTTGACGTTTGCGAGAGCAGGGTGAAGCTGTTATCGCCCGCCTGGAACACTGCCATCGTGCATCCGCTCCATCCGCACCAATAGCTGTGGGGCAGGTTAAACATGACGAGCCCCTCGCGCAGGCCGTCGCCGTTCAAATCGGCGCGGACATATTCATACTGGGAATTTTTCGGGCCTTTTGCCTCGCCGAGAAAGTTTTGAATCGCCGCGTGCAATCTGGCGTCCGACGGGTCGACCATTTCGGGGAACATATCCGGCGCGGACGTAACCAGTTCTTCCCCGCCCGTGCTGCCACAGGCAGCGAGGGAGGGAAGAGCCAGCACCGCAAGAGCGGCAAGAAGCAGTTTTGTTTTCACAAATGAACCTGAAGTTAGGGAAGGAACAGAGCGACGACTCAACATAGGGAACTGAGTCGAGTCTGAAGGGGATGGAGAGCTAAAACCAGAGAGGATGCTCCCTTGTCCACAGGCCGGCTGCAGATTTTCGGAACCTATTGTTTTCTGTGATTGTTTGAATCAGATTTTCTGATTACAGGCCGCTTCTCGGCATATAGGTGCATGTCGTCATCGATCCGTCCTTGCGGATGATCATGGCATCGATTCCCTTGTTCCAGAACGTGATATCGGAATTTCCGTACTGGACGCCAGAGGCTGTTTCAATCCGGTTGAGCGCATAGCTTTTTTCTTCGAAGGTCAGCTTGGCTTCGACGGGGGAATACAACGTCACCTGCGCCGGGTGGTTACCGGAGCAATTCATGGCTTGCGGCGTGACAGGCGCGTGGCCGTATTTCGGCGTACTGCAACCGCCCAGCATAAGAGCCGGGAGGCTGGCGATAAGCAGAAGCGGCGCGGCAGTCTTTTTAGACATATTATTCTTTCCAGCGCAGGGTCGGTTCACGCGCAGCCTTTACCTCATCCAGACGGCGTGCCGGAGCGGCCTGTGGATAAGAATGAAACTTATCCACATCACCTGCTTTGACATCGCTGGCGATCTGCTTCATGACCCGGATGAACCGGTCTAGCGTTTCCTTGCTTTCCGTTTCGGTGGGCTCGATCAACATGGCCCCCTGAACCACCAACGGGAAGTATACGGTCATGGGGTGGAAGCCATGCTCAATAAGCGTTTTGGCGATATCAAGCGTGGTCACACCGGACTCTTTTTGCACCTTGTCGGTAAGCAGGCATTCGTGCATGCACGGGCCGTCGAACGGCACGTTATAATCTTGTTTCAATTGGGAAAGTATGTAGTTGGCATTGAGAACTGCGTCTTCCGAAACCTGACGCAAACCATCCGCTCCATGTGACATCATATAGGTGAGGGCGCGGATATGCATACCGAACTGACCCTGGAATCCCTTGATGCGTCCGCAGGCTGTTTTGCGGTCATCATTACTCTCGAATTGATACGATCCGTTCCGCTCTACAACTATAGGATTGGGCATATATTGCGCCAGTTCTTCGGTGACGCAAATAGGGCCCGACCCGGGTCCACCACCGCCGTGCGGGGTGGAGAAGCTCTTGTGGAGATTGATGTGCATAACATCGACGCCGAAGTCAGCGGGCCGGATTTTTCCAACCAGAGCGTTGAAATTTGCACCATCGCAATAGAAATAGCCGCCCGCATCGTGAAGCAGTTTGGAAATCTGCTGGATATCCCGTTCGAACAGGCCGCATGTGTTCGGATTGGTTACCATCATACCCGCGACATCATGGCCGTCGCCGAGTGCCTCTTTAAAGGCCTCGACCGTGACGCGGCCCGTCTCGCGGGTAGGGATGACGCGGAGCTGGAAACCGCACATGGCCGCTGTGGCCGGGTTTGTGCCGTGCGCCGAATCCGGTACAAGGATCACTTTTTTATGTGTATTGCCTTTGAGCTCATGCGCGCGTGCAATCGTCATGATACCGGCGAGTTCACCATGTGCTCCGGCGGCTGGGGTGAGGCAAACGCCCGGTAGCCCCGTCAGTTCGGCGAGCCATTGTTGCAGTTCGAACATAACCTTCAACGCACCCTGAACCGTGGAGGCCGGTTGCAATGGATGAACGCGGCCAAAGCCGGGCAGGCGCGCGATCTTTTCGTTCAGGCGCGGATTGTGCTTCATGGTGCATGAGCCGAGCGGGAAGAAACCAGAATCGATCGAATAGTTCTTCGTCGACAGGCGCACGAAGTGACGCACCACTTCCGGTTCTGCCACTTGCGGCAGTCCGATCTTGCCGCGCGCGGCCTGACCTGTGCGCAGGGCTGTGTTTTTCGGTGAAGGCAGGTCGACACCCGGATGATCCGAGCGGCCTTTTTCCCAGAGCAGGTTTTCGTCGTAATTCAGCCCGCGATTGTTGTCCATCGGCGGTTCATCCTTGCTTGAATCATTTGCGGGTTTTTGAAGAGGTGCTGCAGTCATGCGATGGCTCCTTTCAGGGCTTCGGCGAAGGCTTTGATATCGTCATCGGTTGTCAGTTCGGTGGCGGCAACGATCAGCTTCCCGCCTTCCGCCGGATAACCCGCGATGACTCCCTTTTGCGCCAGTGTTTCGACGATATTTGCTGCGTCTTTCCCTTGCGGCAATTGCAGCGTGAATTCGTTGAAGAAGCTCTGGTTCTCGATTTTGACACCGGGGATTTTCGCAAGCGTATCCGCCAGATCGCAGGCGCGCTCGTGGTTCAGGGTGGCAAGGGTCTTGAACCCATCTTCACCGAGCAGCGCCATATGTACCGTGAAGGCGAGGGCGCACAGCCCTTGGTTCGTACAGATATTAGACGTCGCTTTCTCGCGGCGGATATGCTGCTCGCGTGTTGAAAGGGTCAGAACGAAACCGCGCTTGCCGTCCGCATCGACCGTTTCGCCGCAGAGACGGCCCGGCATCTGGCGGATGAATTTTTCACGGCAGGCGAAGAAACCAAGGTGCGGCCCGCCGAACGACATGTTAATGCCGATCGATTGTGCCTCGCCGCAGACGATGTCCGCTTCCACGGGGGCGGGCAAAAGGCCGAGCGAGAGGATTTCGTTTATGACGATGATCAGAAGCGCGCCGTGTTCGTCGCATTTCTTGCGCCACGCATCGTAAGTGTGAACATTGCCGAAAAAGTCCGGCGACTGGACAATGACGCAGGCGGTCTGGTCATCGCATGCGCCGTCATGTCCGGCATGTTCCGCGCCGATATTGTTCAGGTAGGAATTCAGGACCTCGTGATAGTGCGGGTGGATGGCGGAGCCATAGACCACTTTGCTGCGCTTTGTGATGCGCATCGCCATAAGGGCTGCTTCGGCCATGGCCGTAGCGCCGTCATAGAGCGAGGCGTTTGCGATTTCCTGGCCCGTAAGCTGGGCGATGAAGGTCTGGTATTCGTAGATATATTGCAGCGTGCCTTGCGCGATTTCGGGCTGATACGGCGTGTAGGCAGTAAGGAATTCGCTGCGCTGGATGATGTAATCGACGGTCGCCGGAATATGGTGGTTGTAACATCCGGCGCCGAGGAAGAACGGGCCCTGACCAGCGTCGCGGTTCTGGTTTGCGTAGCCCGAAAGCTTGCGTTCGATCTCGATCTCGCCCATGTGCGCAGGAAGATTGGCGAGACCTTTCATAAATGCCGATTTCGGCACGTCGGCGTAAAGCTCGTCGACCGATGCTGCGCCAATCGCCTGCAACATCTCTTTTCTATTCTGGGCGGTGAGGGGCAGGTAACGCATTCGGTGTACTCCTACGAAAGGCTGTCGGTGTATTTTTGATATGCCGCTTCATCCATCAGGTTCGCGGCTTCGGATTCATCAGCCAGTTTCACTTTGATGATCCAGCCTTTGTCGATGTCTTCTTTCAGGTTGTCGAGATTGTCCTGAAGGTCTTCGTTCACCGCGACGATCTGGCCCGTCACAGGCGTGTAGATTTCGGAAGCGGCCTTGACGGATTCCACAACGGCGAAATTTTCGCCCTTTTTAATCTGGCGGCCATTTTCCGGAAGTTCGAGATAGACGAGGTCTCCCAGTGCGTGGCGGGCGTAGGTGGTGATGCCGATCCAGGCGGTATCGCCCTCGACTTTCAACCATTCATGATCGTTCGTGTATTTCAGCGTGCTCATCGAGATCTCCTTATGCCGCTTTCGGCTTTGTCGCCGCCTTGGTCTTTGGCTGAACAAAAGGCAGGCGGGCGATAACGCCTTTGATATCCCGCCCGCGGACACGGACAAGAATTTCGTCACCGATTTTTGCTAAGCCGGGATCAATGTAGCCTTGTCCGATCGAGGCGTTCAAGGTGGGCGAATGGCCGCCGGAGGTTAAGTCCCCAAGTTTTTGGCCGCCAACCGTGAAAATTTCAGCGCCTTCGCGGGCCACGCCCTTGTCGGTTAGTTTTATCCCAACCCGCAGGCGCGGCACCCCGTTTTCGGCGTGCTGGCGGATGGTTTTTTCCCCGATATAACCGGCTCTGTCCTTGCCCATAATCCAGCCGAGATCCGCCTCGAGCGGGGAAGTGTCTGCGTTGATGTCGTGTCCGTAAAGCGGGTATCCCATTTCAAGACGCAAGGAGTCCCGCGCCGCGAGACCGACGGGTTTTACATCCGGATGCTGCGCCAATTTGGCCCATACATCTGCAGCATCTTTTTGCGGAATGCTTATTTCGAAGCCATCTTCGCCAGTATAGCCAAGGCGTGACACGAAGAAGGGTGCTGCATCCATGATGCGCATATAGCCAAGATTTTCTGCATCAATTCCCAGCGCCTCGCGCAGCACTTTTTCCGCCGAGGGGCCTTGCAATGCGAGAAGAGCGCGATCTTCCAGATGGAAAAGGCGGACGCCATCCGGAAGGTTCATTTGGAGCCATGCAAGATCCTTTTCCTTGCACCCGGCGTTGATAACCGCAAAAAACTTTTCCTCTTGTGTGAGGCGCGTAACGATCAAATCATCGATAATGCCCCCTTGCTCGTTTGTGAGGACGGTGTATTTGGCGACAGCGGGGGCGAGTTTTGAAATGGACGACGGCGTAAGCTTTTCCCAGAACGCCGTAGCGCCTTCGCCTTCCACCAATATCTGGCCCATGTGCGATACGTCGAACAATCCGGCTTTATCGCGCGTCCAATTATGCTCGGTCATAACACCCGTTTCATATTGTATAGGCATGTCATAGCCGGCGAATTCAGCCATTTTTGCTTTTAAAGCCAGATGCTTGGCGTGGAGGGGCGTCTTTTTCATCATTCTTGCCTTTCGCTGCTGAGGTCCTATATGGTTAAATGGAATGGCAAATTCATACTAGAAGGAGAGACGTTAATGTCCACAGACACGAAAAAACCGGAAAAAGACCAAGACAAAGGCACGAACAAGGGCGGATGCGGCGGCTGCGGTTGCGGTCACAGCCACTAAGCGTCTTGCAGAAGAACCCCGCCAACAAGCGGGGTTTTTTTATTATTTTCGGAACCTGCGTCACTGGCTGTTCGTTTGTCCGGCGTAGTAAATATAGGAGGTTCACATGATGACCCGTAAGAATTTGATTGTATTGTGCGTCGGCGTTTTCACATTGGTCCTGCTTACAGCCGGAGCCAGTGCATTCGTAACGCGCAACATGCTTACCGAAGACAAAACGGAAGTGCAGCGTTTGACGGATGGCAAATCTAAATCCGAAAAAATTACATGGAATGAACCACGTCAGCAGCCGCAACAACAAGTGCAGCAACAGCCCGTTAAAACGTGCGATGACGCCAACATAGTGGGTGCGGCTATTGGCGCAGTGGCGGGCGGTGTTGTCGGAAACCAGTTCGGTTCCGGTAAGGGGCAGGATCTGGCAACGATTGGCGGCGCTATCGGCGGCGGCTATCTGGGTCAGCAACATATACCGACCCGCAACACGCTCTGCCCGTAATCAGACAGGCACTGCGTATAAATCGTAATCGTCCGCGTCCTCGACGCGGACTTTTATTATGTCTCCGGCCTTGAGGTGGCCCGCATCGCGCAGGTAAACCTTACCGTCGATTTCCGGGGCGTCACCTTCCGAACGTGCATCGGCACCGCCGTCTTCGCCGATCTCGTCGATGATAACCATCATGTCCTTGCCGACCTTTTGCTGCAATTTTGCTGCGCTGATTTTTTGCTGAACGGCCATGAAACGCTCGAAACGTTCCTGCTTCACTTCTTCGGAAATCTGCAGTTCGATCTCATTGGCCACGGCGCCTTTGACGGGTTCGTATTTGAACGCACCAACACGGTCCAGCTGAACCTCCTGCAACCAGTCCAGCATAAACTGGAAGTGTTCTTCGGTCTCGCCGGGATGGCCGACAATAAAGGAGGAGCGAATGGTCAGGTCAGGGCACATTTCGCGCCAAGCGTGAATTCTTGCTGCGGTTTTTTCCTGATGCGCGGGACGCTTCATCAGCTTGAGCACTTCGGGGTGCGCGTGCTGGAAGGGTATGTCGATGTACGGCAAAATCTTGCGCTCATTCATCAAGGGAATGACTTTATCGACATGCGGATAGGGGTATACGTAATGCATGCGGACCCAGATGCCGAGTTCACCAAGCGCCTGTGCCAGATCCTGAAACTTGGTGGCCCAGCGTTTCCCTTTCCAGCCGAATTCCTGATACTTCAAATCAACGCCATAGGCGGATGTGTCTTGTGATATGACAAGGATTTCTTTCACGCCCGCCCGCGCAAGGTTTTCAGCCTCTGCGATCACATGGTGGATCGGACGGGAGACGAGGTCGCCGCGCAACCCTGGAATGATACAGAAGGTGCAGCGGTTGTTACAGCCTTCGGAAATTTTCAGATAGGCGTAGTGACGCGGTGTGAGCTTCAGGCCTTCGGCGGGTACCAGATCCATGAACGGGTCATGCATCGGCGGCACGGCATTGTGGACCGCGCCAACAACCTGTTCATATTGGTGTGCGCCGGTCACGGCGAGCACATTTGGAAAACGGGATGTAATCTCTTCAGGATTTTTGCCCATGCAGCCCGTCACAATGACGCGGCCGTTTTCCTTCATCGCCGTGCCGATGGCGTTCAGCGATTCTTCCTTGGCGGAATCCAAAAATCCGCACGTGTTAACGATGACCACATCGGCATCATCATACTTGCCGGACATCTCGTACCCTTCGGAACGAAGCTTGGTCAAGATGCGCTCGGAATCCACCAGGGCCTTGGGACAGCCAAGGGAAATCATGCCGACTTTTGGTGCGGGTTTGCTCATGGGGCCGGACCATACAGGAATCGGGGGGGCGAGGGGAAGAAAATTGTTCCGGAGTCGTTGGAAACCGTGCCTTGCGGTTGTTTTGCTAGCTTAAGACACAGGTTCAACATGGTGCGCGGCAGCACATCAATGTCTTGGGCTATGGGGGCCAAAAGGTTAAAATATAAAGATATTCCAAAGCCCTTATCACCATAAGGATACGCCATGCAAGACAACATCGCCGCCAACGTTTCATCCATGCCGGAGTATCAGGAGCTGCTCAAACGCCGCCGCGCCTTGATTGTCCCGCTATCCATTCTGACTCTCATTATCTATTACGCGTTCATTTCGGCGCTGGCATTTTTCCCGGAAGCCCTGAGCGTGCGCATTGGTGAAGGGGTGACATCCATCGGCATTGTTATCGGGCTCGGGGTCATATTTTCGACCTTTGCCATCACAGGGTATTACGTCCACCGCGCGAACCGCGATATTGAGGGACTGATCCACACAATCCAAGCAAAGTATAAAGGGTAGGCTTCCATGGAACAGATGCTCGAGAAAATGAACGTCACCGCCGTTATCATGTTCGGCCTGTTCGTGGGTGTGACCCTGATGATCACCTATTGGGCGGCCAAGCGCACGCAATCGACCAAAGATTTCTATTCCGCAGGCGGCCAGATCACCGGATTCCAGAACGGCCTCGCTATCGCGGGTGACTATATGTCTGCCGCATCCTTCCTCGGGATTTCGGGGATGGTGTTCATGTCAGGTTTTGACGGGCTGATCTATTCCATCGGCTTCCTTGTCGGATGGCCGGTTATCCTGTTGCTGATCGCAGAGCCTCTGCGCAACCTCGGCAAATACAATTTTTCGGACGTGGCGTCTTACCGTTTCCAACAGAAACCGATCCGCACGCTCGCGGCGCTGGGTTCTCTTTCAACGGTTATCCTTTACCTGATCGCGCAAATGGTCGGGGCCGGGAAACTGATTGAGGTGCTGTTCGGTCTTCCTTATACATCGGCGGTCATCATCGTCGGTGTTCTGATGGTGGCATATGTGACATTCGGCGGCATGCTGGCGACCACATGGGTGCAATTGATCAAGGCAATCCTGCTGCTCGGCGGTGCCACGCTTGTGGCTGTGCTGGTTATGGCACAGTACGGTTTCAGTCCCGAAGCCTTATTTGCGGACGCTGTTTCCAAGCACGCCAAAGGGCAGGCGATCATGGAGCCCGGAGCGCAGGTGAGCGATCCTGTTTCGGCGATCTCGCTCGGTCTAGCGCTGATGTTCGGGACGGCTGGTCTGCCGCACATTCTGATGCGTTTTTTCACGGTGAAGGACGCGAAAGAAGCGAACAAATCCGTTTTCTATGCGACAGGCTTCATCGGTTATTTCTATATCCTGACCTTTATCATCGGTTTCGGAGCCATCGTCTTTCTGACGGGCAATCCGCAATATTTCGATGACAAGGGCGGGCTGATTGGCGGATCGAACATGGCGGCCGTGCAGCTTGCAGGCGCGGTCGGCGGCGATCTTTTGCTGGGCTTTATTTCAGCGGTGGCTTTTGCAACCATTCTTGCCGTGGTGTCAGGCCTGACGTTGGCGGGTGCATCGGCTGTTTCACACGATCTGTACGCCCATGTGTTCGCGCGCGGCAAAGTGGATGAAAAGAAAGAGCTGCGCGTTTCAAAAA
>JAPJRC010000059.1 GCA_030824805.1 Micavibrio sp.
ACTGCACGCCACCGACACCAACGAGAATTTCAAAAAGAATATCGATGATCTGATGGGCAAAGCCACGCCCGTCAAGCAGGCAGCTTACTAGCGCTTTTGCTTCCGTCTTTGCACAGACGAGGGAATGTTCATCATCTCGCGGTATTTGGCCACCGTGCGGCGGGCGAGATCGATTCCTTCTTTTTGCAGCGCTTCGACGATCGCGTCATCCGAGAGAACATCATCCGGTTTTTCCGCATCAATCATCGATTTTATACGCGCCTTGATGGATTCCGCCGAATGCGCGATGCCGCCTGCAGAGACGAGGGCCGTCGAGAAGAAATATTTCAGTTCGAAGATGCCACGCGGCGTGCCGATATATTTGTTCGTGGTAACGCGGCTGACTGTGCTCTCATGCATGCCGATCACTTCGGCAATATCTTTCAACGTCAGCGGGCGCAGGAATTCGATCCCGAAGGTGAAGAACGCGTCCTGTTGTTCCACGATTTCGGACGCCACTTTCAAAATCGTTTGCGCGCGTTGGTCCAGTGATTTCACGAGCCAATTGGCGTTGGCAAGCTGCGTCGTAATGTATTCGCGGTCCTTCTTGTCCTTCGTGATCTTCGAGACTTCAGTGTAATATTCGTTGTTTACGAGCACGCGCGGAAGCGTGTCGGTGTTCAATTCAACGCGCCATCCGCCGCCAAGATTTTTCGGCAGCTTCTTCATCAGAACGTCGGGAATGGCGGTCTGCACCACTAGGTGGTCGAAATTGGACGCCGGCTTGGGATTGAGCGATTTGATATCGCCGATCATGTCCATCAGGTACATGCCGTTAACGTCGCATTTCTTCGCCAGCGCATTCATGTCGTGCCCGGCCAGTAAATTCAGATTGTCGAGCAGTATGGTCATGGGCTGGTCGAGCTTGCCCTGGTCTTCCAGTTGCAAGGCCAGACATTCTCTCAAGTCCTGCGCGAACACCCCGCTCGGCGAGAATTTCTTCATGGTGGAAAGAAGGTCTTCGATACGTCCCTTTTCCGCGCCGAGTTTTTCAGCGAGAGCGTCGGTGTCCTCGCGCAGATATCCCGCTTCATCCACCATGTCTATCAGCATAGCGCCGATCATGCGGTCCCGCGCGTCGTCAAACGCCATGTTCATCTGTTCCAGCAAATGGTCGCGCAGAGTTTCCGTCTTGGTGAAATTGGCATCGCTGCTTTCGTCGAATTCATCGAAATTGCGCGAACCGCCCGCGCCAATCTGTGCGACCCCCGCATCGAAATCACCCGTCGAACCGCCTTCGTTCTCGTTGCCGGTAATAGCGGAGTCGAAATCGTCGCGAACATTGTCGCGGTCCTCGGCGGGCGTGTGTTCCGGTGCGTCGGAATCACCTTCCGGTGCCTGTTTCTCCAATAGGGGATTTTGTGCGATCTCCGCCTCGATATATTCGGCCAGTTCGACGTTGTTGAGCTGCAGCAGCTTGATGGCCTGCTGAAGCTGCGGTGTCATTACGAGATTTTGAGCCTGGCGGAGATCGAGCCGCTGGTTGATCGTGGTCATGCAATAATTGTACCACGGAAGGATTTAAAGGGAAGGTTAAAGGCAGCGGTATGCTAGAGAGAAAAGCCTTCACCGAGATAGACTTTGCGGACCTCTTCGCTGGCCACAATCTCGTCCGCCGTGCCTTCCATCAAAACCTTGCCGTCATGCAGAATGTATGCACGGTCAACGATATCTAGGCAGTCGCGGACGTTGTGATCGGTAATCAAAACGCCGATGCCCTTGGTTTTCAGGTAGCGGATAAGATTTCTGATTTCGCCCACCGCGATCGGGTCGATACCGGCCAGCGGTTCGTCGAGCAGCATGAAGTGCGGGCGGCAGGCGAGGGCGCGGGCAATTTCGCAGCGGCGGCGTTCACCACCGGAAAGGGCGGGGGATGGCGTGCGTCGCAAATGGCTGATGTGGAATTCGCCCAGCAATTCCTCGAGCAGCAGATTCTGGTCTTCTTCGGGAAGGTCCTGCGCCTGCAAAACAGAGCGGATATTATCCTCAACACTAAGCCCGCGGAAGATCGAGCTTTCCTGCGGCAGATAGCCGATACCAAGGCGCGCACGGCGATACATGGGCAGTGTCGTGATATCCTGACCGTCGAGCGAGATTTCGCCTGCGTCGGCTTCGATCAAACCCGTCATGATGTAGAAGGATGTCGTTTTACCCGCACCGTTCGGGCCAAGCAAAGCCACAGCCTCACCGCGTTTGACGTTCATGCTGACGTCGCGCAGGACCGGGCGCTTTTTATAGCTCTTGGCCAGATGGCGGGCCGTAAGGCCTTTGGGTACTTCCTTCAGATAAACCATAGCGGGGTCCGGTTATTCTTCTAAAACTGGGCCTACTGTAGCAGCCGGAGGGACGGGTACGCCAGACGAATTTGTGCCTTGCGGCATAGGTGCTTTGACATCGGCGGGCTGTTTTTCCGGGGAAGCGGCGGGTGTTTTGGCCGGGGCTTTGCCATCCTTGTTGTTCGAACCGGGAAAGAACACGCCGCGCACGCGGCCGCCTTCCTTGCCCGTGCCGAACATCTTGCTGACATTGGTCGTCAAATTGACTTCCGCGCGGTTGCCTTCCATCACGTTTTCGCCGCGTTCGATGCGCACCTTGCCGGTGATTTCGGCAATATTGGTATCGGCGCGGTAAACGGCTTTCGATCCACGCAGAATTTCTGTGGGGGTGGTGATGACGACATTGCCGTCGGCCTCCAGCCTGTCCAGCGATCCTCCACCCATCGGATTGTTCGATGCCTTTGCAGGTTCCGGTTTTGCGGCTGGTGCTGCGCTTTCATCTTTGAAATAGGCGGTAATGACATTCGCATTGAGCGTATCTTTCGCACGCACCACCTTGGCATTGCCGATGGCTTTGGCCAGACGTTCGTTGGAATGGTATTCCATGCGGTCTTTTGCGGTCACCGTCTGATCCGGCGAAACAAGCCTGAGATTTTCGCCTGTAAGAACGGCCACGCCTTTCGGCACGTCGTAAACGCCATGATCGCCGTAAGCGGTGTTGGTTTCGTCCTTGATCTCCACGTTGCCTTCGGCGGTGATCTGCCAGATTTCCATCGAAGACGATGCGCCGTCACGGTAATCGGCGGTCAGAAGATCGGACAGGATCTTCATGTTGCCTTGCGTGACGATCACGTTTTCGCGTGCAACAAACTGTTTCTGGTCGCGCAGCCATTCCACTGTTTTGGTCGCCGTAATTTCAATAGGCTGTTCGTTGCTCGTTTGTGCGAGCGCAGAACCAGCGGTCAGCAGTGCGCAGAGAAAGAGGAAATGTCTCATGGGGTTTTATCCTTTGGCGAAAGCAGTTTTCCATCGCTGTAGAGAATGACTTTGGCGGGGCCGGTAAAGATCAAAGAACCTGTGTTCGAATCGCCTTCAAGTCCCGTGGCGTCGATCGTCCCGCTTGGGCCTTCGACCCGCACATCGCGTCCTGAATAGGCTTTGTGCGTGGCGAGGTCTATGCGCAGTTCTTCGGTGGTCAGCGTGTAACCGTTGCTGTGAATCAGATGTACAGCGCCTTCAAGGTTCAGCTTTTGCGCCTTTTGCTGGTAGAGGCCGGTGGTGGAATTGGCGTCAACTTTCTCGCCGCTGTTCATGGCGAGGGTGGCAACGGGTTTTTCCAGATCGATAAGGTCAGGATCGTCGCGGTTTTGCGTCGCCCGGTCGGCGGTAACGGTATAAGGCTGGTTTTTGTCATCGACGGAGTTAAACACAGGCTTCAGAAGCTCGTTCTGGATGTTCTGTGATGCCGGAATGACCTCTTCTTTCATTTTTGGCGCAACACGGCGTCCCGCTTCGTCCCAGGTCAGCACGATCACGGTCATGACAAGGGCTGCGATCGGAAGGATAAGGCGCAGCGATTTTACGAAGGAAGAGTATTTGCGGTTGATTTTAGAGGAGCGATCATCGCCAGTGGAAAGCTGGCTCAAACGCTCCTTCGGCGCGATTTCATCGAAATCTGTCATGGAAAACAGTTACCTGAATTCAGGCGATCAGGCAACGCCGCGCTGCAGGCAATCCTGAAGCCTGATCAATCCTTTGACGGCACCGGAAGAATCGGTAACCACTAGGGATGTCAGATAACGGCCCTCGGTCTTGGTCATGATATTCATGGCTTCTACAGCCAGCGCCGTTTCCTCAATGGTTTTTGGGCTTTTCGTCATGATGGAGGCTGCGGGTTTTTGCAGCAAACCTTCGGTCTTGATATGGCGTTTAAGGTCGCCGTCGGTCACGATACCTTTGAGGGTTTTGCCATCCATAATCAAAACGCAGCCTAGGTTCTTTTCGGTAAGATGGACGATAACATCATCCATGGCGGCGGATTCGGGGAGTACAGGCAGATCGTCGAATTTGTGCATTACACCGGCAACGGTCAGAAGCTTTTGGCCAAGCTTGCCACCGGGGTGAAACACGCTGAATTGTTCGGGTGTGAGGCCCATTTTGTCCAGAAGCGCGACGGCCAGCGCATCGCCAAGCGCGAGCTGCATGGTGGTCGATGTGGTGGGAGCAAGGCCGTTCGGGCATGCTTCCTTGGCTTTTGGAAGCTGCAGCAAAATATCGGCATGCTGGCCCAGCGGACTGTCTGCTTTTGCCGTCATGGCGATCAGTGTGATGCCGAAACGGCGCGTGTAATGGATAAGGTCCGAAAGCTCTGTGCTGCCACCGGAGTTCGAAAGCAAAAGCACAACATCGCCTTGCTTGATCATGCCAAGGTCGCCATGGCTGGCTTCGTTGGGGTGCACAAAGTGCGCAGGTGTTCCGGTCGAGGCCAGTGTGGCCGTGATTTTCTTGCCGACATGGCCCGATTTGCCGATTCCGGCAACGATGAGGCGGCCTTTGCCGTCACCCTTCATTGTGTGAATGGCCTCGACGGCCTTGGCGAAATTGTCGTCCAGCGAATCCGCAAGCGCCTTCAGACCCTGCATTTCTGTAAGAATGGCGGTGCGGCCTGTTTCAATGTCGCGATTGTCGGTCATGGCGGCCTTAATGGGCGAAGATATCGACATCGGCCCATCCTTCGAGATCGAGTGTGGAACGGGAAGGCAGGAAATCAAACGCAGCCTGCGCAAGATGGAGACGGCCCTCCCGCTCCAGCATGGCGTTCAGCTTGTCGCGCAATTTGTGCAGATGAAGAACATCGCTTGCCGCATAAGCCAGCTGCTCGTCAGAGAGCTTTTCAGCGCCCCAGTCGGAAGATTGCTGCTGTTTGCTGAGTTCGATGCCCAACAGCTCGCTGCATAGCGCCTTGAGGCTGTGTCTGTCCGTAAAGGTGCGGGCGAGGCGGGAGGCAATCTTTGTGCAGTATACGGGCGTGCATTCGACATCAAGATAGGCCTTGATGCTGGCAATATCGAAACGGCCGAAGTGGAACAGCTTGGTAATGGATTGGTCCATCAGCATGGCCTTGAGATTGGGCGCCGCATATTCGCCGGGAGCGAATTGCACCAGATGGGCCGTTCCGTCGCCGGAAGAGAGCTGAACCAGACAAAGGCGGTCACGCGCGGGGTTCAGCCCCATTGTTTCCGTGTCGATCGCCACGGAAGACCCGAATTTCAAATCTTTTGGGATATCGCCCTTGTGCAGTGTGATGGTCATGCCAATCGTACCTTAATCTGCAAATCTTTCCCGTTTTGGGAAAGAATGGTGCCCATGAGAGGACTCGAACCTCCACGACCTTGCGATCACTAGCACCTGAAGCTAGCGCGTCTACCAATTCCACCACATGGGCCTGTGATTGGTTTTCCCTAAAATATCAGTGCGGAAAACGTGGGAGTTTGTACCGCAAGCCCATGTTCTTGTCAAACCCTTCATAGGGAGAAAATCAGGCTTTTTGGCGGGCTAAGACCGTCATTTTGGTGCTTCTATCCCATTCTTTTATTTATTTTTTACTATTCGCGGGTCACAATAGGGCTCCGGCGGGCTCTCCAGCCCGCCCTAGTCCTGCGAGGCAAAGGCGCGCCAACCATGAAGATCCTGATTATCGACCGCGACGATATGTTTTCGAACCTGATGGCTTCCAAAATGAAGGCTATCGGCCATGATGTCGTTACCACGACGATCAAGAATGACGGGATCGAACAAATCGGCACGACCAAGCTGGACGCCGTGTATTTCGATCCGGCGCCCATGCTGGACCCCAAACCCATACTGCTTCAAATCCGCCGCATGGTGCATACCTACCCGTATCTGGTGATGGTCAGCGAAAATGCGGACAGCGAAGCGGGTATTCGCGCCGGCTGCAACGACGGTCTGGCCAAGCCTCTGGATCCGGCGGCTTTGTCCCTGAGCCTCGAAAATGCCGCGCGCATGGGCGATCTGGTCAACAGGATCGGCGATGAAACCTATGATTTCCCGTCGGCCGGGGGCGTGATCTCCAAATCCGCGTTCAACCAGCTGTTCCGTTCGGCCATCGACCGCGTCAGCCGTTACAACGAAAGCGCCCACGCGCTGTTTATCTCCATTCCCAATTACGACGATATCAAGATCGATGATGGCAAATACGCCGCCGATTATGCGGTATCCAAACTGGCCCAGAATCTGGTCCGCCTGCGCCGTCAGTCCGACATACTGGCCCAGACGGGTGAGAATGAATTCGCGCTTTTGCTGCAGCGTCCGCAAACCGAAACGGAATCGGTGGATGCGGCAAAACGCTTTTCTACGGCTCTTGATGAGCAAACGGAAGTGACGTCTACCGGCATTACCGATCTGTTCATCGACGTCAGTCTTGTGCACTTGCCTACGGGTGCGCTGGATTTCCGCCGTACCAGCCGAATCAAGGGGCAAAACGCCACTTCCGCAGGCTGATTTTTTCTCGAAAAAAGTTATCAACAATCGTCTTTCTTACTGCCCCAGCGCTTTGTGTGGATAGGCGATTTTAACCCCTGTTCAGCTGGCGCTGTTTCGGGTCTATTGGATTCATTCAGACAAGAAAACCGCCGCGCAAAGCGGCTCTGCCGCGGATTATCCCGTAGCTCAAAGACAAGGTTCAAGGAGATCTGCAATGGACATAAAGGGCAAAACAAACACCCCCGAACAACGCTCGCAAAAACTGGCTTTTTGTGCATTTTTCCTGGCGGCCTTTTCCTGCGCGTTGGGCCTGTTTTTCTGTTTGATAAAAAGTCCACAGGCTAGAGCTGACTCTTATATTTCTCACGCAGCCCAATCGCTTGAAGACGGTCATCTGCAACAAGCGGCAACCGCAGCAATGGAGGCGGTCCGTTTGAATCCGGCGGATGCAAGAGCTTGGCATATGCTTTCCTCTATTCTGCAGCAAAATGGTGATATGGAAGCCGCTCTCCAGGCGAAAGCCATAGGATCAAAAGTGCAGCAAAAGGCTTCTGCCCAAGTGCCCGTTTATGCTATGCCTGCCGCCTTCAAATTGAGCCTTCTGGCATTGGCGGAGCCTTCTATCCAATGATGAAAAAATTCGGTTTCACAGGAATTATAGCCGCTGGATTTTTTAGTGTGTTCCTGTTGGGCTGGCGGATACAGGAAGGCGCTTCGGCAGACTGGGTTTTCGGGTTTCTGGCGGTGTTCTGGAGCCTTATTATGATGTTGCGGTTGCTTACCCTTACTGAGCCTTTGTTGGTACCCGAAGCCTCTGGTTATCTTGCACAAAAATTGCTCCGTGCTTTGCGTGAAAAACAGGAAAAAGGGCGCCAGATTGTTCTGAATACGGCCTTTGGCGGATCATTCTCTTTGTTTCTGGTTGCGGGGTTTGGGTTTGCTATGTGGCAAGTCTACTGTGCAGCATTTCCAAACAACGCCCCTCTTTTACAAGGGTTTGACGATATGGCCGCCGCCTTTCTGCAACAGTTATCCGGTGGTGGCTCGCTCTCTTTGAGTGAAGGGCGCTTTTTCGGTTTGGGCCAAGGGTTTTTGCTGCTCTTGTCGTTCGGGATGATGGGGTTTGTCCTGCGGAGTTATGCTGCAGAATTGGACCTTACAAGGCCTGCCCTGATCATACTTTCTGCCTATGCAGTGGCTGGATTTATAGCTTGTTCCGGGCTTAAAGCCGGAGGCGGCTTAACCGTTGACGATGCGGCCCTAACCGGCAACGGGGCCGGCTCTCTTTCATATCTTCTCAGCACCTTGCCTACAGGAAAAACCCTTACACTGTTCGATATCATGTTGCTGGAAAATGGCGTGATCGGGCTGGGCCTTCTGGCATTTCTGTTGTTCGTGCCGTTGGGTTCGATTGCTTTATCGGCAGGGCAGGGGCGTGGCGGCAGGCTCATACCAGCTTGCGGCATGCTGGCAGGCGTCGCTTTGATACTGTGTTTTTTCCTTGCCTTTACGGCGCCTGTTGCAGGTGCCATGGCGTTGGCGGCCATGGGGGTTTTTCTCGCCTGGGGCGCGGGCGAACCCGCGCTGTCCGTACTGGACTCTTGACAAAAGAACAAAAATAGAACATTCTGCAGATCGCACAGCCAGAATTGTGCCTTTTCCACCCGCCATCGGCGGGTTTTCTTATGCCCATTTTCAAGGAGTTTTCAATGCCCACACTTTTACCCAAGGATGCCGACAACAACATAATTCCGGCCCTGCGTCTGCGCGGCACCGGCGGTGCCCACACTATTGCAGCAACAGCCACAACCGCCCGAAACGGCACGGCCTTTAACGCCGAAACCCGCGTTGTCAGCGTATATGCGACAGGGCCTGTGTATTTGCGCTTTGGCAATGCGTCCGTAACGGCCGCGGCCACAGACCATTATTATCCCAACGGGGTCTACTATGATTTCGCCATAGGCGGCGGGGACGTCAAAGGGCCGCGTTTTTCCCATCTGGCCGTGCTGCGCGCGAGCGCGGATTGCACGGTCTATGTGTCCGAAAAGGAGTAAGCCGGGTATGCTAAAGCGATGCGCGGGATTTCATGGCGGTGGCTATGGTGCCATCGTCGAGGAATTCCAGCGCGCCGCCGACCGGGACACCATGGGCCAGACGTGTGATATGGAGCGGAATGCCTTCCATGTGGTCGATCAGGTAATGGGCGGTGGATTGACCGTCCACCGTGGCGGACAGGGCGAGCACCACCTCTTTTACATTGCCTGTGCGCAGGCGGGCCAGAAGCGGGTCGATCGTCAGCTGGTCAGGGCCCACGCCGTCGAGCGCGGAAAGAACCCCGCCCAGCACATGGTACTGCCCCTTATAGGCGCCTGTGCGTTCCACGGCCCAGAGATCGGCCACACCAGCCACAACACATATTGTGCCTTTGTCACGTGCCGGATCGCGGCACACGCGGCAAGGGTCCGTGGAATCGAGATTGCCGCAAATGTTGCAGGTGACGATGGATTTGGCGGCTTCGGATAAAGCGTCGATAAGCGTGTTCAGCTTGTTGCCCTTGGCGCTCAGCAAATGCAGCGCAATGCGCTTTGCCGAACGGCTGCCGAGCCCGGGCAGGGCTGCCAGTTGTCTTACCAAAACTTCGAGCGGTCCATCGAACATCTTAGTCGTTAACCGCCTTGCGTCCTTTGGGATCATGATACGCGAACAATTCGCTGTTCTTGAACGTTACGCCGGTTTGCAGGTTTTTCAGCGCAACTTCCGTGGTTTCACCTTGCGCATCCGTCACGCGCCAGCGGGAAAGATAATACGGCACTTCGTTGAAGATCAGCTCAACCTGCCCCACGGACGGATCGTCTTTTTGCACGAGGGTAATGGAGATCAGGCCGTCTTTTTTGTAAAGCTGGGTAACCATCAGGTCACCGCCCAGCCGCAGATCCTTGCGCAGCAAGAAGTCGGCGAGGGTCTGGCCGATCGGGGCGTTGGACTGTGAGCCCAGTTGCGAATCATAGAAATACACGAACACGCCGTCGGCAACGACGAAATCCTGCACCTCGTTATAGTCAAAGCGCAGCTTGCCGGGGCGATCGAGATAGAATTTGCCCGAGAGGCGCGAGCCAAGGGAGGATGTCTGTATGAAATCCGCCTGCGCCGTTTTCAGGCCTTGCAGATATTTTTCAGCTTTTACAATTTCAGGGTCTTCCACCTGCGCATGGGCGGCCGAGGAGAGGAGGATCATCCCTGCAAACAGGGTCATGAGGAGGTGTTTCATACCCTCATTTTTAAAAGGAAAGTGCGTCCAAAGGAAGGCGAAAAAGTGATCTTTTCACCGCTCTAGAAGCGGATCGAGTGTTTGTTCACCAAAGGCGGACGCGCGGTGTCGTGCATCAGGATCGATTTGGCGCAGCTCGCCGCGAAATCGATGCATTCGTGGGCTGCCTTGCCGTCCATTCGGCCCATCAGGAATCCCGCCAGGAACTGGTCGCCGGCGCCTGTTGTGTTGCGGGGGTTTTTAACCGCTTCGACCGTATAATGTTTTACCTCGCCGCCGGAAATAAAATAGGCGCCGCCCGCATTGGCGGTTAACAGCACATCGCATTTCCAGTCTTTGAAAGCCTGCAGGGTTTCATCCAGAGATGCCGTTCCCGTAATGGAAGGAAGGTTTTCATGGTTGCCGACAAGAAGGTCCAGTACGTTGGCATCGCCGAGCGCGCGGATCTTTTGTGCGTAGCGCCGCCCGAAATCCTGATCCATCGCCTTCATGGTCAATGGCGTCTTTTTGTGCTGGGCGGCTTCGAACACAAGCTTTGCCACTTCCGCGTTTTTGCCGAATTCAAACATGTATATTTCGCTGACGATCATTCCCGCTGCGGCAAGCGCATCGGTGTCTATATCGCCGGCATGCAGATCCCAGCTTGCGCCATGGGTGTAAACAAAAGTCCGTTCGCCATCCGGCGTGACCAGCACCGCACATTGCGACGATTCCTCATTTCCTGCTGTAACATCGTAAGCAACGGTGTATTCCGCAAAAGATGCGCGATAAAGGGATTCGAAGGAGTCTTCACCGATTTTGCCGTAGAAGCGCGCAGGCACGCCATAGGCCGCCATGCCGCAGACTGTGTTGGCGGCACATCCGCCGGGAATTGCATCATATTGCGGAAGTTCGGCGCGCAGACGGGCAAAGGCAAGATCGTCGAATTTCCGCGGCGCGCCTTTTACAGCCTTGTGCTTTATTAGAAAATCGTCACGGACATGCGCGACCAGATCAATGTTGGAAAGGCCTATGCCGATGACTTGCATAAAGAATCGTTAACCTATTTTCATTCATTGTTAAAATCAGCCATGTTATCGTAGCGTAACAAAAATTATATGAGTAGTTATTAATGACAGCCAATCATCCGTTTCTCGATAAATACCAAACGCTGATCAATGACCGCACACTTACACTTGAAGAGTTCAACGCGCAGCAGAAAAGCCTGCTGCGTGATACGCTCGCGGCGCTGAAAGAAAACCAGCATGCCGACCTTGCCTGACACTGTCTCTGGCGTTTCGCGGCGGTATCAGCAACCTGGTGCCCGAGGAATATGTCGACCACGATAAATCGTTGAAAGTTCTGGAATCCATTCAGGCGCGATCAAACAATGTAAAAGCCGTTCAGGAACTGTCGATGTTCTATCTGGATGAAATAAATCACACGATTAACGGCGGCGGATATGCGCCGGAAGAATGGTTTCATCTCTGCTACAAATATGCATCCGAGGCGGCGGAGCGCGGATACATAGGCGGTTACACCATGCTTGGATTCCTGCACTTTTACGGGCTAGGAAACATACTCGTGGCAAGCCCCAAGGAATCTTTCCTCTATTACCAGAAGGCCGTAGATTGTTATTCCGGCGCCCCGGAAGAAGATTCTTTTTATGCGGATGCGCTCAACAATATCGGTGCCGCATATTACGGCGGCGAAGGCGTTGCACGTGACCGTAAAAAAGGCGTCAGCCTGATTCAGGACGCCGCGGACAAAGGCAATCTCGCGGCGCAGGACTGGCTGGCGCAGCATCACGATTTCTTACAAAAGGATGGGTTGATGTCGAATGATGAAGACTTCGCCTACGAAGAATCTTTTGATGATTTCGAGTTCACTATCGACGCTCCGGCAGACGAGAACAACAAGGTTCAAACTGTGCAGATCGATAAGGTCACCAAACACTAGCTATTCTTTGTAATGGACCTTGTGGTGCCCCTGTAGTTCCCGCAATAGGGCTTCTGCCTTGCGACCGAGCATCTCCCAGCCGCTGCGCCCAGCTTTCCTGTCCTCGCTCAAATCCTCAATGTTGCTTTTGAACGTCGACTTGTTCTGGTCTTCGTACAAAAACTTGTCCTGCACGCACACAGCAGGATTAACCTGATAGAGATTTAAGCCGCGTGCAACTTCGGATTCATTGAACGCGAACAGGAAGACATCGGCGATGGATTGCAGATGTTCCGGGGTGGCAATCAGCTTTTGTGCGGTTTTGCGTTTGATGATAAGCCCGCCCGCGCAGACCGGCCAGCAATGGTCGTGCATGGAAGGAATGATGCGTACAACATCGCGTCCGGCAATTTTGACAGCGGGTTTTGATGCGGTTTTAATGCGGTTATAGGAAGGCTCAAGCTTTATAATTTCACATTCATCCGGAATCCACAGGTCGTTGGCCAGCAAAGGCACAATCGCGCGCGAAATATGGATGTCGTCTTCGAAAACAGCGCCGTAATCATCGGTGCTTTCCGCTATCCGCCGCCATGCTTCGTAGTGGCTTAAAAAACAGCCCATGCTGGAAGGTGTCCAGACGCGCTGGCCCGTGGAATAAGAATCCCCCGTGCCCTTCATGGGCCGCGCCTTTGCGAAGCGTTCGAATTCTTCATGCGGAACGCTTTTGCCATCGACTGCGGCTATGCGTTCATACGGCATACCGAGTTTGTGCAAGCGTTTGTCGATGTGCGCGAGCCGTTCCGGATTTCGGTCGAGATTTATAACATAGGATTTGATCATAAGCCCTGAACCTATCTTTGCCCTACAAGCACTTCGCGCTTGCCAACATGGTTCGATTTTCCGACGACGCCCTGCTTCTCCATCTCTTCGATGATGCGCGCCGCGCGGTTGTAACCAATCTGCAAATGACGCTGGATAAAGCTGGTCGAAGCTTTTTGCTCACGCGCCACAAGCGCTACGGCCTCATCGTACAACTCATCGCATGCCTCACCGCCGCCGCCTTCACCGCCTTCGCCGCCTTCGCCGAATTCGCCTTCGGTGATGTCTTCGATGTAGCTCGGCTCGGCCTGCGATTTCAGGAAGTTCACGACGTTTTCGACGTCCGCGTCCGCGGCGAAAGGCCCGTGTACGCGGGTGATCTTTCCGCCTGGTGCCATGTAAAGCATATCACCCTGACCGAGGAGCTGTTCCGCGCCCCCTTCGTTCAGGATGGTGCGCGAGTCGATTTTCGAGGACACGGCGAACGAGATACGCGTCGGAAAGTTCGCCTTGATAACGCCGGTGATGACGTCGACGGACGGGCGCTGCGTTGCCATGATCAGGTGAATACCTGCGGCTCGCGCCATCTGTGCAAGGCG
>JAPJRC010000060.1 GCA_030824805.1 Micavibrio sp.
GTTGCATCTATGAGGATGCGTATTGCGCCAAAGCCTGTGTCCAGATCCAGCACAATGTCGGAGATCGATACGCGATAGTCGGGCAAGTTCAGCAGGTTGTTCGCGAGCTGGCGGCCGGTAGACGGAAAACTTTCCGCATGGCGTGTCAGGCTCACACCTTTTATTTCAAGATTGGACATTTTGCCGCTGGCCAAAAAAGTCGGCCATGAAATATCGGCGTCCAGTTTTTTGATTTCATCAAAGCCGTATTTGTCGAGTTTGATATCGCGCGCACCAAAACCGCTGGGATAAAGGTTCAGTGAACCGATGGTGACATGGTTGAAGCCGGCACGGTCGAAGGCCTCTGTAATTTTAGCCTCGACTGCGGGGCGGATCTGCATCGAGATCGTTACCAGCACGATCGCAAACAGGATGGCTGCGCCAATTATGGTTAACGAGCGTTTCGAGCGGCCGGCAATAAAATCCGATAGAAATTTCGGCATAGGCATAACAGGGGTTCAGACCTTAGATATCGATGTCGGAAACGAACTCGGCGTTTTCCTGAATGAACTGAAAACGCGCATCCGCGTTTTTGCCCATCAGGCGATCGACAAGGTCGTCTACTTCTGGGTGCGGGCCAGATCCCTTTGCATCTTCCCTGATGCCGAGCGCAGCCATCGCATCGGGAATGGTTACCCGCAAAAGCGTGCGGCTTTCGGGCGACATTGTGGTTTCTTTGAGGGAGGATGCCGGCATTTCGCCAAGACCCTTAAAGCGGGAAATGTCGATTTTCTTCTTGTCCTTGAACACGGTTTTCAAGAGCTCGTCCTTGTGCGCATCGTCGCGCGCATATTCGGATACGGTACCCGAAGTGATACGGTAGAGCGGCGGTTGCGCCAGATACAGATGACCTTTTTCAATGAGCGGGCGCATCTGGGTGTAGAAGAACGTGACAAGCAGGGAGGCGATGTGCGCGCCGTCAACGTCCGCATCGGTCATGATGATAATGCGTTCATAGCGGACCTTGGCTACATCGAAATCCTTGCCCGAGCCAGAACCGATGGCGAGGATCAAATCCTGCACTTCCTGGTTCGCGCGCACCTTGTCGGCCGTTGCTGAATAGACGTTCAGGATTTTACCGCGCAGCGGCAGGACGGCCTGTGTTTCACGGTTGCGGGCCTGTTTGGCGGAGCCGCCGGCCGAGTCTCCCTCAACCAAGAACAGCTCTGTGTCTTCCGCGTCGGTGCGCGAGCAGTCGGCAAGTTTGCCGGGAAGGCGTAGTTTGCGCGTGGCGGTTTTGCGCGCCATCTCCTTGTCGGATTTGCGGCGCTGACGCTCTTCTGCCTTTTCGATGATGCTTTCAAGAAGCACTTTCGATGCGGCGGGGTCTGCCGTAAGCCAGTGGTCAAAATAATCTTTGATAGCGGAATCAACCCACTTGGTCGCTTCTGCTGAGACAAGTTTTTCTTTCGTCTGGCCCTGGAATTGCGGGTCACGAATGAACACGGAGAGCAGGATCGCGGCGCCGTTCATCACGTCATCGGATGTGATCTGGTCAGCCTTCTTGTTATTGACCAGAGAACCGTAAGATTTGATGCCGCGCGTGAGCGCTGTTCGGAGGCCTTGCTCGTGCGTGCCGCCGAGCGGTGTCGGAATGGTGTTACAGTAGGAGTGGTTGACCGGTTCGCCGTCTTCGGGCCAGGCAATTGCAAACTCCACGCGGCCGGCTTTGTCGGGCAGGTTCAACTGACCATGGAAAAACTTGTCCGTGATAACCGGGCGGTCTTGCAATGATGCTTTAAGGAAATCCAGCAAGCCATTGGGAAAATGCAAAACATCTGTTTCCGGTATGTTTGCGTCCTTCAGCAGGGACGGGTCACAGGACCATCTGATTTCGACGCCACGAAACAGATAGGCCTTGGAGCGGGCCATCTGGTACAACCAGGAAGGCTTGAATTTTGCTTTGGCGCCAAATATTTCAGGGTCTGCTTTAAAGCTGACAGATGTTCCGCGCTTGTTGTTAACGGTGCCGAGCTTGTCCAGCTTGCTGGTCGGAAGGCCGCGCGCGAACGATTGTTTGTGGTGTGTTTTGTCACGCCAGACTTCTACTGTCATCCATTCGGACAATGCGTTTACAACCGACGATCCAACGCCGTGCAAACCGCCGGAGGTTTCATACGCTTTTCCACTGAATTTTCCACCGGAGTGAAGCGTGGTGAAAATGACTTCCAGAGCCGATTTTTTTGGGAATTTGGGGTGGTTGTCCACAGGGATGCCACGGCCATTGTCCGTGATGGTGACCGATCCATCGGCGTTCATTATCAGGTCAATATGGTTCGCATGGCCCGCAACCGCTTCGTCCATCGAGTTGTCGAGAATTTCGCCGACAAGGTGGTGAAGGGCGCGTTCATCGGTACCACCGATATACATGCCGGGGCGTTTCCGGACCGGTTCCAAACCTTCGAGGACTTCGATATCTGCGGCACCGTAGCTGTTCGCTTTTGCCGTGTTGCCCTCGTTAAACAAATCCGCCATGATATTTACACCTTGTAAAACTATAACCGCCTATCAATAGCCAATTCCCCCGCCTTTGGAAACGGAAAACCCATGGAAGACAGCAAAAATCAGGATTTGGAGCCGGAATTGCCGGATGAGCTGAAAGGCCGTGTGCCGACGCTCAAAGTTATTCCGATGCTGCCGAATTCCAACCCCAACGGCGATATTTTTGGCGGATGGATTTTATCGCAAATGGACCTCGCAGGTGCCAGTCGGGCCTATCAGTATGTGATGGGTCGTATTGTAACGGTAGGGGTAGAGGCGATTTCCTTCCACAAGCCCATATTTCTGGGCGATGAGGTCAGTTTTTACACCAAAGTTTTTAAAGTGGGCCACACTTCGATTACAATAAAGATCGAGAGCTGGGCATTGAGACATACATACGGGCGGAACTACGAATATATTAAGGTCACGGAAGGGTTGTATACTTATGTCCATATCGACGAACACAGGAAGCCGGCTCCGATCAGCCGCTAAATTCCTTGTCATCTTTTTCGTTATGCTGGGGGTGGCGCCTTTTGCGTCGCCTGTGCAGGCACGTGAGCTGGGCATAGATCTCAAGACCCTTCCCAAGGTGAAACCCAACCAGCTGCTCGCGGAAAAGGATTTCGAGGCCAAGACCAAAAAGGTTGTCGAGAACGACCCTTACAACGAGCCAAAGATTTCCTACACGATGCGTCTTCCCAAAGACTGGACGGACAATGCCCAGAAGGCGCCCATCAGCGGCACGCCGGGACAATCGCTGCTAAGCGGCCGGGTTCTCGGGATCATGGGGCGCTATATCGCCGCGCCTAAAAATCTTTTGCGCAGTTACGTTATAGTCGAAGCACAGACTCTTACCTATGAGATCAGCGCGCAGAACTGGTTTGTAAATTTTATTCTGGGCAACGGGTTCAGCCTGACGGCTCTTACGGAGAAGACCTCTCGTGAAGTGGAAGCGTTGTATGTACAGGTGGTAAAAGACCAGACCTATGTCGTGCGCGCGCGTGTGATTCTGAATGGCTCCAGCCTTATTATCGTTCGCTATTACCTGCCACAGGAAAACTACGAAGCAGAAAAGGCGCAACAGGAGCAGGTTATAACCTCGTTCCGCCTGTTGCTGCCCACCAATGAAAAAATTGAAAAGCAAGGGACATACGGGTTTCTTGACCAGTCTTTCTTCAATTATCCCGAAAGCTGGACGCTAAAGGAAAAATCCATTCTGTCGGTAGAGCGTATGAGCGCGCTTTTGTATCAGGCTCGCCAAGAAAACGAGGGCAAGAAAAAGCGGTTCGTACTTGAAGGACATATCCGCATACATGTTGTATCCCGCCTGCTGAACACCACCATGCAGCAGGAAATCGAGAATTTCCGCAACAATCTTAAAATCCCCAACTACTCGGTGGGCAAGCTGATTGAAGAAATCACATATGATTATGATCCGACCATAAAAACAGGCAAAGCGCAGGTTTACACGTTGGTTCCTAACGACACAGTGAATATGCAGTCGTACGAGTTCATTGTGACGATTATGGAGGGTGAGGATTATTATTACATCACCAGCATGATTACGCCGTCGCGTCAGGAAGATTTTTACACGTGGGCGCAAAATATGGAGGCGGCAAAAATCATCAACGAGAGCATGCGCCGCCATAACGTCTCGCTGGAATACGATCCCAATGATCCATATTTCGATTACATGAAAGAAGCGCAGTAATAAAAAACCCGCCGTGAGGCGGGTTTTTCGTGATGCGTTCGAATGACTACGCGGAGTAGTACATGAGGAATTCGATCGGGTGCGGCATCGTTTCGAATGCGTCGATTTCTTCCATCTTGAGATCAATGTAAGCTTCGATAGCGTCTTTCGTGAAAACATCGCCGGCCAGAAGGAAGTCGTGGTTTGCTTTCAGCGCATTGACGGCTTCGCGCAAGGATCCGCAAACGGTAGGAACTTTTGCCAGTTCGTCGGCAGGAAGTTCGTACAGGTTGGCATCCATCGCATCGCCCGGGTGGATTTTGTTTTTCACGCCATCGAGACCTGCCATCAGCATGGCTGCGAAAGCCAGATATGGGTTGGCTGTCGGGTCGGGGAAACGAACTTCCACGCGTTTCGCTTTCGGCGAGTTGCCGAACGGGATACGGCAGGAAGCGGAACGGTTGCGTGCCGAGTAGGCCAGCAGAACAGGCGCTTCGTAACCCGGAACCAGACGCTTGTAGGAGTTGGTCGAGGGGTTGGTGAAGGCGTTCAGCGCGCGTGCGTGCTTGATGATGCCGCCGATATAGAACAGGGCGGTTTCAGACAGGCCAGCGTAGAGGTCGCCCGCGAACATCGGCTTGCCGCCGTTCCAGAGAGACTGGTGCACGTGCATACCAGAACCGTTATCACCGAATACCGGTTTCGGCATAAAGGTCGCCGTTTTGCCGTAGATATGCGCGACGTTGTGAACAGCGTATTTGTAGAGCTGCATGTTGTCGGCGCAGTCAACCAGCGTAGAGAAGAAGATGCCGAGTTCGTGTTGGGATGCGGCCACTTCGTGGTGGTGCTTTTCAACAGGAACGCCGAGCGATGCCAGAACGGTGAGCATTTCCGCACGCAGGTCGGAAGCGGAGTCGACCGGACCTTCGGGGAAATAGCCGCCCTTTACGCGCGGACGGTGGCCCGTGTTGCCTTCCGGATAGGCTTTCGATGTGTTGTGCGGACCTTCGATGGAATCCGTTTCGAACATGACGCGGTGCGGTTTTACATCGAATTTAACGTCGTCAAAGACGAAGAATTCTGCTTCGGGACCGAAGTAGGCAACATCGAAGCCGGATTTTTTAACAAAGGCTTCTGCTTTGATCGCGATCTGGCGTGGGCAGCGTCCGTAAGCATCGCCGGACAGCGGTTCGAAAATCGCACAGAAAACTTTCAATGTCGGTTGCGCCGCGAACGGGTCGAGGAAGCATTTGCCCCAGTCCGGAACAAGGCGCATGTCGGACTCGTTGATGGCTTTCCAGCCAGCGATGGACGAGCCGTCGATCATGATGCCGTCTTTCCACAGATCTTCATCCAGTGTGGAGATGTGCTGGTCTGTATGGTGCAGCTTGCCACGCGGATCGGTAAATTCGAAGCCGACGAACTGGATATCGTTTTCGTCGGTGTATTTTTTAAACTCGGAGTAGGATTTAAATTTAAGGGCGTGCGGCGAAGTCGGCATACTTTGTCCTTGGGGCTTTGGATGTTATACGAAAAATGTATGGGGGCATGACCCCACTGCATGGCTAGTTAGCATACGCACCATAAAAGGTCTACCCAATTAACCATGCCAAGAACAAAAAACTGGGGGCGAAAAAGCCTTGACCGCAGGGGGATAGAACCTATACAAAATGCCCCTGCGTGGCGGTCGTAGCTCAGTTGGTAGAGCCCCTGGTTGTGGTCCAGGTTGTCGCGGGTTCGAGCCCCGTCGATCGCCCCATCTTTAATCGGGGAAAGTCCTTGGATTTCAAAACCATACTTGGAAGTGTTGCCGTCCTGATGACCATCTGGGCGCATATTCCGTATTTCATCACCACCCTTAAGGGCACGAACAAGCCCCATGTTTTCTGCTGGATCATCTGGACGCTTTTGACGGGAATCGCCTTTGTCGCGCAGATGGTCGAGGGCGCGGGGGCAGGCGCATGGGCCACGGGTGTTTGTTCGGCCATCTGTCTCGCCATAACCATTGCCGCCGCGAAGAAGGGCGAGAAGGAAATCACCCGCAGCGACTGGGTCATGTTTTTGCTGGCGCTGGCCGCCATTCCGGTATGGGTGGCTACGGACGATCCGGTTTGGTCGATATGGATGGTTACCGTCATAGATCTGTCCGCGTTATATCCCACGGTTCGTAAATCGTGGAAGCGCCCCCATGAAGAAAACAGCTTTATGTATGGATTCAACATTCCGCGTCATATGGTCAGCCTAGCCGCGCTGTCGCATGTTTCGATGACGACGGCCCTTTATCCATTCGCGCTTTTGCTTATGAATTTGGGAATGTTTGTAATGTTGAAATCGCGCCGCATGTATCTTGCGCGCCATACAGCTTCGGTGGCAGAAATATAGCCATGCCCCAGTTGAACAATCCATCGTTGTGGTCTCTGCCTGCCTTGAAAGAGGACGGGCACAAATATGATCGCGGATGTGCCGTTGTATTCGGCGGTGAAAAGATGACGGGCGCGGCTAGGCTGGCGTCGGCAGCCTCCATGCGCATTGGCGCAGGCCTTTGCGTGGTCGTTGCCCCTGAACGCGCGGCGGATATTTACCGCGCATCCTTGCCGGCGCATATCATTGTTGAAGATTTTCTGAGTGTTCACAAAAATCTTTCCGATCCGCGTCGCAACGCTGTGCTGATCGGCCCGGGCATGGGCGGCGATATACGGAGCCTTGTTGTTGCCGTGTTGGAACAAAAAAAGCCGACTGTGCTGGATGCCGATGCGTTAACCGCGTTCGAAGGGGGGCGCGATGCTTTGGTAAAAGCCTTGCATAAAGATTGCGTTCTCACGCCGCATGAGGGCGAGTTCGCGCGTTTGTTTCCCGATTTGACGGGGCCTAAATCCGTGCGTGCGGAAAAGGCGAGTGCGTTGTGCGGATGTACGGTTTTGATTAAAGGCGCGGACAGCGTGGTTGCCGCACCGGACCGTGAAACGGTGATGCAGGAAGACGCCGTGCCTTCGCTGGCCACCGCCGGTTCCGGCGACGTTCTGGCGGGGATGATAACGGGATTGCTGGCGCAGCGTATGTCCGGCTTTGATGCTACATGTGCGGCAATTCATATCCATGTACAGATGGGTAAAGCATTCGGCCGTGGTCTGGTCGCGTCCGATTTTCCCGATATGATTCCATCCATTCTCGGGAAAATGTCATGAGCAAAAGCGCCAAAGACATCATTTACGATTATTGCCAGGGGCGTTTGTTTCCAGACCCTGCCTATTACGAAGGGCATGGAAATGAGCTGCGCGATCTGAATTCGCAGATACTGGAAATGATTTATCAGGGCGTTCTGACGGAACATGGGCCCGGTGCGGCAAAGGCGTACGTCAATATGGTCAAGAATTTGCGCGATACAAACGCGACCAGTTTTCTCAATGAGTTTTTCCGCATGGAGCGCAAAGGCTGGCGCTGGGGCGAGCCCGTCATGAAAGTACGGGCCTCGACAGCATCCACAGAAGCACCTAGCGAAGGTGATGCAAAGGCGCCAACAGCAGCGCCGGTGCAGCGTACGGTGGGTGAAATCCTCAACGCTTTCCGCCGCGGCGCATCATCCGTCGGGCATGACAAGGCGATTACAGGTGATTTTCTCGCAGCGCATAAAAGCGAAATAGATTCCTCGCTCTTCAGCAGTTCGTTTGGTGGTGGTGCCTAGTTTTTTTCCGGCGTTCCGTTCAGGAACTTTATCAGCGCTGCGATATAGTCGTCATACGCTTCCACCTGCGGCATGTGTCCGGCATCCGGAAATTCGACAAGCTGCGCATTCCGGATACGGTTTTTCGTCGTGCGGCCCAGAATGTCATAGCGGCCGACTTTTGCCTTTAGCGCTTCGTTCTTAATATTGTCCCTGTTGATGGCGGTGCGATCTTTCGTGCCGATCAAAAGCAATGTCGGCAGTTTCAGATTGCCGAATTCGTATACCACCGGCTGGGTGTAAATCATGTCGTATTGTAGTGCGGAATTGTAGGCTATCAGGGGCCAGTCGGGGCCCGTAACCCAGCCTGACGGGATCTCGACAAGCTTGTCGTATTCGGGTTTCCATTCTCCGTCGAAATAGACTTTTTGCTGATATTTTTTAAAGCTTTCCGGTGTGGCCTTTAATTCACGTGCGTACCATTCATCAACGGAAGTGTAGGGCGAAATTACTTTATAATCTTCCAGACCTATCGGGTTTACCAAGGCCAGTCTTTCAACATCGTGCGGGTACAGCAGTGTCAATCTGGCCGCCAGCATGCCACCCATCGAATGGCCAACGAGATAGAATTTGTCCACGCCGTTTTCTTTAAGCAAATTATGCGTCCATTCCGCCAAAGCAAAGAAACTGTATTGCATATGTTCCGGCTTGGTCGATTTGCCAAAGCCTATCTGATCTGGTGCGATAACGCGGTAACCTTGGGCGGTCAGATCGTTGATCGTGCGTTCCCAGTAATTTGCACCGAAGTTTTTACCGTGCAGAAGTACAACGGTTTTGCCATTTGCCACGCCCGACGGTTTTGCGTCGATAAACGCCATTCGCAGATTCTGGTTCTGGGCTTTGAAGTTGTGGTAGGAAACGGGGAGGGGGTAATTGAATGTGCCGAGATCTTTATCGAGGGGCTTTATCTCTGCGCGGGCCGAGGGGACGATTAGCAGCAGGGCGAGAAAAAACAGGGCGAATTTCATGACGGCTCCTTTGCGCTCTAATATGAGAGAAAGGTTAGTTAAGGTAAAGCGCGGCATTTTGTTTTTTCATAAGGTATAAAAGTATGCATTATCACATTTGAGAACTTCAAAAACTCCTTGGAATTCCGCGGTCTTTGCTTTAAAACGCCCCGAGGAATGCGGGTATGGCGAAATTGGCAGACGCACCAGATTTAGGTTCTGGCGGGGAGACCCGTGGGGGTTCAAGTCCCTCTACCCGCACCATCCTTTAAAAAACAAGATTAAACAAAGACATTAGGAAAACCATGCAAGTTAAAGACATCAAATCCGAAGGCCTGAAAGTCGAACTGGAAGTTACCGTTCCGGCGAACGACATCAAAAAGCAGCAGGAAGTGCGCTTGAAGGAAGTCGGCAAGACGGCAAAGATCGCAGGTTTCCGCGCCGGCAAGGTGCCGATGAAGATGCTCGAGCAGAAATACGGCCGCGCCGTTATGGGCGAAGTTCTGGAAGTTGTTGTCAACGAAGCAACGACCAAAGTTCTGAAGGACAAAGAAATCCGCCCGGCCATGCAGCCGAAGATCGAAGTAAAAGAATTCGACGAAGGCAAAGATCTGGTTTTCAAAATGGAAGTCGAAAAGCTTCCGAAAGTCGAAGTGATGGACCTTAAAGGTCTGAAGCTGACCCGTCCGGTTGCCAAGGTTGACGCCAAGCAGATCGACGAGACGCTGGAGCGTATCGCTTCCAACAACCGCTCCACGAAAGACGTGGAAGGTCGTGCGACGAAGAAGGGCGACATCGCCGTTATCACGTTCCATGGCCGCACGAAGGATGATGGCGTAATGCATGAAGGCATGCACGCACATGGCGTTGAACTGGAACTCGGTTCGGGCCGTTTCATTCCGGGCTTCGAAGACCAGCTGATCGGCAAAAACGCCGGTGAGACGGTCGAAGTAAACGTGACGTTCCCGGCCGAATACGGTGCAACGGAACTGGCTGGCCGCGAAGCTATCTTCGACACGGTTATCGAATCCATAAAAGAAGCTGCTCCGGGCGAAATCAACGACGACCTTGCCAAGAAACTGGGCATGGAAGATGTTGCCGCGCTCCGCGCAGCCGTCGAGCAGCAAATGAACGCCGAATATGAAGGCCAGAGCCGCATGAAGCTGAAGCGTCAGCTGCTCGATATTCTGGACGAGAAGCATGATTTCGAAATTCCGCAAGGCATGGTCGATGCGGAATATGACGGCATCATGAAGCAAATCGAACAGGAACGCGCCGCGAACCCGGCCGAAAACGGTGCCGAGCTGACCGAAGACGAAAAGGAAGAGCTGAAGCTTATCGCGGAACGCCGCGTTCGCCTCGGCCTGATCCTCTCCGAAGTCGGTAACGCCGCCAAAATAACGGTAAACGACAAGGAAATTCAACGCGCGGTTATCGCCGAAGCCCAGAAATACCCTGGCTACGAAAAGCAGGTGTTTGAATACTACCAGAAGAACCGTGGCGCACTTGATATGCTCCGCGCGCCGATCTTCGAAGAGAAGGTTGTCGAGCTGATCTTCCAGGATGCCGCTATCACGGACAAGGAAGTTTCCATCGAGGAACTGACCAAGGAAGAAGATGATATCGAGCTGAAAGGCGCGAAGAAAAAAGCCGGTAAAAAAGACGATGGCGAAAAAGCCGAGAAAAAACCGGCAGCCAAGAAAGCCAAAAAAGACGAATAACAAAAAGCCCCGCAAAAGCGGGGCTTTTTTCTACCATGTGCCTGTGTTCTGCATCGATGCCCACGGCTCGGCGGGTGCAAGCCTTTCACCCTTTTGCAGCAGTTCAATGGAAATGCCATCCGGCGATTTGATAAAGGCCATATATCCATCGCGCGGCGGACGGTTGATGGTTATGCCTTTGTCCATCAGATGCTGGCAGGTTTCATAAATGTTATCGACCTGATAGGCGAGATGACCGAAATTGCGCCCGCCCGTATAATCTTCGGTGTCCCAATTGTAGGTGAGTTCGAGAAGGGGCGCGGAAGTGTTCGCGGCGTTCGGCAGATCGTCCTTTGCGGCCAGAAAGACCAATGTGAAACGTCCGGCTTCGTTTTCCATACGGCGCACTTCTTTCAGGCCAAAAATATCGGTGTAGAAGGCGAGCGATTGATCAAGGTCTTTGACCCGAACCATGGTGTGCAGATAACGCATATTCATATCCTTTAAATTGAAATGGTACGGTAGATATAAGGCGGCAGGACTTTGTGTAAATGCCTAACGCATCAATTGATTCAACCATGCGGCCGCGTTGGCGCGTATATTTTTCCAGCTGTAATGTTTTTCGGCGAGTTCGTACGCGTTTTGCGAAAGCTTCGCAGCGAGTTCCGGATCGCGCGATACGGTTTCGATGGCAGATGCAAAAGTATCGGGGGTGTCCGTAATCAAAGCGTGGCGGGCCTGTTCTATATTCAGACCCTCCGCACCAATGCTTGTGGTGACGATGGGTACGCCTGCGGCCATCGCGTCGATCACTTTCAGCTTTGTGCCGCCGCCATAGCGCAGAGGCACTATCATGGTTTTGTAGTTGCGGAGTTCGGACGCGATGTCGTCCACAAACCCCAAAAATCGTATTGAGGATGAGACCTGTGATGTGTCGGCAGGTTTTGGTCCGATAACATCCAGAATGAAACCGGGGGTGGTTTTTTTCAGCAAGGGCAGGATTTCCCGGTCGAAATAAATAACCGCATCCATGTTTGCCTTGTATTCCATGTTGCCCAGAAACACGGCCATACGATCGGCAATGCGCGGGTCGTATTTGTTTCCGGCGAATTCTATGGCGGTCCCATTCGGAACAAACTCAGCATGAGATACCCCGAAAGAGCGAAGATATGTTTTGTCTTCATTCGAGCAGACCAAAACGGCGCGCGCACTTCTAGCCACAAAAACATCCCACAAGAACATTCCTGTCAGGCGGGGGATAGCTTTAAGTTTGGTCAGGGCTCCTTTGCGCAATTTGATCTCGCGCCAGAATTTTTTGTGCTCCAGATCATCGAGATCGAGCACGGTTTTGTCCCCGTGTGTGCACACAAAAGTATAAATCTCCTTGCGCTCCACCCATATGGCATCGAAAGCGCCGAGGTCTATCTTTGCCAATGCGTCTCCGAACGAGGCCATGGTTCTCGCGCGGCCGGAATCAATGGACTCCATCATGCGAAGGCTGAATTTCAGACGCTCTGATGTCGGTATATCGCGTGTGGCACGTTCCACGGTTATGATATTTTTGCAGAATTTTTCCAGATGCGCCCGCGCTTCATCCGAAGGAGCAGGGGGCGCAACCAGCGTTACTTCGAAAACTTCGGAGCATGCCATAACCAGATTCAGGATGCGGATATGCCATCCCTTGTCCGGCGGGTAGGGAAAGGTCGGCGAAATAAACAAAAGTTTTTTCATGGTTGCGTCGGAGAAGCGGCCATTTGTCGCATACGGATTTTTATGCAGTTTTCGTCCAGAATGATAGGCCTTATCTGCTCGTCTTTAACGAGGATAGGGCTATCAACCAGAGCCTTGCTGTAGGTCAGGCGTGTCTGGATCTTTGCAATTGCCTTATCGTATTCTGCGTCGGGACGGATGATAATGTCAGTTTCAGGCGTGGAGCCGAGTTCATAAAGAACGATATTGTCGTTTGCTTCGAGTCCCCATGTCAGGTCTTCGATCAATTTAATATCTCTGCCCTCGAGGTTGTAATAGGAAAACGGCGCAGATGGAGCGAGCGTGCCGTCCTCCAGGAGGTCTTTGGCCGCGTTTGCCATGTTTTTGCTTGCGTCTACAAGATCCATGTTCCCCATGCCTGCATAAAACATCCATTTCAATGTCAGGCTTTCCGGCACAAACCCCGCTTCGCGCGTGATTTGAACAAGCGTGGGTTTGCCGGAACCGGGCTCGTACCGATCCTTCACTTTTTGAATAAGGTCGATATGGTCTTTATAGGGTGCGCTGTTTGTCATTCTTATGTATATAAACGACGGGTTGCGGCTTGTAAACGCACATTAAAGCCCTTGAATTACCCCCCACCGGACGATAGGTTTGTTAGACGATTCAAACCACTTCAAAAGAAAAGTTCCAACATGAGCATGTTCCCCAAAGGCATCAGCCCCGTAGAAATGTACAACAACTACCTCGTCCCGACCGTTATCGAGCAGACGAACCGTGGTGAACGCGCTTTCGACATTTATTCGCGCCTTTTAAAAGAGCGCATCATCTTCCTGACCGGTCAGGTGGAAGACGGTGTTTCCGCGGTAATCTGCGCGCAGCTTCTGTTCCTTGAGTCGGAAAACCCGACGAAAGATATTTCCTTCTACATCAACTCTCCAGGCGGCGTTGTTACGTCCGGTATGGCAATGTACGACACGATGCAGTACATCAAGCCCGAGGTTTCCACCG
>JAPJRC010000061.1 GCA_030824805.1 Micavibrio sp.
GGAACGCTGCGGAAAGCGCGGAAACGCGGAAAAATTCCCGCGTGGCAAGGGAGGTAATCCTTGCCCTGCCGCATGAGCTTTCCAAAGAACAACGCCTGACGCTAAACCGCCTACGCCAAGGCTATCGGTTATGCGACCCATGCAGGATATGAGCAACCTCAATTGGACACCTATGCCACGGTGAGGGAAAAAGGGATGCTTAAAATAATGTCAATCCCGCGCTATCACGGTTTTACCGTGGAAACACCCAAGCTTGCTGAAAAGAATGTGCAGTTTGTGGACATAGCGGGTAATAAAACCATTCTTTTGACTGTTGTTGTTCCGGCCGAATGGAAGCCACCGCAAGGCATAGATATTTTTTATGAATGGCCAGTCCTAACAGATTCAACACTCAAGCGTTCAGCACTGTTATTGCCCGTTTCAAAGCTTAGTAGCTTCTTAAATGATGAGGCTAAAGATACGGCGGTAGTTCTGGATCACATTTTTGATTATTAGAGTAAAAATCTAACAATTTTTATTGTGACAGCCATTTTATATCATATTCCGATAAAGCCTTAAGGTAAGCATCCAAATTAATCAAATCCAAACATGGCATCGCGCCAGTTTTGGAGATTTCGCCTCTGGCCAGCTTTATAGCCAGCAGTATCGAAGGAATGCAGGGAATATTAGGGCCGTGTCCAGAATCTGTAAGAATATAGAAGGTAACTGTTTTGCGTTTTCCGTTTAAACCTAAACCTTCCATTTCCATGTGAAAGGCACTTCGGTCACTTCCAAGAATATCAAATATCGGCCCAACTTTAAAAAAGGCAGGCGCGAAAGGCTTGAGCGTTTTAACTATTCCCCACCGAACCAGCCAAGATAAACTCCATAAACCCAGATGTAACAAAGGAACCTCTAGTCCTGCACGGAAACGAATATCTTTCAAACTAGGATATCTGTTAGGGAATAATTCTATATCGGGAATGTCGCAGTTTGCTAACAACCTGAATCCCAATTCAGGATACTTTCTTAGAGATAAACTTTGCCAACCATAGACAGTGGTGGTTTTTCCGTCCTTTTTGGTTGTAAAGCTTTTGCCCGCATAACCAAGAATGGCCGCCGTTGTGGCTAGTCCCGCGTTAGTACGCTGTGCTGTTGCAATACCGTAATCGATTGATTCCAATTTTTGAAATTCGCCTTTATACTTATCAAGTATCGAAGCCGTTAGGCATGGTACAGAACTTGCCCCGCAAATTGCTAGAACGCCCGCATTTTGAGCGCGTTCATTCAATCTTTCAAAGTTAGCCACGAATTCTCTTCCGTCGGCTAAATCTATGTAATGGCATTTATTCCGAATACAGGCTTCAGCAACGTTGTAACCCTGCCCTTGAAACGGGCCGGACGTATGAATAAGAATATCCGGTTTGATGGAGATTAAAGATTCTTCAATATTATTTTCTATATCTACAGTCGCATATTCCGCGCCAATTTTTTCAGCAAAGGCTTTTGCTTTTTTGGTAGAGCGTCCGGCAATAATAACTTCAAGATCGGGTTCACGAGCAAGGCGCGTGGCAATAAAACTGCCAAAATTACCGTAACCTCCAACAATTAGAACGCGCTTCATTATACTTCCTTGGTAATCTTAAATTGGCCTTTGTATTCATAGATTTTACCCCACAAAGGATGGATTATATCAGTCATCATCTCAAACGTGTTTTCATCGACTGGTATTTCTTCCGCATATCCTTTACCCATAAAAATTGTAAGTGGAACAGGAATGAAATGTCCAAAAAGTTTAAGTGCATAGCCCCGATGTTCTAAAACTACTTTTGCCCCTGTCCAGCGATACTGCATTTTCCAACCCAAACCAAACCGCATAATCTCGATAACCTCTTCGCCTTTAATTTGCAGCATACGAGAGCGGAAAGTGTAGGTAGGTATATTTTTAAAATGAAAAGTGCGATTAAATTGAAAAGCCTTCGAATTCCTATCGCTCTGAAAACGAACGGTGACAGGCACGTTGTTTTCAGTGTGTGTTGGAATTTGCCCTAAAGCTTTCATAAGCGGAGAAAGGACTTTTAGTGGTCCTTTGCACAGAACATCTAAGGTGCCTTCGACCACGGTCAGATCATCCGTGTAGGGTCGATTGGCGTAATGCTTACGCATTACTTCTGGTAATTCATCCCATGAGTCGCCAAAGATGCTTTTAAAAATAGGTTCGTTCTTTAGCTGGAGATTGTCTATGCGACCTACTTTTTTTCGCTTTAGAAGCCAGTTCCTCGTCCCACGCATCCATGGATAGGTAATAGATGCTATAGTTTGTGACCAGAATAGGCTTTTGCAAAAAGCCGTAAAGCCGTTGCTGGAAGCTCCATGCTTTGCCATGAAAGACAATGCGTCTTTTCCATGATAAAACCTACCTTCTGCATAAATGACCATGCCCTCATCTAAATCTAGGCCACGCTCGGTAATTTCTTGAATAAGGGGGTCGTTGCTTGTCCTTGCATCCAGAAGATGGATAGAGCCATATTCTTGTTTAATGCGTAACGCATGGGCAGCATTGTTGCACAGCGGGCATTCGCCATCATAAACAAACCAGACACCGGATTTTTGCAAAGAAGCGTTCATACAGGTTTTGTAACCATAAAGTAAAACACAACAACTAAGCCAATAAAGGCAGGCCAGCCTAATATGAACCAGACTTTAAAAAGCCTGCGATAGCGAGGCGGTAGATCGGTATTAGATTTGATAGACTCCGCTATCAGGTTCTTTAGCTGTATCTGTATCCATACAACCGGAATCCAACATAGACTTGCTATCAAATATATGGCGTATGTTGTTCTCAACCAAAAATCATCCCAATTATAACCGCCCAAAAAGATCAAGGCTATGCCGCTTAAGGGCTGAATAATGACGGCAGGAAGCGTGAAAAAGTAATCGGCCAAAACTGTATTTTTAGCCGCATAGAATTTTTCATGAATATTGGCTGTGAAAGCGGATCGAAACATAAAAAACGCAATACCTATTCCAGTGCCGAATAGTATTGTCGAACTTAAAATATGAAGTAATTTAATAGTGGTGTATAAATCCATAATCCAAATTATATCATGTACTTTTTTGGAGTGAATAGCGTTTGTTCACTTAAACTCCCACACAAATAAAATCAGAAATATGGTCGAGGCTCTTTAAAATTTGCGACGACTGGCACTCAGGTGAAAAAGGGCTGGAGTACGCAATTTAATTTTAAAAGCCCTGCATACACAACCCGACTTGACAGTTTATTAGTCGCGGATGCTAATTAAGTGAACAAATTACCTAATTATATAAATTATTTAAAGGATTTAGAAAATGGCATGTCCTGTATGTGGCAATAACAAAGCACTAGAGGAAATTGTCGGCGATCGATCCGAAATAACATGCCCAATATGTGGAAGCTTTAAAATTAGTGGTACAGCTAGGTCTATGCTGTCTGCACGTATTGAGAAAGACACCTCGATAAGAAATAAACTTAGCTACGCAATAAGGAATAAACTATCTGGCGGAGAAGCGATTTTTATAGACAGTACAAATTTAGATGCGCTCACATCTACGTCTCTACCACCTATGAAACAACAAATAGAAAACTTATTATTATGGTGCGCATCGCAGAATGAGAGTGATTTGTTAGGGAGATTTCAACTCTCCAGCATAGATACTGCAATAGCTAGAATTGGAGCGGCAGGAAAAGAATCAATTCAACAACTTATTCAGCATATAGTTCAAGAGGGTTATCTCAAACACATTGCCATCGGAACCGCAGCATTAACTCCTGCTGGGGTTGAAAAGATAGAAGAGATTAAAAAGGGCCGTGAAAATAAATTAAATACAAAAATGAATGCAGCCGAAGAAGAAAAAGGAAAAACCAAGTCAATAAAGTCTAATTGCAATAATTGTGGTGGAGATAGAACCCAACTTATCAGAGGGCAATATTATAAGACCGAAAACGATAAAGAATATCCAATCTCATGGAGTAACGAGTTCTTTATTTTAGAATGCGCTGGGTGTGGAGATTTTTCCATTAGAAAAGAATATTGGTTTTCTGAGTGGGACAGCATAGGAAGCAATCCGCTCACTGGAGAAATGGAAATGCAGCCCGGAATCAAAGTGACACTTTGGCCCCCGCCAACTTCACGAACCAGACCGGACTGGCTCGCAGAAATTGAAGACGAAGTTTTAGAAAATATTTTTACAGAAGTTTATGATGCATTGGACCAAGGGCTGGCACTGCTTGCAACCATGGGGATACGCGCGGCACTGGATCGATCAATGGAAATAAACGTTGGAGATGTTGGCGGATTTAAACAGAAACTTGATAAGCTTTTGAGCAACGATGTTATTGGAAAGGGTGAATATGGCGTTTTAGAGATAATGATAGACGCAGGCCACGCCGCTTCTCATAGGGGACATGCACCTGAGAGGAAACAGCTCAATACAATTATTGATACTGTTGAAAATTTTATCCATCGAGAATTCGTATTGAAAAAGAAGGCCCAAAAAGTCAAAGAAAAAACTCCACGGCGGACTAAGTAACGTCCCAAGCTATTAAGCCGTTCATTTTTAGGAGCAGAGAAACGGGAGCGTCGGATTCCTTATCAAGCTTTTGCCAGTTTTTTTCAATTTCATTGGGTTCTAAAATCCCTACCTCAAACGCATTGGTGATAATTCCGCCACTCAATTCGTCTTTAAACCCCGATAACTTCGAGATAGGTAGATAACCAAAATATAGCTCTCGTTCAACATAAAGAGATGCATAAATATCAAATGGTGCAAGCATACCGTAGCCATTATTCATTAACACGCGGGGCTTATCAAAGATTGGTAAGCTTTCATGCGGTCCTTCCTCAGTGGGAAAGCGGCCTTCATTCCATTTTAAAAGCGCGGCTTTAAAGGGGCTCCCCAAGGGTTCTTTGGTATCTACTGCGTATACAATCTCACTTTTATAAAAATCAGGCTGAAGAATACAAGGTAAAGGGGCGCTAAATCTGGCCCCGAAAGAAATTTGCGCTCCCCGCCAGTCGCAAATTGTTGGGGCCTTCACGTCAGCTTTCCAGTGATGGGGATCTGTATCAACTGGACTATATAAATCTATTTGTAATTTTTGAGCATAAGTTTTCGCGGCTTTACTGAAACCTTTCGGACAGACTAATGCGCCCTTTTGTGCGCCCACATCATTCATTAAACCTAAAAATTCTGATACGCCGTTAACGTCAACGGGCTTAGCATAATCTTTACAATCGATTACGATATTCATTTCGTACTGGCCAATAGCTTGACGCACCAGCACATCGATCTGGCGTTTTGTGCCACTGATGCGCCCGTCCAAATGAACGTTATGCAAGACCTCAGCAGTAGGCGATAGTTGAGCCTGAATTTTAGCAGTTAAAATTTCTAATTCGCGGGCTTTCTCGTGTTTACTTGCCATCCAAAATTTCCAAAAGGCAAAGCGTATAGCAGAACAACGGAAACTTACACATTTCCTTACACACTTTTTCATGTTATAAAAAATTATCGTTAAAATACAACAAGGTAAGTAATATATGCCGCACTCGAAATGCAGCAAGGGTGCAAGCCCTTCGGGGGTTCGAATCCCCCCCTGCCCGCCATTCATGACCGGCCTTGAATCAAAAACCGGAACTTCCTATCCTTCGGCTTGTTTATTGGTGGCAGAAAGGATCAATCATGCTTTCCAAGGAATTTAAAAACTCTGTCGCCGCTGCCGTTGTCGGCCTAACGGCTCTTTTCACCCCAGCCAGCGAAGCACAAGCAAATGATGGTTACTACAGCTTTGACCGGTATGAGCGCTTTGACCGTCATGAACACCGCCGCGACCGTTTTTATGATAGTCCTCGCGACCGTGAATTCCAACGCGAGTTGCGCCGGGAAAGGCAAGAACGTGCGTATGATCGCTGGGAACGCAATTCCGAAAGAGTGTGCGGCCGCGGATACGGACTTTATCAAGGCCAGGATTTTTACGGCAGACCAAGAACCTATTGCGCGCCGCGCCGATAAGCGGTGTATGGAAAAACCAAAAGGGGGAATGTGTAAGCATTCCCCTTTTTTCTTGTATTGATTAGATCCTGTAGCGTTCAAGCCAGTGCGCGTAAGGCGCGGGCAAAACCCATGACGATTTGTCTTCACCCAGCGCCTTTGCCGCTTCATAAGGCCAATGCGGGTTGGCAAGACTGGAGCGTCCGATCATGACAATATCCAGTTGCTCGTTTTCAACGGCGGCTTCCGCAAGGTTCGGCAAGCCAAAACCCCATGCCGAGGAAACAGGCAATCCCGTTTCGTTTCTCACACGCTGCGCATAAGGGGCGAGGAAAGCCTGCCCCCATGGTATCTGCGCTTTCGGCGTGGAAAAGCCCATACTGACATTGATGAAATCAAGCCCGGCTTCCTTGAATTTTTTCACAAGCGCGATGGCGTCTTGCAGCGTCTCTTCATCGTGCCCGTCAAATTCAAGAACACCAAAACGCGCAGTGAACGGCAGGTTTTCAGGCCACACTTTGCGCACGGCCGCCATCGTTTCCAGAAGGAAGCGCCCTCTCTTCTCTACCGTGCCGCCATACTCGTCTTCACGCTGGTTGGTGTGGCGGGAAAAGAAACTCTGCGCCAGATACCCGTGCGCGAAATGCAGCTCCAGCCATTGATATCCGGCTTTCAAGGCACGCTCTGCCGCAGCGACAAAATCCGCCTTCACACGCTCGATATCCTGCTTGGTCATTTCGCGCGGAACACGCGACAGCGCCTCTGTGCCGAAAGGCACGGCAGACGGCGCAATCGTTTCCCATGCAGCGGGATCACTCGCAGGAATATGGTCATCACCTTCCCATGGTTTGTTGGCGCTCGCCTTCATGCCCGCATGGCCGATCTGGATGCCCGGCACCGCACCACCCTTTTTGATAAGGTCGACGATTTTTGCATGCTCGGCGGCCTGTTCTTCATTCCATATACCTAGGCAGCCCGGCGTAATACGCCCGTCTGCGGAAACACCTGTCGCTTCTACGATAACCAGGCCTGCACCACCCCGTGCCAGTCCCGCGTAATGCGCAAAGTGCCAGTCATTGGGTACACCGTCAACGGCCGAATACTGGCACATCGGGGGAACGGCTATACGATTTCTAAGGGTGACGTCTTTAAGTTTAAAGGGGGTAAAAAGCTTGGACATATAATTCCTATAATTTAATTATCTTATCTCTTAGACGATCAACAAATAGAGCGGCTTTGCAGGAAGACAAGCGGGCGCCCTTACGCTATAAACAGCCTTCATGAAAAACCTTTCCCTGTTTTTGATATCTCTGTCCGGTTTTGCCGCAGTGGCCATGGGTGCGGCAGGCGCACACGCCATACCGGGCGAACACGCACAGGAGATGATCCGGCAGGCTGCTTTTTATCAACTCATCCATACGCTGGCGCTTTTGTGGCTTATCGACAGGTCAGGCAAAGCCATCAAGCTTTCAAAAGCTTTTTTCACTCTCGGCATCGTGCTTTTCAGCGTGTCTTTATACCTGCGCTACGCTGCCGAAATCGCTATTCCTTCCGGTGTAATCCCTGTCGGCGGTGGATGCTATATGCTTGGCTGGCTGGCACTGGCGCTGTCCGCCTTGCGCAAATAATTATCCCGCGACCTTGAGCATCGTCACACCAAAGCGCTGGCGATATTCGCCGGGGCCAAGGCCGACAATCTTCTGAAACACTTTACGGAACGCGCTCGGGTCTTCATATCCCACAGACCATGTAACCTGTTCAATATTCTGTTGTGTGAATTCCAGCATCTCGCGCGCCTTAGCGACGCGCACCTGCTGACAATATTCGGTTGGCTTGTGCCCCGTCGCTTTGGAAAAACGACGCAAAAATGTGCGTTCTTCCATACCAGCCATTTTCGACATTGCAGCCATATCGACATCGCGCGCGCCGGTCTTTTGCAACCAATGTTGTACCTTCAATATTTGCGCATCGCCATGCGTTAGATTCGGAACGAACACGCTGTAGAAACTTTGCTCGCGGCTCGGCGGATCGATGAGCAAAATGCGCGCGGTTTCCATCATCAGTGTCGGCCCCATGACACGGTGTACGATGCGAAGCCCCAGATCGGTCCACGCCATAATTCCACCGGCTGTGATGATATCGCCATCGTCTATAACCATTTTGTCTGCATCGACTTTGATATCGGGGAAGCGCTGCGCCATACGCGTTTCGAACATCCAGTGCGTTGTGGCATCGCGCCCTTTGAGAAGCCCCGCCTCTGCCAATACAAAAGAACCCGCACACACTGAACACATTGTTGCGCCATGGTCATGCCGTTCGCGTAGCCACTCTGAGATAGGTGCCGTTAGTTGTTCCGGCACTGGCTCGATGATGCTTGGTGGCAAAACGACAAACGTGGGATCGTGTTCAGCATCCGGATGCGAGTCATATATGCATTCCATAGCATCGCCGGATGACTTCCAGTGCGTCACCCGCATCTGCGCGCGCTTAACCCCGTCATGCCTTCCCGCCGAGAAATTGGCGATCCGGAACAGGTCCGTCAGCCCGTAAATGGCGGATAAAAGAGAGTCGGGATAGATCAAAAGGCCTATTTCAATCAGGTTTTTCTGGGACATAGGCCCTCCTGTCAGTTTTGCCCCCCATATTGTCACTTCCGCCAATCCCGGACAAGCCTCGTTTGTGGGATCTTGGTTTTACCGGAAGCGATGAAGCCTCCGGAAGAAATTCAAAACAAACCATGAAAGGAACCAAGACCATGTCTACATTCACAACAAAAGAAGGCGTTGAAATTTTCTACAAAGACTGGGGCCGCGGTCAACCGGTTGTCTTTTCCCACGGCTGGCCATTGTCCGCCGATGCATGGGATGGCCAGATGGCCTTCCTGCTGGAAAAAGGCTACCGCGTAATCGCCCATGACCGCAGAGGCCATGGCAGATCGGCCCAGACGTTTGAAAACAACACGATGGACCAATTCGCCGATGATCTGGCCCAACTGATTGAACATTTGGACCTGAAGGATGCGATCCTTGTCGGCCATTCGACGGGCGGCGGTGAAGTAACACGCTATATCGGTCGTCACGGCACCAAACGCGTTGCCAAGGCTGTATTGCTTGGCGCAGTGCCACCACTGATGCTGAAAACCGATAAAAACCCCGGCGGCCTTCCGATGGAAGTGTTCGATGGTATCCGCAAAGGCACGTTCGACAACCGCACGCAGTTCTTTAAAGACATTGTTGTCCCCTTCTACGGTTACAACCGCGACGGCGCGAAACTTTCCGAAGGCATCCGTGACAGCTTCTGGATGCAGGGCATGATGGGTGGCATTAAGGCACAGCTGGACTCGATCAAAGCTTTCTCGGAAACCGACTTTACCGAAGACCTGAAAAAGTTCGATATCCCGACCCTGATCGCCCACGGCGATGATGACCAGATCGTGCCTATCGGTGCCTCGGCCCTGATCTCTTCGAAACTGGTGCCGAACGCCGAACTGAAAATTTATCCAGGTGCGGACCATGGCCTGTCCCAGACCCATCAGGATGAATTCAACGCCGATCTGCTCGCTTTCATAGAGGCCGGCACGGTTGCAAACCGCAAGGCAGCCTGAGCAAAGGATGCGGTTAACAAAACAAGGGCCGGTGCTTCGAAGGACCGGCCCTTTTTCTACGTACAATAAAAAAATGCAGCCGCCGGTCTGGATTTTTGACCGGACGGTCTATTTCAATCCTAGAATTTCGTGTATTGTGTCCTCACAAGGCATGAAGCGCCTTGTTATTATTGGATTTTATGATGAAAAAACAAAAACTTATTTATCCCGTTCTTGTTGCCGTTCTGCTTTCCGGCTGCTCCTTTATCCCGACATATGAACGCCCCGCAACGGATACGCCCGCAGGTTGGACCGAGGCCAGCGTCTCTGAACCCACGGCGATTGCCAAGGATTGGTGGAAGAACTTCCAGAGCGAAGAGCTTAACAGCTTGATGGCAGAAGCGCTCGCCAACAACAATGATCTGGGCGCCGCCATCCAGCGTGTGGAACAGGCCCGTGCGACGCTCCGCTCCACCAGATCCTCCCTTTCCCCGACAGTGGATGCCAGCGGAAACGCCGGATGGGAGAGCGTCGATGCGCCGGATTTCAAACGCCAGTCGGACACTACATATAACGCCGGCCTGACCGTCGGCTATGAACTGGATGTTTTCGGCCTTAACCGCGCCAATGTCGAAGGCGATGAAAGCCGCCTGCTGAGCAGCGAATTCTCCCGCGACGCCACCGCCCTTATCATCATGAGCGATGTGGCCAAAGGCTACTTCAACGTTCTCAATCTCGAAGAGCGCCTGAAGATCGCCAATCAGAACCTCGATAGCGCGCGCGAACTTTTGCGTATCGTACAGGCCCGCTATGATGCCGGCGCGACGACGGCGCTCGATGTCTCACAACAAAAATCCGATCTGGCAACCAGCGAAGCAAACCGCACAAGTATCGAACTGCAGCTGAAGATCGCGCGGAGCGCTCTGGCCATCCTGGTGGGCAAGCCGCCCCAGAACCTGCAAATCGCGGGTAAGGAACTGCGCTCCCTGCCCGTTCCGAACATCTCGCCCGGACAGCCTTCTTCGCTGCTTGAGCGCCGCCCTGACCTGCGCTCCGCTGAAGCCGAGCTGATTGCTGCCAACGCCGATATCGGCGCGGCGCGCGCAGCTTTCTATCCACAATTGAATATCGGTCTGGATGCGGGTATTGCCGCTACACCGATAGGCGATCCTGCAACCACGACCATTTCGCTCCTCTCCGGCCTCGTCGCGCCGATTTTCAGCGGCGGCCTTCTGGAAGGCAACCTCGCCTTCACGAAAGCGCGCAAACAGGAACTGGTTGAGAATTACCGCAAGACCATTCTTGTATCGTTTAAAGATGTTGAAGACGCTCTGGCAACGGTGAAAGCTTCGCAACAGCGCGAAACATCGCTGGAAACTGCTATGAACGAGGCACGCAAAGCGTATGACCTTTCGAAGCAGCAATATGATGTCGGCTCGATCGACTTCCAGATCCTGCTGGATTCACGTCAAACCATGCTGCTGGCCGAAGACAATTACATCCAGACGAAAAACGACCGCCTTGCTGCGGCCGTCGATCTTTACAAGGCGCTTGGCGGCGGCTGGGCTGAAAATGTTCCCTCCGCGGCGGCGGCGCAATCCTCCGCACCGGTTGCAGCGCCTGCGTCTGCGCCGGTGGCTCCAGCTACTGCCGCCACGACATCGGCACCTATTGATCCGTTCGCGCAGCCGCAACCGGCTCCGCTTTCGACACCTGCCCAATAAAAAAAGCCGGACATTTCGTCCGGCTTTTTTCATACCGTAATTTCTAGGCTGCGAGACGTGTAGATCCCGCACCTGCTTTAAGTATTTCGATGATTTTACCAACTTGGTGTGGAAGATCGGCAGGCCAGCGTCCAGTGATAAATGGGCCGTCCTGCACGCACGCTTCGTTTTTATACTGCGCACCCGCCTTGGTCACTTCGTCCTCGCATTCCGGCCAGGCGGCTATAGAAAAACCTTCGATAACGTTGGCTTCGGCGAGTAGTTGCGGGCCGTGACAAATCGCACCGACGGGTTTGCCCGTTCCACAGAATGCGCGCACAAACTCCACGGCACTGTCTTCTTTCTTCAGTTTGGCCGGAGCCTTGCCACCAGGAATATACAGCAAAGCGTAATCCTGATGGTCAGCGTCCGAGATTTTCATAGTGGTCTTCAGACCCGCGCCGTTCTTGCCTTTGAATTCCTTGCCGTCGGGGGTGATGACATCGACCGAATAACCCGCCTCAAGGAAGCGGTAATAAGGGTAAAAGAATTCCTGATCTTCCGTGCCATCGGTGGTGAGAATAACAATTCTTTGTTTCTCGCGCGGTTCTTTGGTCTCGGCAATAAAAATGTCGTCGGGAATAGCGTCCTTCATGGGGTTCCTCCTTGTAATTGATTACAAGAAGCCAACCGCGTTAGAGGCCTATGGTTCCAGCGGCAAGCGGCCGCTTAGTGCGATACCGCGCCGGAAGCGCCTACCCCTGTCTGCGCACGGATAAACTGTGCATCGAACGCCGCACGGTCTATGGCCGCACGCGGCGACTTGTCGGTGACCGAGAAGAACCATATGCCAAAGAATGCCACGGGCATGGAGAAAATCGCCGGATATTCATACGGGAAGATCGGCGATTCATTGCCCAGCACAGCCACCCACACAGTCTTGCCAAGCACCACCAGCGAGATGGTTACCAGCAAGGCAAGCCCACCGCCCATCACCGCGCCGCGCGTGGTCATGTTTTTCCAGTACATCGAAAGCAGGATGATGGGGAAGTTTGCGGACGCAGCGATAGCAAAAGCCAGACCAACCATGAACGCCACATTCTGCTTTTCAAACAAAACGCCGAGATAGATAGCGAGAATACCGAGCCCGATCGTTGCCATTTTTGAAACGCGCAGCTCTTTCTTTTCATCCACTTTGCCGCGCGCGAACACATTGGCG
>JAPJRC010000062.1 GCA_030824805.1 Micavibrio sp.
GTACCAGCAAAAGCATGGGTGTTGTGCGGGACCTGACCCGCGAAGAAGAAATTCAGGCAGATCTTGACCGCCACAAAGCCGCGAACAAAAGCCTGTTAGAGCAGCTTCGCACGGCGATCGCCATTTTCTCTTCGGACCAGAGCCTTGAATTCTTCAACACAGCCTATGCCACCCAATGGGGTCTGGAAGAGCAATGGCTGAACGGCAAACCGAAACTTGGTGACATTCTCGAAAAGCTGCGGGAAAACCGCCGCTTGCCGGAGCAGGCCGATTTCAGAAAATACAAGCAAGGTTGGCTGGACTGGTTTACCCGCCTGATCGACCCGCACGAGGATATGCTTTATTTGCCCGACGGCACGGCCGTTCGGATGATCGTGATGCCACACCCTATGGGCGGGTTAATGATGACATTCGAGGACGTGACAAGCCGCCTGGAGCTCGAGTCGAACTACAACACCCTGATCGCCGTACAGAAGGAAACGCTCGACAATTTGTCCGAAGGCGTTGTGGTGTATGGCGGCGATGGACGTTTGAAACTCTGGAACCCGGCTTTTGCGCGGCTTTGGGATTTAAACCCGGAAGAGTTAGAGGGCGGTCCGCACATCAACAAAATTGTCGATCGCAAAGCGGGATTCTTCGTCCCCGACGAATGGGCTGGCATTCGCAAGTCATTGATTGCGCAAGGGTTGGAGCGCGATGCACGCGAAGGTCAGCTCATACGTACGGATGGCCTGTATGTTTTATACGCAACGATGCCTCTGCCTGATGGCGGGGTGATGGTTTCCTATTACGACATCACCGATACAACCCGCGTCGAGAACGCTCTGCGGGACAAGAATTCCGCCCTTGAAGCAGCGGAACAGCTCAAGACCGACTTCCTTGCCAACGTGTCATACCAACTGCGCACGCCGCTTAATGCGATCATGGGCTTTGCGGAAATTCTTGGAAACCAGTATTTCGGCAATCTCAACGACCGCCAGAAAGAATATACCAGCGGCATACATGAATCCGGCGAGCGTTTGATCAGCCTGATCGATGACATTCTAGACCTTTCCACGATCGAAGCCGGTTATCTGGAATTGAAAAAAGAACCGGTTGATATCAAGGCCCTGCTCGAAGGTCTGCACGATCTGACCACCGAATGGGCGAGAAAAAACAATCTACAGGTAAAACTATCCTGTCCCGATAATAACATTATGGTTTGTGCGGACGAGCGCCGTTTAAAGCAGGCCATCCTCAACCTTATCCGGAACGCCATAAACTTCACCCCGGCAGGTGGAAAAATCAATATTTCCGCGGATAAAATGAGGGACGGTGTAAAGATATCGATTAGCGACACGGGTATTGGTATCCCTGCGGCGGATATGAAACGCATCTTCCACCCCTTCGAACGCATTCCCACAGGCCGCAATGATGCGGGCAATGCGGGCGCAGGACTTGGCCTGTCCCTGGTTAAAAACATTGTAGAACTTCATGGTGGGGAAATTTCTATCGAAAGCGTAGAAGGCGAAGGCACCACCGCAACGGTAAAATTATAAGCTTCTATCCAGCGCTTATACAGAATTTATCCGCAATTTTAATAGCAAGTGGCCGATAATTTGACCATGTCGTACTCGTCAGGGCGCGCATCAAGAAAAATTTCACGGTCGATTTTTGTCTTACATGAAAACAACGGGATAATCGTGCGTATGGTTATCTCGACACGCCGTCCTTCGAAAAAAGGGCCGGTTGTACAGAATTGTCTACGATCCCCCGCTTCTAATCTGAAATTCTCGCGATGTTTTGCCACATCTCCGCTCGGCAATCTCTGGCTGGCGGTCCCTATAGTCCCCATAATAGTTTGTTCGGATCTGTTTGTGAGCCACGAGCAAAGGGGCCGGCTGAGAATTTCTCCTTCTTTGCCGGTGCCGGAACTGTTTCTGCCGGGCAGGCCTATTTGTGCCATGGAAGGACTGGCTGAAAAAACCATAAAAAGGAAAAGAAGAAGGTATTTCATTCTCTTAGTATACGCCGAGCGCGCATATACAGGAATATAAGATTGATATTTATGCAGCGCCTGGAAGGCCCTTGGTCGTGGAATATTCGAAATGCAGAGCTTCACCCGGATGCAATTGCTTGCGTATGGCGTGGGCGGCCAGCGCGGCTTCGTTAAACCCCGTGAGGATCAGTTTCAATTTGTTTTTATAGGTTGCAATGTCGCCAACCGCATAAATTCCTACGATATTGGTTTCGCACGTAAAGGGATCAACCGTTATGTGGTGCGCATCCAGGGCCAAGCCCCAATCGGCCAATGGCCCCAGCGCTGTGGCCAATCCATAGAAGGGCAGAAGCACATCGGCGTCCAGAATTTGCTCTTCCCCGTCGTCATTTGCGACTACAATGCCGGAGATTATTTTATCTTGTCCCCGTATTTCTTTTAGCTGATACGGGACTGTGAGGCTGATAGTGCCGGCCCGCGCCAATTCCTGCATCTGCCGCACGCTTTCTGGCGCCGCGCGGAATTTGTCGCGTCGGTGCACAACATGCAAAGAGGCCGCCACGGGTGCTAAAGACAATGCCCAATCCACAGCGGAATCACCGCCACCGGCGATAACGATCCGTTTGCCTTTGTAATCGTCCTTGCGGCGGACCACATATTGCACTCCTAAACCGGGGCCAGCGCCTTCAAATTGCTCGATATTATCCAAAGGCGGCCTGTTTGGGCCAAACGCACCCGCACCGGCAGCTATAATGATGGCTGGGGCTACCGCTTCCGTGCCCTTATTGGTCTTAATATGCCAGTCGCTACCTTCTTTGCTTAAAGATACAACCTGCTGGTCCAGATGATAGCTTGGCCCGAACGGAGCCGCCTGTTTTTCAAGATTATGTATCAGATCACCAGCCAGAATCGAAGGCGCGGCTGGAATGTCGTAGATCGGTTTTTCGGGATAAAGCGCCGTGCATTGGCCGCCGATCTCCGGCAGGGAATCGAACACCGCGCATTTGAGCCCCAGCATCCCGCATTCGAACACAGCGAAAAGGCCCGAAGGGCCCGCGCCAATCACAATCACATCGGTTTTAATCGGTCCAAAACTCATGCGGCTTTTATCGCACTTTTCGCATGCGGTTTCCACGGGATTTGATCGCCTGTGGACGCCGTAAAATCCGTCATGTCTGGGCCGTTTGGGTTTTGGTATAAAAATCCATGCCCACCCACCAGATAAAATCCGAAAACGACACCGTTGCGCTGGCCCAGTCCATGGCCGCCAGCGCAAAGCCCGGCGATTGCTTTTTGCTGGAAGGCCCGCTCGGCGCGGGCAAGAGCGTTTTCGCCCGCGCGTTCATACGCACGCTGTGCGGGGAAAGCACCGAAGTGCCGAGCCCCACCTTCACGCTCGTTCAAACATACGACGCAGATGGCACGACACTCTGGCATTTCGATCTATATCGTTTGAAAGATGCGGAAGAAATTTTTGAGATCGGCTGGGAAGAATCCTTTGATGGAATCCGGCTGATAGAATGGCCTTCGCGGCTCGGCTCCTACGCGCCTCAAAAAGCCACCAGGATTTTCATAGAACCGAACGGCGATATGACGAGGGAAATCACCATCGATGAATAACGCGCCAAAAAAAGCTTTTATCCTCGCCGCCGGCAAAGGCACGCGCCTTCGCCCGCACACCGACACCATGCCCAAACCCATGGTGCCGATAGCGGGAAAAAGCATCATCAAACGCACAATTGAAAAGCTCGCGGCAGAAGGCGTGGAAGAGATCGTTATCAACCTCCACCATCTAGCGCCCGTTCTCGAAGGCCATCTGGAAGACATTAAAACTCCGCGCATTACTCTCTCGCACGAAGACGATTTGCTTGAAACCGGGGGCGGTTTGAAAAAGGCATTGCATCATTTCGGCGATGATCCTTACTTCATCATCAATGGCGATGCGCTGTGGGATGAAGCCGAAGGCGAAACCATTTTAAGGCGTCTTGCCAATGCGTGGGATGCCCAAAAGATGGACATTCTCCAGATGATGCAGCCGCGCGCGGGTATGCACCTGACAGGTTTCGTCGGTGATTACGACATGGCGCAAGACGGACGTTTGACACGCTCTACAGATAAGCAGGGCGCGTATATGTTCGCCGGCATCCGTATCGCGCATCCGCGCATTTTTGAGAACACCCCCGATGGCGCTTTTTCGTTTCTGCAATTGATGGACAAGGCGCAGGAGGACGGGCGTCTACACGGCATCGCGCACAACGCCGAATGGTATCATATCAGCACGCCAGAAGACCTGGCCGCGGTAGACGATTCTTTCAGAAAGCGCGGTAATGCATGAGCGAGGACGCAAAGAAAAATTGCGTCTATACCATTCCCGCCGGATTGTCGTTCGTCGATGTTCTGGCACAGGGCATCCTCGAAAGATCTTCCGGCGATCCGCTCGCGCTCGCCCGTATACAGGTTTTACTGCCCACGCGCCGCGCATGCCGCTCTCTCCGCGAAGCGTTTTTGAGACTGTCCAACGGTGATCCATTATTGCTTCCGCGCATGAATCCCATCGGTGATGTCGACGAGGAAGAATTGTCAATCACGCTTTCCGGTGCGGAAGAAGAACTATCCATCCCGCCAGCCATCTCGCCGATGCGCCGCCTGTTCCTTCTCACACGGCTTATCGGTGCGCGCCAGGATTACACCCGCGGTCCCGAACAGGATCTTTTGCTCGCGCAGGCGCTTGGACGCCTGATGGACCAGATCTACACCGAAGATCTTGATCTTGCACGACTGCCCGATCTGGTCGATGCCGCCGAATTTTCCGCGCATTGGCAGGTAAGTATAAAATTCCTGAGCATTCTGAGCGAAGTCTGGCCTGCTATCCTCGCGCAGGAAGGTGCCATAGATGCGGCGGATCGTCGCAACCGCTTGATCAAACGCCTCGCGCAACACTGGCAAGCCAATCCGCCGAAACATCCTGTTTTTGCTGCCGGGTCGACTGGCTCTATTCCCGCAACGGCAGAGCTTTTGAAAACCATAGCCGCGCTGCCGGATGGCTGTATTATCCTGCCGGGCCTTGATCAGGCAATGGACGCTGAAAGCTGGGCTGCCATGGATGACACGCATCCGCAGGCAACGCTGCGAACATTGCTTTCAAAGCTCCATCATAATCGTGAGAATGTCGCGCTCTGGCCAGCCGTCCCGGAAAAAGAAGGCAATGAGAATATCCGTCTCCTGGCTACCGAGATCATGCGCCCATCGGAAACCGCCCAGGAATGGCAGACAGTGCGTGAAAGATTGTCGATCCACGAAAAGGATATCGCCATCCGCCGTTATGATTGCGCGAACCCGCAGGAAGAAGCGCTTGTCATCGCACTTGCCATGCGCGAAACGCTGGAACAGGAAAAAATGACGGCGGCGCTTGTCACGCCGGACCGCAAGCTCGCACGCCGCGTGGCCATGGCCTGCCGCCGATGGGGCATAGAGATAGACGATTCCGGTGGGCAGTCTTTGAAAGAAACGAAAGTTGGTACATATCTGCGCCTGTGCATGGAAGCTTTGTGCGCGGATATGAAGCCTGTGGCGCTGCTCGGCTTTGCCAAGCACGCGCTGTGCCTGCCGGATTCCCTGCCCGACTGGCGCAAGGCGGTGCGCGCTCTTGACGCGCATGTCTTCCGCGGCCCGTCGTTCGGAAAAGGATTCGACACCTATGATAAAAAAATTGCGGCCCTCGATGAAGCGGGCAAGGAAACGGCTTATTATAAAAAGACACTGTCTTTTATCGAAGACGCGTTCAGGCCTCTGACGGAGCTTTTTGCAAGGAATGAGCCCGTCGCATTCCACATATGGTGCGATGCGCATTTGCGCGTGGCAGAGACATTCTGCGGCACCGATATTCTGTGGGCGGGACAGGATGGCAACGCGGCGGCAAATTTCTTTTCCGAACTGCGTGAACACGCCGACATTCTGCCCGATATACAGGCAAATGATTATCTTGCCCTCATCGAACGCGCTATGTCTGGCATTTCCGTGCGCCCTGCATACGGCCTGCATCCACGCCTGATGATATTGGGACAGCTCGAGGCGCGTCTTGTCGAAGCGGACGTCATGATCCTGTCCGGCCTCAATGAAAATACGTGGCCGCCTGATCCGGGTGTTGATCCGTGGATGTCGCGCCCCATGCGCAAAAAATTCGGCCTCCCGCCGCTGGAACGGTCTATCGGACTTTCAGCACACGATTTCGTGCAAGGTCTGTGCGCAAAGCAGGTGGTGCTGACCCGCTCCGTGCGTGTGGACGGATCACCAACCGTGCCGTCCCGCTGGCTGCAGAGAATGGACACTGTTCTGCGTGCGCTCGGTATTGATCCTCTTTCCCTGCAATCCGGCCCCTTGTTGTCTTACGCGCGCAAGATTGACCATGCGGTGGATTACAAACCCTGGGAAAGGCCAGAGCCACGTCCCCCGGTTTCCGCGCGCCCGCGCAAGCTTTCCGTCACACAAGTGGAAACTTGGATGACGGATCCTTACAGCATCTATGCACGGCATATATTAAAGCTTCGTCCGCTCGACCCGCTAGAACAACCTTTGGACGCCGCGATGCGCGGCACGCTGGTGCATGAAACCCTCGACCGTTTCGTTGAAAAATATCCAGATCACATACCGCCGGACGCGCGCGAAGATTTTATCACCATCGCGCGGGAAGAATTGGACGCTTTGGGATTGGAAGCCGATGTCACGACTTTCTGGGAACCGCGGCTAAGCAAAATTGCCGGATGGCTTGTGGAACAAGAGCGCATGTGGCGCGCGGAATGGAAGCCAGCGCGCCGCGAGGAAACAGGCGCTATTGTCCTGAACGGACCTGCGGGTGATTTCACATTGAGTGCGCGCGTCGACAGGATCGATTACACACGCGATGGCCGCGAAGCCGCGATCATCGATTACAAAACCGGCGGTACTTTTTCACTGACCGGCATGAAGGATGGTAAACATCCGCAGCTTCCGCTCGAGGCATTGATCCTCGAGAGCGGCGGTTTTGAAAACACCAAAGCCGTCAATGTCGGCGCGCTGTCGTACTGGGTTGTCAGCGGATCAGGCAATGGCGGCGATGTGAAAACCATGTCGAAGGCTGCGGATCTTTCTTCCGCGAAAGAAAACGCAAAAGACGGACTGGAAAAACTTATCGCGACGTTCGATCGGGAAGAAACGCCCTATTACAGTCTCCCGCGCCCGGAACGAGCGCCGCGATTCAACGACTACGAACACCTGGCGCGCGTGCGTGAATGGACGGCACTCGACGATTCGGAGGACGCCGCATGAGCGAATCCACTTTGCGCAAACATTCTTCGAACATCGTTCTCGAAGCGACAGAGAAACAACGCGCGGCGTCTAACCCTCAAGTTTCCGCATGGGTGGGCGCGAGCGCGGGCTCCGGCAAGACCAAGGTTTTGACCGATCGTATTCTCCGTCTTCTGCTCCCACGTGAAAGCGGTGAGCCGGGTACGAAGCCTGACAAAATCCTCGCCATCACCTTCACAAAGGCGGGTGCAAACGAGATGGCAATTCGTCTCTCTCAGCGACTTTCCGAATGGGCGGTCATGAATGACGAGAAACTTGCCGCCGATATTGAGCAGAACCTGCTTGGCCGTGTACCAACAGCCAAAGAAATGGACGAGGCGCGCAAATTGTTCGCGCGGGTTGTCGACACGCCGGGTGGACTGAAGATCATGACGATCCATTCTTTTTGCCAGTCGGTACTCGGAAGATTTCCCATAGAGGCGGGTTTGCCGCCGCATTTTAAACCATTGGAAGAAGAACAGGCGCGCGAACTGCTGGAACGGGCACGGCGCGATGTACTATCCAGCATACCATCGCATGCGCATACGCCCTTATCGTATGCCATAGAGCATGTCGGAAGCGTTATGAACGAAACACAGTTTGCCGATCTCTTGGGCAAATTGCTCGGCGAAAGACACCAGAAGCAAACGATATTGGAGCGGCATTTTGGCGTGGATGGTTTCTATACGGAACTCTGCCGCACCCTTGGAATAAAAGCGGGACAGAGTAGCGAAGATCTGTTCGCCGAATTTGCTGCCATAGACCAGTCGGCACTGCGCGAAGCGGTTGGACATTTGGATGGCGGCAACGCCAAAGACCAGACGCACGGGCAAGACATACAAGCTTTCTGGGATGCGGACCACAAATCGCGTTTCGCGCTCTACGATTCTTACAAAAAGGTCTTCCTCACAGAAAAAGGCACCTTGCGGGCAACGCTTGCGACAAAAGCCGCTCTTCAAAACGCACCCCACATTGAGTCGGTGCTGATTGCAGAAGGCGAGCGCATACTGGCGTACGAGGACAAACGCAAAGCTGCGTCCTGCGCCGCCCTCACACGTGATGTGTTTCGCATCGGTGAAGCGGTGTTCTCACGCTATCAATCGTACAAGTCCACACTGGGCGTACTGGATTTCGACGATCTCATACTCCGTACTCTTGCGCTCTTGCGTGGTGACTTGCCAAACCTGCGCGGCGAAAACGTCACCGCATGGGTGATGTACAAACTCGACGAGGGACTCGAACATATACTTGTGGACGAGGCACAGGACACGAACCCCGAACAGTGGGAAATCGTACGGCTGCTCGCGGAAGAATTCTTTGAAGGAATGGGCGCAAAGGATATTGTACGCACACTGTTCGTTGTGGGCGATGAAAAACAATCTATCTTTTCTTTTCAACGCGCTGCCCCTGAAAAATTCGGCGAAATGCGCAATTGGTTCCAGCAAAAAATCCGTACGGCCGGATACCGTTTTGAAGCCATAGACATCAACACGTCTTTCCGTTCTGTGCAGGCTGTACTCGACACCGTCGACAAAGTGTATGACGGAAATGACGGCATGCTCGGTTTGTCTTCTCTGTACCTCAACCACATCGCCAAGCGCGAAGGGCAAGCCGGGCTTGTGGAGTTTTGGCCATTGCTCCGTACGACGGAGGCGGATGATCTGTCAGAAGATGATTCGCAACCTTCGCTCGGCGGCTGGCTTATGCCCGACCGCATTGTAGAGACGCACAGCGGCTCCTCGCAAATGGCCGCACGTATCGGCGACACGATACGCGGATGGCTCGACAGAGGAGAAGTCCTCGAATCGTATGACCGTCCTATCCGTCCGGGCGATATTATGATTCTGGTGAAATCCCGTAGCGCCATCGTCGGACAGATCGTTCGCGCTTTGAAGAAAAGAAATGTACCGGTCAGCGGCGTGGACCGTATGCGCCTTACGGACCAGATCGCCGTGCAGGATTTGATAGCCGCGGCATCCTTTGCTCTGCTGCCGGAAGACGATCTTACTCTTGCTACGCTGCTCAAATCGCCACTGGTCGGCATAAACGAAAACAGCCTGTTTGCCCTAAGCCACGAACGTAGGGGAAGTCTTTGGGAAGCCGTAAAACAGAGCGGGGACGGCATAGTTTCATGGCTGGAAAATCTTATCATCCATGGCGGTGCGGACCACCCCTATGAGTTCTTTAGCCGCATCCTGCAAGAGGCGTGTCCCGGCGATGCTTTGGGAGGCCTTAGAGCGCTGCGTGCACGTCTTGGTGAAGATGCTCTGGATCCGCTGGACGAGTTTCTTAACAGCACGCTTGCATACGAGAGTATTCATACTTCCGGGTTACAGTCTTTCCTTAAATGGCATACAGACAACAGCAGCGATATCAAGCGCGAACTTGAAGAAGGCAGCGGCGCTGTGCGGATCATGACCGTTCACGGCTCAAAAGGTTTGCAGGCGCCGATCGTGTTTTTGCCTGATACCGTACACACAAAACCAAAGAGCGAACAAATCCTCTGGCCGCACAAATCAAATCACAGCGTCCCCTATTATATATCACGGAAAGAAAGCACTCCATCACAGGTACAGACGGCACAAGCCAACATTGACAAGAAGAGTGAGGAAGAATATCGCCGCCTTCTGTATGTCGCCATGACACGCGCGGAAGAGCGTCTGTATGTCGGCGGTTATGTCGGGCGCAAACAAAGCTCCGCTGCACATTGGTACGATGACATACGCGTGGCATTTTCGAAGCTGGACAATGTAAAGCAGATTGAAAGCGACATACGCGATGAGAAAGGAGAGCCACAACCTATCCTTCGCCTGTCGACCGAGCGTGTGTCGGCTCCTGACAAAAAAGGCAAAGACAAGATACACAGGCTGGAGATGCCCGATCTGCCGCTTCCGGCATGGTCTTTCAAAGGCGCGCCCGACGAACCTTTTCCACCCAAACCTTTGGCACCTTCGCGTCCGTCGGAACCTGAACCGGCGTCATCTTCGCCATTAATCTCGGGACAGGATTATCGTTTCAAACGCGGCAATATCACGCACAAGCTGTTGCAGATATTGCCGGAACTGCCGGCAGACAAACGCCCCGGCGCGGCGCGGCTATACGTCGCGAAAACCGTTCATGCTTTGCCTTCATCCATACAGCAAGAAATTGTCGCAGAGGTTTTGAGGGTTTTGGACAATCCTTCTTTCTCTGCCATCTTTGGCTTGGGATCTCTAGCGGAAATTCCGGTGACAGGATTGGTAGACGGGCAGCTAGTCTCCGGACAAATAGACCGTTTGCTGGTGCGGGAAAATGAAATTCTGATCGTCGACTACAAAACCAACCGTCCACCACCAACCAGCGAAGACGATATTCCTGCGATATATATCCGTCAGATGAAAGCCTATGCCCAGACCTTGCGGTCTATATATCCCGGCCGTACGGTGCGTGCCGCCCTGCTATGGACGGATGGTGCGCGGTTGATGCCCGTGGGCGTTTGACGCCTCGGATGTTTCTTCGAGAAGCTTGGCAAGTTTGGTTGCAACGTCCTTGACCATGATTTGTGCCGTCGTCGCCGTAACGTTCTTCATAGCCTGTACGGCATCTTCGATAGTCCTTGGACCGTCCCGCCCCTCTGTGTGCAGCCACGCATACAGGTTTTCCTGACGCGCGGTGATAAGATTTCTTTGCGAAAGAATGGCCAACTGGCGTTTGAGCGTACGAATGTCGCCCGGATCGCTCAACACATCGCCGATTGCGGGCTGTTTTTTCGTGATCGGAGCAAGCGAGGGCGTGCGCGAACGTTCCTGTGCCGTGGAAAGTGCTGAAGGTACAGTTGGCGGTACGGAAAAACTTTTTGGCACAGGCGCTGCAGGAAGAGACGGCTGTACTACAGGTGCGCCCATCGAAGCCTCTATAGTTTTTGGCATGGACGGCAGAGTACGTGCTGACGCAATTCCCAAAGTTTCGGGCAAAGAGATGCCCTTTCTTTCTGCCGTCTGAAAAATGAAATCCGCGGAAACGGCGAGGTAGTGGTCGTGTTGTTTTCCGCTCTTCATAGAAAGCTTGTTCAGGAGGAATGTTTTCTTTCTGCTTTCATCAAGAAGGCGTACGCCCACATATTCCATGGTGCGGCGCTCAAGAGTTTGCGGACGTGCGCAAGCAGCCTGCACAGCCTCCCCGAGCAGCGGGCGCAAGGAGGGATCCATATGCCGCCATGTCGTATCATACACACTGTCTTTGTCCAGGCCGTTCCCCTTGGTGCCAAGGAAGTAACGGTCGGCACCGCGCACGATGCCTTTTTCATGCAGACCTTCTTCGTTTTCCTTCAGAAAACCGGGGCCCTGGTTAACCGCGTCGAGGATATGCTTCTCACAATGCATGACATGCAGATGCAGAGCGCTGGACATATTGTGTGCAGCTTCCTGGAAATTTGCAGCACTTGCGAGCTGGGCCGCGGCGTGGGCGAGATAGGGCGCGGGTTTTTCCAAAAAGGCCAGGTAATGCTGGCGAAGCGCCGCCATCGTCTCCGCAAGAGAAGGATGCGATTTTGCGATGTCGTCTACAATCTGCAGCGCGCGCATCTGCTTAGAATGAAAGCTCATACCAACAAACCCATATACTTTTTAGATGGGTCTTTTTAGCAGCTTTTGAAATTTTATGTCAACTTTTCAAGAGCTTGTTGATCTTAACCTTTGTCCCCCTTGATATTCGGGTCCGACAAGGCAATCTTACTCTTCAAGTTAGAATATAAGGATATAAGAGATGAGCGTAAAAGTTTCCGATGCCACGTTTGAAGCCGAAGTGCTGAAAGCCGATGGCCCTGTGATCGTCGATTTCTGGGCAGAGTGGTGCGGCCCCTGCAAGGCCCTCGGCCCCCTCGTGGACGAGCTGGCGAACGAGCTGCAAGGCAAAGCCAAGGTGGTAAAAGTTAACATCGATGAAAACCCGAACGCGCCGACCAAATACGGTGTGCGCGGCATACCAACGCTTATGGTTTTCAAAAATGGCCAGCTAGCCGACACGCGCGTGGGTTCCATGTCCAAGTCGCAACTGACCGAATGGGCAAATGGCGTCGTCGCCTAAGTTTCTTTGAATAAAAACAAAAGGCAGCCAACAGGCTGCCTTTTTTATTGTTTGGGACTGTCTTTTCTATTCAGCCGGCTTTTGCGGCGCTGTCGCCGCCGGAGCCTTGCTTGGC
>JAPJRC010000063.1 GCA_030824805.1 Micavibrio sp.
GTTCGGTCAAGGACGACCCCAAAGCGGTGGAGCGCATAGCAGAACTGCCATTGCCCGGCAAAGACCCCCTTACGGGACAGGCTTCGCCTATGCGTGATTTCTGGCAAGGGTGAGATTTCCTTGACTTTTCCACAGCCTCTATGAGATACGTAGGGCGCAAACAGGTTATGGGTTTTTGGCAAACCATTGATAATTAAGAATAAAGCCAAATATTCCCGCGATACACGATCCTCTTCCCCCATCATTTTCGGGCGGCACAAGCGGTTTTAAGTATCAGCCCAGATGCTTAACCGCGGCATATGTCCGCTACGCCAGCCTCATAGTGGGGTGGGCTTATACATGATGAAAGACGATCTATGACCACAAACTTTAAAGAGTTTGCGCTTAATCCTGCGCTGCACGCCTCCCTTGAAGCGATGAAATTCGAAACCCCGACGCCGATCCAGGCGCTGGCCATCCCGCACGCCCTCGAAGGCCGCGATATTATCGGCTCCGCCCAGACGGGTACCGGAAAAACGGCAGCTTTCTGCGTGCCGATGATCAACTACCTGATGGAAAACCCGACCGCCCACGCACTCGTGATGCTGCCGACACGCGAACTCGCGGCACAGGTCCATGTGGTCGCCCGCCAGATGATCGGAGAATTTGTAAAAGGCCCGCAAGGCATCAAGACGGCTCTTCTTATAGGCGGCGAGCCGATCGGCAAGCAATATGCGCAACTGGAACGTCGTCCGCGTCTTATCGTCGGTACGCCCGGCCGTATCAACGACCACCTGCGTTCCAACGAAGATCTCGTGGACCGCGTATCCTTTGTTGTTCTCGATGAAGCCGACCGTATGCTCGACATGGGCTTTGCGCCGCAGATCGACTCCATCCTCTCGGAAACCGCGCTCGAGCGCCAGACGCTGATGTTCTCGGCAACGTTCCCCGATTCCATCGTTAAATTCACGAAACAGTACCTGCAAAATCCCGAACGTGTTTCCGCCGGTGTTCAGTCCAAGCCGGGCGAAAACATCGAGCAGGAATCGATGTTCGTTAATCAGGAACACAAATACGACGAGCTTTTGCTGCAACTTTCCAAACGTGAAGGTTCTGTTGTGATTTTCGCTCGCACGCAACACGGTGCGGAAAAACTCGCGATCAAATTGAACAAGGACGAGCACACGGCCGAAGCCATTCACGGCGGTCTGCGCCAGCGTCAGCGCGACAAGGTGATCCAGCTCTTCCGCAAATCGGCGGTACGCATACTCGTTGCAACGGATGTTGCCGCGCGTGGCCTCGATGTGCCGCACGTGGAACATGTTATCAACTTCGATCTGCCGCAAGTGGCCGAAGATTACATCCACCGCATTGGCCGTACGGCCCGTGCCGGTGCGAAAGGGCAGGCAGTGTCCTTTATTTCCCCGGGTGAACGTCACCTGTGGCGCGACATCGAACGCCTCCTCAACCCGGAAGCTGCCAACAGTGATGTTCGTGAAGGCGGACGCGGCGGCTTTAAAAAAGGCGGCAAAAAATTCGGTGCCGGTAAATCCTTTGGTAAAAAGGCTTTCGGCAAGAAGCCATTTGAAAAGCGCGAAGGCGGCGAAGAGTATGGCCGTCAGTTCGAACGCAAGGAAGGCGGTTTCAAAAAACCGTTCGGCGAGAAGAGATCCTTCGATAAAAAGCCGAAATGGAACCCCGATGGCGATTTCGAGCGCACGGAAAAGCCGCGCGGCGAATTCAAGAAACCGCGCCGTGAATTTGAACGCGACGACCGCCCGCAACGCACAGAAGGCAATCGTTTCGAAGGCAACCGCGATGGTGGTTTCAAAAAGCCGTTCAAGAAACGCGACGATGACTTTGCTTCCAATCCGGACTCTTACAAAAAGTCCCGTTTTGAAGGCGAGCGTAGCGAAGGCGGTTTCAAGAAACCTTTTAAGAAAAAATTCTTTAACGAAGGTGAAGGCCGTTCTTACGATCGTAAGCCGTTCCGCAAAGACGGCGAACAGCGCTCCGAAGGTGGTTATGCGAAAAAACCGTTCCGCAAGGATGGTGAATTCAAACCGCGCGGTGATCGTCCGTTCCGCGATGGTGAGCGTTCCGAGCGTTCTTTCGATCGCAACGATCGCCCACAACGTTCCGAAGGTTACCAGGGCAATCGCGAAGGCGGTTTTAAAAAGCCGTTCAAACGGGATGACCGCGATGGCAACCGTTCCGAACGTCCTTTCCGCAAAGATGGCGAACAGCGCTCCGAAGGTGGTTTTAAGAAACCTTTTAAATCCGATGGCGCGAACAAAAAACCTTTTGGCGCAAAGACTTTCCGCAAGGATGGTGGCCAGCGCTCAGAAGGACACGCGCAGCGCAGCAAAAAGCGTGCCTACTAAATTAGAAAAACACGATTGTAAAAAAGCCGCATAAATGCGGCTTTTTTTATGTCCCGACAAATCCTTTCGTATGTATGCCGGAACCAGCGGTTGTGTTTCCCGTTGGCATGGTTAGAGGAAAGGAGTCTGTTATGCTTGCACACAATGATGTTGTCGCCACCATCGCCGTACAGGATATGGATCGCGCGCGAAAATTTTACGAAGAAAAACTTGGATTGGAATTCGAGGAAGCTATGGGTGACGAAGTCACCACATACAAGGCCGGTGATTCCCGTGTCTTCATTTACAAATCCGATAAAGCAGGTGGATATGATGCCACTGTCGCAACATGGACTGTAGAAGACGAAATAGAAAATCTGGTTGAAGAATTACGTGGGCATGGCGTGGAATTTGAACACTACGATATGCCTGACACACAGTTGGTCGGTGATATCCATGTGAACGGCAATATGAAAGCCGCATGGTTTAAAGACCCGGACGGTAATATTCTTTGCCTAGTACAAGGCTAGCCGACTAAATAAGAAACCCTGCATATGGCAGGGTTTCTTGCATGCAAAAAGTTTTGCAGGACCTGCGGGTATTTGTCTGATATTGTACGTTCGCCAATAAGAGGTCATAAAATGTTATCTCAAAATGACGTGATTGCGACGATCCCCGTAACCGATCTGGTGCGCTCGCGCAAATTCTATGAAGAAAAACTTGGGCTGGTTGTCGACACGGTGATGGGTGATTATTGCGTGTTGTACCGCACGGGCGACACACGCGTTTTCGTGTATCAATTGGACGGTACTTTTTCTGCAGGATCGGTGGTTGCGACCTGGGCCGTGGAAGATTTGCTTGAAACGCTTGTGGAGGAGCTGCAGGACAAAGGTATCATTTTTGAAACCTTTGCGCGGAAGGAATTTGTGCCGGACGGTGTCATTCAATATGCGGACGGATTCAAATGCGCCGTGTTTAAAGATCCGGACGGACATTTGCTGAGTTTGTTCCAGCCGGATTTCTAGAAATAAAAAACCCCGCCAGTTGGCGGGGTTTTTGTTTTCTTAGGCTTCTGCGGCTTTCTTCGCCTGCTTCTTGGCGATCTCGCGCGCGTTGGAATCGAGGTGTTTCTTGCGAAGACGCAGGCCTTTTGGCGTTACCTCGACCAGTTCGTCTTCATCGATATAGGACATCATCTCTTCCAGCGTCATTTTCTTCGGCGGGACGAGGATGACGGCTTCGTCGGCACCGGAAGCGCGGACGTTCGTCAATTGCTTGCCTTTAAGAACGTTGATTTCGAGGTCGTTTTCACGGCTGTGTTCGCCGACGACCATACCGCCGTAAACCTTGTCGCCGTGGCCGATAAACATGATACCGCGGTCCTGCAGCTTCCAGATCGCGTACGCAACGGCGTCGCCCTTGTCGGTGGAGATCAGTGCGCCGTTACGACGGGCTGCGATATCGCCTTTGTAAGGGCCGTAGCTGTGGAAGAGGCGGTTCATCAGGCCCGTACCGCGCGTGTCGGTCAGGAATTGCGACTGATATCCGATCAGGCCGCGGGAAGGGGCGAGGAACGTGATACGCGTCTTGCCGGCACCCGACGGACGCATGTCGCGCAGTTCGGCTTTGCGCTGGGACATTTTTTCGACAACCGCACCGGAATAGACTTCATCCACGTCGCAGATGACTTCTTCGTACGGTTCCGTCGTGTTGCCTGCCTCGTCTTTCTTCAAAAGAACGCGCGGACGCGACACAGAAAGCTCGAAGCCTTCGCGGCGCATGGTTTCGATCAGAACACCGAGCTGGAGTTCGCCGCGGCCTGCGAGGTCGAACGCATCGCGGCCAGCGGATTCCGTTACCTTGATGGCGACGTTGGTCTCGGCTTCGGCCATCAGGCGTTCGCGGATCATCGTGGATGTCAGCTTCTTGCCTTCCGTACCGGCGTATGGAGAGTCGTTAACCGTAATGGTAACGGCCATCGTCGGCGGGTCGATCGGTTGCGATGCGACAGGCTCTGTTACAGCTGGTTCGCAGATCGTGTCGGCCACAGAGGTTTTCTCCATACCGGCGACGACGATAATGTCGCCTGCAACGGCTTCCTGCACCGGAACCTTCTCGATACCGCGGTAGGCGAAGAGTTTGGTCAGGCGGAAGTTTTCAACCGTCTTGCCATCGAGGCCGAGGGATTTGACCACCATGTTGACCTTCGGGCGTCCCGTATAGACCTTACCGGTCAGAACACGGCCAAGGAACGGGTCGGAAGACAGCAGGGTCGCCAGCATCGTGAACGGCGCATCGACATCGACCTTCGGCGCCGGGACATGGCGCATAACGAGGTCCAGCAGCGGGTGCAGGTTTTCACGCGGCGCTTCAAGGCTGTCCGCACACCAGCCGTCGCGGCCGGAAGCGTAAAGAACCGGGAAGTCCAGCTGTTCATCGGAGGCGTCGAGGCTTACGAACAGGTCGAACACTTCGTTCAGAACATCGTCGGGGCGGGCGTCGGCGCGGTCGATCTTGTTGATCATGACGATCGGCTTGATGCCGAGTTTCAGGGCCTTGCCGAGAACGAATTTGGTTTGCGGCAACGGGCCTTCGGCGGAGTCCGTCAGAAGGATAACGCCGTCGCACATGTTCAGAACGCGCTCGACCTCGCCGCCAAAGTCGGCGTGGCCCGGTGTGTCGATGATGTTGATACGAGCGCCGTCCCAGTCAATTGCCGTGCATTTCGCCAGAATGGTGATGCCACGCTCTTTTTCGAGGTCGTTGGAGTCCATCACGCGCTCTTCCACGTTCTGGTTCTCGCGGAACGTGCCGGATTGTTTCAGGATGTTGTCGATCAGGGTCGTTTTGCCATGGTCAACGTGCGCGATAATCGCGATGTTACGGATTTTATTCGGGTCTGTGGCGCCCATGTTGAGTGTCTTTCTTTGTTAGATCAATATGTTAGGGATGTGCCGCTACAGCCGCGGCTAGGCGATAGAGCTAAACCGCGTCGGGGGGCTCTATACGAAACTGGCGAAGGAAATACAGGTATGTCTTTTCCATGGCGCCCGTGTACAGGGATTTCCGCCGAAAAGCCAGAAAAATATGGGCAATTTCCGTGATTTCAGAGGCTTTTATTCCTCGGTGTAATCCAGCTCCTTGCCGTAGGTTTCCTTGATCAGGAAGGCCCCCAACAATGCCAGTCCGTACACGACCATTCCGACGATGGCGGCGGCATGGCCGAGGCTGACATGATCCTTTAGGAACAGCACTGATAGCGTCATGGGAATGGTCGCGGCACGTGAAATATTCGGCACCATGGTTGTGACGGTGGCGCGCAGGTTGGTGCCGAAACTTTCGGCGGCCGTTGTGATGCCCAGCACCCAACACCCGCATCCGCACGAGATGGCGATATACAGGAAGATGACCGCAGGCAGCGAAAGCGGTACGGGCGAGAGGAGCAGCACACCTGTCATCGCCGCGCCAAAGGCTATAAAGCCGATCAGGACCTTCTTGCGGCTTTTGAACCACTGGCTGATCCATGCGCTGGCAAAATCCGAAATTGCGAGGAACAGGTTGAACCAGATCATGATGCCTGCTGCGGTGACCACCAGCCCGTATTCCGATTGCATAAGCTCGGGTGCAAAAGTCGCCAGCACGCCGGACGCATACCAGATAGGCAGAACCATAAAAGAGCAATAGAGGAATTTAAGCGTGCGTTGGGGCGACGATAAAACCATCGACCATTTGCCGCGCACGACATGACCCTTTATGTTTTCGAACAGGTTGGATTCATGCACCTTGATGCGGAAGATCAAAAGCCCCAGCCCCGCAATACCGCCGATAATATAGCTGGCGCGCCACGGGATAAAATGGGCGAGAAGTGCCGCCGTCAGCGCACCGAACACACCAAAGCCGACCACGATGCCAGTGCCGTAACCGCGTTTGTCCTTGGGCAGCGATTCACTGATCAACGTCACCGCAAGGCCGAGTTCTCCCGCGAGACCAAAGCCTGAAATAAAGCGAAAAACGGCGTAGGCCATCACGCTGTCGACAAGACCGTTGAGCAGCGTTGCCATCGAATAGACGATGATGGAAACGAACATCATTTTTGTGCGGCCGAACTTGTCACCCAGAACGCCGAACAGCAATCCGCCGATCAGCATGCCTCCCATCTGCATGTTGAGCAGGAAAACACCCGTATCGAAGATTTCCGCTTCGAGAACGCCAATGTCCTTGAGGGATGCTACGCGGTTGGCACCGAAAATCCAGAGATCGTAAACATCAACAAAATAGCCGAGGGCCGCGACAATGACGGGTAGGGTAAGGATGCCTTTGGGCAATAATTTTTCTCTGATCATTGGACCAATGTACAAAAAACTGGATGGAACGCCAGAGGGGATATTGACGGATCTGCTTTAAACCCCCATCTTCAATCGCATGGTAAAGGCTTTCGCTCTTATTTCTGTCTTCCAAAAATGTTGCGCATAGCGCAATACCCATCCTGCTTCCCCAAATCGCTGTTTTGAACCTGTCCGCTCTTTTTTGCGGACCTTTAATTTTCCAAGGAAATTATAATGAACGCTGTTTCTCCGTTTAAACGCGCTGCCGATCTTTTCTCTCGTATCACGCCAGAAGACCGCATCCGCGATGCGCATGAACGCCATGGCGACGGGCTTATCGTTTCGACATCATTCGGCGCACAGGCGGCTGTGATGCTGCACAAGGCAAAGCTGGTCGTGCCGGATATCAAAGTCGTTTTCGTCGATACGGGCTATCTGTTTCCCGAGACATATCAATTTGCCGAAGAATTGACGAAAACGCTCGATCTCGATCTTCACACATATCGCCCGTTGCGCACGGCCGCGCAGCAGGAAGCGCTGCACGGCAAACGCTGGGAGGGTAGCGAAGAAGACAAGCACGCCTACAATCTCGAGAACAAGGTAGAGCCGATGAACCGCGCGGTGAAAGAACTCGGTGTTACGGGGTGGTTATCCGGTTTGCGCCGTGATCAAAGCAAGCGCCGTGCGGCCTTGGATTTCGAAGAACAACAAGGCGCAGTGACCAAGTTTTATCCGATCCTCGATATGACCAGCCGTGACGTTTATTACTATCTGAAGGAAAACGGTTTGCCCAACCATCCGCTGGTCGAACTCGGATACACCTCAATCGGCGATGTGCACAGCACGAAACTCGGTGAACAGCGCGGCGAGTGCGGCCTGCATGATGCAAATGCTGCGCATCGTCCCGACGATGGTTTGAATTACGTGATTTAAAAATCCACGCACTTGCCGCCTATTTCCCAATCGCCATAGCGCACGGGGTCCAGCCCGCCGCGCCCGCCGATTTCCTTTGGCTGGTCTTTGGGTTGTTCGGGTTTTTGCTGCGGGTTTTTCTCGTCTTTTTCGTTCATACGCTTACAATAAAGAAACTTTTCATCCTGTCAGCCGTTTTTTAACCATGTCCGAGCAAAAAAAGCCCCGCGCCAAAACCAAGGAAACGCACAAAAAATCCCCGAAATCTTCGGGGAAGAAAGCGCCATGGGAAAAGGAAAATCCCAATAAATCCAAGGCGTCTAAAAAGAAACTGACACCCGATCAAAAAGAAGAGGCGAAGGCCCGTGCAGAAAAAGCTGGACGGCCATACCCCAATCTGGTTGACAATATGGCGGTAGCCAGAAAATCGGCCGGACGCAAATAGTCCCGGGCCGGAAGAACGCCAAGGACATTTAAATGGAAGCCCTTAAGGACCAACGCGCGCGGATAGACGCGCTGGATGACAAGATCGTTGATCTGCTTGCCGAGCGCATGGACATCGTCCGTGAAGTCGGCGTTATCAAAGCCAGAAACAAGATTGCGCTTATGCAGACGGACCGTATCAACGAAGTGCGCGAACGCAATGCGCAGCGTGCTGCGAAAAAAGGCCTGAACCCTGAACTCGTTCGTCGTATTTACAACGATATCATGGATGAAGCCCACCAAATGGAACAGCTTATTATTTCCTCATCCTCATGACCGCCCAGGCCGATATGCTCGACGATCTGGGAGGCGATGGCATCGCCGCCCGTCTTACCGCTTTGAAGATGCTGGAGCAGATTCTGGGCCGCAAGGTCATGCTCGATGCCGTGCTTGAACGCGAGAAAAGCTTCCTCGATCTGGATTCCCGCGACCGCGCATTCGTCCGTATGATGGTTTCCACCGTTCTGCGCCGCAAGGGTCAGATGGACGACTTGATTGGCAGAGCAATCAATAAGGGCGATCTTCCCCGTCCCGAGAAGTTGAAATGGATTCTGTATCTTGGTATCGCCCAGATTCTGTTCATGGATGTTGCGGACCATGCGGCGGTCGATACTTCCGTTACGCTTGCCGCACAGGAAGGCATGGAAGGCAAGAAGGGTTTCGTAAACGCAATTCTTCGCCGTGTGGTCGGGGAAGGGCGTGAATGGCTTGGCAAACAGGATGTTGCCGCGCTGAATGTTCCAGAATGGCTCTACCATCAATGGATCAATGATTACGGATCCGTGCGCGCAAAAGACATAGCGCTCGCAAGCCTGGAAGAGGCCCATCTCGATATCACCGTCAAAAACAAGGACGCGGCAAAAGAGTGGGCGTTGAAGCTTGCGACCACAGTGCTTCCCACGGGTTCGCTTCGCCGTCCTTCCGGCGGCCATGTCGCAGACCTTGCGGGTTTTGAAGACGGGGAGTGGTGGGTGCAGGATGCCTCTTCCGCGCTGCCGGTCAAGCTTATGGGCGAAGTCAGGGATGCGCGCGTGCTCGATTTGTGCGCAGCGCCCGGCGGTAAAACCGCGCAGCTGGCGGCAAACGGCGCGAAGGTTACAGCGCTTGATCGTTCCGCCGCCCGCATGGCAACCCTCAATGACAATATCAAACGTCTTGGCCTTTCCGAAAACGTGCAGACGATCATCGAAGACGGCTCCGTATGGAAGCCAAAAGATAAATTCCAGTTCGTTCTGCTGGATGCGCCCTGTTCCGCGACCGGTACGATACGACGCCACCCCGATCTGCTTTCTTTGAAAACGCCCAAGGACCAGGAAGGTTTGATGAGCATCCAGCAGCGCTTGCTCGCAAACACGGTCGATCTTCTGGAGACAGGCGGCATACTCGTTTACTGCACCTGTTCGCTGCAAAAAGACGAGGGCGAGCGGCAGGTGGACCGTTTCCTGAAAGAAAATCCTGGTTTTCGCCGCGTGCCGGTGCGCAAAGAGGAATTCGGCGGGTTGGATGGCCTGGTAAATTCCGAGGGCGATGTGCGCATTTTGCCGCAGTCGCTGAAAGAAAGCGGCGGCATGGACGGCTTTTTCATATCCCGCCTGCGCAAGGTCGCTTAGAAAAATTATCAAAAAGATTCGGCGTAACCGTTGCCCTGTGGAAAACACACGGGTAAACTATTGATTCGAAGGTTCCTTTCACCACCCCCTTGATTCAAAAGTTTCAAAATACCGTCATGACCCGCAACGTCAGAATAGCGCCATCGATTCTATCGTCCGATTTTTCAAAACTCGGGGAGGAAATCTCGGCTCTCGACGCCGCAGGCGCGGATTACATCCACATTGATTCGATGGATGGCCATTTCGTGCCGAACATCACATTTGGTCCGCCGATCATCAAAAACGCGCGCAAGGCATCGCCGAAAGTGTTCGACGCGCACCTGATGATCGCACCTGCCGATCCTTATCTGCAGGCTTATGCCGATGCGGGTTGCGATATCATCACCATCCATGCCGAGGCAGGCCCACATTGGCACAGATCGCTGCAGGCCATCCGTGCAATGGGTAAGAAATCCGGGCTCGCGCTGAATCCTGCAACACCGACATCGGTGCTGGACCATGTGATGGACCTTGTTGATCTGGTGCTGGTGATGACCGTAAACCCCGGATTTGGCGGCCAGGCTTTCATACCGTTGATGGACAAGATCGCCGATGTGCGCAAACGCATCGACGCCACGGGCCGCGCGATCGATCTCGAAGTCGATGGCGGTATCACGCCGGAAACCGCGCCACAGGTTATCAGGGCGGGCGCGGATGTTCTCGTCGCCGGCACGGCTGTGTTTAAAGGCGGCCCATCCACCTATGCCGCCGCTATCAAGGCTTTGCGAGGATAATTTTTCCATGAGCCTGTTTACGACGATCAACAAATCTTTCCGCAAAGGCGTTCACACCATCGCCTGCAGCAAGATTGTCGATCGCTGGAAACTGGCTGGCTGCGTCCCTGAAAAACTCATTCTTTCACCAACCGACGTCTGGAAAGGCTCCGCCGATCGGGCACGTTGGCTCATCCATGGCGGCATCTTTACGCTCGAGGGTGACCAGCTGGAGCTGCACAACGCCAACTGGGAACCGGATGGCGTGGATGACACATGGATCAAACATATCCATTCGTTCGAATGGCTGCGCGATCTTAAATCGCTTGGCGGGTACAAAGGCCGTATGGCGGCGCGGGCAATGCTGGATAACTGGATATGCCAATATCCGCATTACAACGATGTGACATGGCGCGCCGACATCATGGGCGCGCGCGTAGCGAACTGGCTTTCTTCCTTTACCTTTTTCGGTGAAAGCGCGAACGAAGAATTTCAGGAGCAATTTTATCTCTCGCTGGCACGTCAGGTACGCCATCTCTCGCGCACGGTTCCGGGCAATCTGTCCGGCATCCCGCTGCTGCAGGCTATCAAAGGTCTGGCCTATGCCGGCCTTGCGTTAGAGGGACGTGAGCAGCTTCTGGAACAGGCGCTTAACCTGCTGCACAAGGAAATCGGCAGACAGATCTTATCCGACGGCGGTCATGTATCGCGCAGCCCGCAGCAATTGCTGGAAGCGATTATCATACTTATCGATATACGCATGGCGTTGCGTCAGGGCGGCTATCCATGCCCTGAAAAAATTCTGCACGCGCTGGATCGTGCCGTGCCCGCCTTGCGTTTTTTCCGTCATGCCGACCGCAAGTTTGCACTCTTCAACGGCTGTCAGGAAGGCCACGAAGATCTGGTAAAGCAGGTTATGCTGCAATCCGGTTCCCGTGCCCGCACGCTGAATTCCCTGCCGCACACGGGCTATGAACGCATGGCTGTGGGCCGCGGCCTCATCATGATGGACACAGGCAAGGCGCCGAAATGGCCGCACGATAAAACATCGCATGCCGCGCCGCTGGCTTTCGAAATGTCTTATGGGCGCGAACGTATCATCGTCAATTGCGGTGCGCACCCGACCAATCCGGATTGGCAGGACACGCTGCGCTTCACCGCCGCACACACAACGCTGACCATCGATGACCGCAACGCGTATGAAATTCACAAGGACGGCTCCTTGTCCCGCAAGGCGAAGAAAGTATCGCTGAACCGCGAAGACCATATTGGCGCGGTATTGCTGGATTGCAGCCATGACGGCTATGTGCCGATCAACGGCATCACCCACCGTCGCCGCCTGTATTACGCCGATCAGGGCAACGACCTGCGCGGCGAAGACACGCTCGCCTGTACGACAGGGCTTACAAAGCCGCACGATATTACGCTGCGTTTCCACCTGCATCCAAAAGTCAGCGTTTCTCTGGTAAAGGACAATGAAGAAGCCATCCTTGCGCTGCCCGGCGGCACGGGCTGGCGCTTCACCGCCTCTGGCGCGCCGCTATCGCTGGAAGATTCCATTTATCTCGGTGAAGGCATTCGTCCGCGCAAATCCAAGCAATTGGTCATCACAGCCAAGATGGATACCGACAACCTGCAGGTTAAATGGGCGTTGCAAAGAGAACTGCTTTAGTTATAGCTTACGTTAAACTAAGGGAGATACCGAATGCGCGATGGTATTAATAGTTTAATACAATTAAATCCAAATATTTTTGTTTTAATTG
>JAPJRC010000064.1 GCA_030824805.1 Micavibrio sp.
CTTTTCGACAGCGCCGATGGCAGCATTAAGAAAGATAGGTGCGAGTGGTGCCATGTTTAATCTCCTCTGTTGTTCTAGAAATCAGTATTCCAGATTCCGTGTCCCAAATGCAAATTTGCCACTAAACCGCTAAAAAACCCTTAAAAAGGAGAAGGATAGCGGGTTGGCGCCGTTCCGCCCACGGACGGTCTTGGTGCGCTTACCGCACCTGTCGCCGCTCTTGTAAATGTGGGTGTAATCACTGCCATGCCCTTAGTATTTCACACCCGCTTTTCCCGATGCAAATTCCGGCCCAAAAAACCGGGCGGTTGTTACACCGCCCGGCCAAAAGTCCTTTAAAGACTGTAATCGTTATTTCGTTTTAAGCGTGGTCAGCAGCGCTACCGGAATAAGACCGATCATCACGCTGGATGTGTAGGACAGATATACGCCCACAGCAACCACGAGCACGGAGAAGATGTCGCTCGTCAGATTCCGTCCTGTCAGGATAAGGCCGGAGATCAGGAGCACCATAACCGTACCGATCAACGTGTAAACTTCGCCGCCCGTGAAGAACGAACCGCCGCCATCCACCACACCGGCCAGTCCCAAGAAATGGACAAGCGTGGTCGAAACACCGACCATCAGTGCCAGCGAGATGAAATAGAACCATACGGCTTCCGTGGTCGTTCTGTGGTGACCAACATCAAGTATCTTACCAAACATAGCAAACCTCCTTTGTTCAACGTTGTTATAGTTTGGCCGTCTTTAGATTACTGAACCGCTCCCTCCTTCTTCCGAGTCGAGTTCGCTGTCCCAGTAAAGAAAATCCCCCCAACTTTTGTGCAGAAAGTTCGGGGGGAATTTTCGTCCTTTTTCCTGAAGCTCGAAAACGTTCGGCTGTCTGGGTTCCATCCTCGGGAACATCTTGCATTCGTGGGGCATTTTGTGGCCCTTCGCTGTGTTGCAAGTTCGACAAGCCGTGACGATATTCGTCCAGGAAGTCCTGCCTCCGCGTGATTTTGGAATGACGTGATCGAATGTCAGTTCGTTGGTGCGCTCTTTCACACCGCAGTACTGGCAATGCCATTCATCGCGCAGAAAAACATTAAATCTTGTAAAGGCAGGCCTTCTTGTCGCCTGCACATATTCTTTTAAGACCAGAACGCTCGGAAGCTTGAATTCGAAGGACGGGGATCTGACCACCTGGTCGTATTCGGACACCACCGTTACGCTATCGCGGAACATAGCCTTCACCGCTTCCTGCCAAGACCAGACAGATAGAGGGAAATAGCTCAGCGGCCTGAAGTCGGCGTTCAGTATCAAGGCTGGGCATTGTTCCAGTGTTCTTAAAGCTTCCATATTCTCTCCTTTGTCATAGCCCGAGTGGCTCCCGGGGGAGGCCTTCAGGCGGGAGGAAAAAATGTGAAGGCCTCGCGCAACGTTTTATAACTTTATTATATGATAAAAATGACCCATTACCAACTATTGCCTACGCGAAAATGATGCGATGCACAGAACAAGCGGCAAAAAGTTGGATTGCGATAATCTGACAAACACTTACCGCAAATGCGAAATCTATTGCAGGTGCTTTAGTAACGCTGCAGCAAAACCGTTGAAGCCTTTATAAGAATTGCGATTTTTTGAAATCAGCCCAAACTTGGCGGCTGAATAACGGTCAATTCGGAAATATCGATGGGCGCAGGCTCCACCTTAGTCGGCTTATGCTCTTCGGGCCGATGCAGTTTTCTCGATTCGGGCATGCACCCATGATAGGCGCTGTTAAGAAGAATGCGCAGCCTCTCTTCCGAATCATAATCGGTCAGACAAGCACGCAAATGGCTTATGGCGCCGTGCATCGAACCCTGCGCACCGCCCGCATCCAGATTAAAAGCACCCTCACCCGCTAGGCTGCATATCTCGAACGCGCCGGGAATATTCTGAACCGGAAGCTCGGCCAGATTGTCCACGGTGCGTATGTAGGCCCGCCCTTGCCCTTCGCCGATTATATAATGATGCTCGCGCTTCTTTTCGTCGATAATGGCGACGCCGCCCATGGTGCGATACAACGAGACATGTTCTCTTTGCATGACGGGCTGGTCAGACGGCCCAACACCATAAAACTCAATTTTTTCCGAGGGCCTGTCATACACTATGCCCGTCGTCACCATGCTATGTGGACATTCGCCATCCATGAGTGGTGCCCAGAATGTTTCTAATGTCAGTAGCGGTTCGCCTAAGTTTGTATCTCCTCTTGAAAGCACGGCTTTCCCACTCATGGACGAAACGCCATAGGTAGAGGGATAGACTGTCAACTCTTGCGAAAAAAATGCTCGAGGAAATCTGGCACCGTAATCTGCCAGAAGTTTTTCTGCATCATCGCTGTGGTTTAGTGATGTCTCGGTCATGCATATCTCCCCAAAACGGGAGATGCTAGCCACAGCTATTTGTTATGTCAATATTCTTTGCAGGAAGGCGGCACCGTCTTCTATGCCTTCGTCATCTATGCTGTGCACCAACCCTTGTGTAATACCACCCGTTACCGAAAACCCATGTGAAACAAGCGTTTGTTTTGCCATGGTATAAGCATTGACGGGCACAACGGTATCCGCATCTCCGTGGATCAGATGCACGGGGATCTTTTGAATGTTGGAATCCCCCAATGTAGCCGCACCTATGAGCGCACCCGAATATCCCAGAACCCCTGCTATCTTGTTCTTGCGGCGTGGTCCGGCATAAAGGCCCATCATGGTGCCTTGGGAAAAGCCGACCAGCGCCAGCCTGTCATCGGCCAGCTCATATTTTGCCAGCATTTCGTCTATATATTCGTTCAGGATGGGAAACGCGGTCTCCACACCTTGAAGCATCATGTGCGGGTCACGGCTTTGAAGCGAAAACCACTGGTACCCATATGGCGCCATATCGCATGGGAACGGCGCATCAGGCGATACAAAAACAGTATCGGGCAAAACTGTCGCCCAATATGGCGCAAGACCGATCAGATCCTGCCCGTTTGAGCCAAGTCCATGTAACAGGATCACAATGCTTTCCGGCTTCTTTCCGGATTTCGGCGAATGGGTATAGGTTTTGAGGGACATGGCAGCTCTTTCTTATTTGTCCCGTAGAATGGCAAAGACGGAACCGAATGACAATTGGGTTGTTGATGCATGTGTTTACGGTTAGTTTGGGGTCATGACACACAGCGCTTCACTCAAAGGCTTTTTTGCATTCCTGCCGGTAATTCTGGCGGCAAGCGTTCTATCGTTTCCCGCTGTTGCGCAAGACGCAGCGCCGCCACCTTCAGATCCTTATAAGCTGGAGCGCGAAGCCACGCGCCACATCCGCAACACCGAAGAGAAAAACTATCTCAGCCTTTCGTACGAAAACGACCTGATCGGTGATGGCAAGGACCGTTACTACACATCGGGCGTGCGTATGACCTATTTCAACACCGAAACAGATGTGCCGCCCGTAATCGATGATCTGGCCGACGCTATCGCGCCTTTCGACCTGAACGAGACCACGAGCACCTTCTTCACGCTCGGTCAAAATCTCTACAGCCCTTCGGATATTACGGAGCGCAACCCTCCCGAGGGCGATCGCCCCTACGCTGGCTGGTTGTATGGCTCTATCGGTATGGCAACGCTGACGGCGGACCGTATCGACGAGCTTGAACTAACGCTTGGCGTGGTAGGTCCCGCGGCGCTGGGCGAACAAACTCAAAAATTCATTCACACCCACATCACGGACTCCAACACGCCCAAAGGTTGGTCGAACCAGCTGGACAACGAACCTGGCGTTATATTGTCGTGGCAGCGGAGATGGCCGCGCGGCTTCAACGGCGACTGGTCGCTGGATCTTGGGCGCAACTTCCGCATCAACGCCGAACCGAACATCAATGTGAGCCTTGGCAACGTCTACACATATGGCGGCGCGGGCATGATGTTCACATTCGGCCCATACCAAAACACATTGCAGGACACCCCGCCGCGCGTGAAGCCGGCCATGTCCGGTACAGGCTATTTCAGTGTGCCCGACCAGAAATGGAGCTGGTACCTGTTCACAGGGTTCGATGGCCGCGCGGTGGCACGCAATATTTTCCTGGATGGCAACAGCTTCGATGATGACGGCCCCGATGTAGACAAAAAGATCCTTGTCGGCGATGCGGTGGCGGGTATTGCGTTTACACTCTACGACTATCGCCTGTCCTATACGGCAAACTACCGCACGAAAGAATTCGACGGGCAGCCGGACGACACGTTCTTCGGCTCGATCACGCTGACATCGCGTTTTTAATCCCGCGAATCCATGATAGAATGTCGCCCAAGGAGACATCTGTCATGCAATACGACATCATCCATATAGCCGGAAAACCCCATGTTCTTGTTCCCCTGCACGATTATACGCAGATGAAGAACGGCAACGCGGCGAACGATCTTCCGGATGATGTTCTCCAGAAAATCGAAGTCGGCGCGCAAAGCCCGATCAAGATCATTCGCAAATTCCGCGGCATGACTCAGGACGATCTGGCCGGTGCTGCCGGTCTTTCCCGCCCCTATCTCACGGAAATAGAAACCGGACGCAAAGAAGGCTCCATACGGAGCCTCAAGTCGATTGCGAAGGCACTGAATGTGCCGTTGGAAAAGCTGGCTTAGGCTTCCGTATCTACGTTTGTGCCTGCCGTACTGGAAGCCGAAGCGGAACCGTCATCGAACATCCCCTCTGCGACGAGAGAAGAGTTTTGTGAACGCAGCGCCAGGATGTTTATCTGGTTGGAAAGTTCTGCGGTTTCCGTTTTTGCGTAAAGCTGGTTAAACAAGGCCGTGCCGTTGTTGTAAAAACCTTCCAGCAAAGCGCGCGAACGGGGCGACATGCCCGTGCCACCGTTGCGGGCGAAAATATTCCGTCCGTTGTCGAGCAGGCTGTTCGCCATACCAAGAATGCTTGTTCCGCCGCCTAGTATCGTTGTCATGCGTATATTTTACCCGTCAAAAGGTTAAAATTTCAACCCAAAAGGTTAATTTATGGGCCTGTCATGCGTCAGGGCGGGAATGGATGTCCGTGCCTTGTCGACCAGCTCGAGGTCCAGGTCTGCACATGCAAACCCCGGGCCATCGCCTTCGACCAAAGCCAAGATTTCACCCCAAGGGGCAATTATCATGGAATGTCCATAAGTTGCGCGGCCGCCTTCATGTGTGCCGGCCTGCGCAGCCGCCAGAACGAAAGCGCCGTTTTCGATGGCGCGGGCACGCAGCAATATCTCCCAGTGCGCCTGTCCGGTCGGCACGGTGAAAGCGGCCGGAATGGACAGGATCTCCGCGCCCTGTTTGGCGAGCGTGCGGTAGAGGTGCGGAAAACGCACATCATAGCAAACGGACATACCTATCTTCAGCCCGTCTGCTTCTGCCAGCACAGGCTTATCGCCCGGGCGGTTGGTGTCGCTTTCGCGGTATTTGTCGCCATTGGGAAGATCGACATCGAACATGTGGATCTTGTCATACGTAGCAACCATCTGCCCGTCTTTGGTGAAGAGGAAAGACCTGTTTGCCAAACGTCCCTCCTCCGCCTTGATCGACGAAAGCGAACCGATGACCAGAGTCACTTTCAACTCTGCCGCCAGCTTTGCAAAGAACGGCACCGCCGGATGGTCTTTTTCAAGAAAGGATGTCGCCAGCTTGTCTTCCACGCTCGCGCGCATGCGGCATGTGTTTTCCGGCGTTGCGATCAACGTTGCGCCCTGTTTTGCGGCCGCACGTATCAAAGCCTCCGCCGCACGAAGATTGTCCTCGATCACGGGCCCGGCATTCAGTTGTACAACGGCGGCCTTGATGATCATTGTGCGAGCAGCTTGTCCAGTTCGCCTTTTTCTTCCAGTTCGGCAAGATTGTCATACCCGCCGATATGCTGGCCGTTGATGAAAATCTGCGGAACCGTGCGCATGCCGTTGGAGCGCTTGAGCAGAGCCTCGCGGCCGGCATCGTCGCCCGTCAGGTCTATTTCCTTAAAATCCGCATCTTTTGCGTTCAACAGGTTCTTGGCCCGTATGCAATAAGGGCAGACTTTGGTGGTGTAAATTTCGATATCGGCCATGGTTTGCCTTCCTTCCGTCATAAAATGCTTCTATGTATGTAGCATGGAAAAGAAAGACCTCAAGAGCGATATTAAGGCGGATATCATTATCTCGGGCGCGGGTCCCGCAGGTCTGACTTTGTCGCTGCTTCTTGGCCGTGCCGGGTTCAAGGTTGTGTTGATTGACGCCGAACCGCCTTCCCCCATTAACACCGATCAACCGTCAGGCCGCACGGCGGCGCTTTTGAACTCGTCCATCAATGTATTAAAGGCTGCGGGTCTTTGGGAAAACCTTCACGATATCGCCACGCCGCTGAAGATCATGAAGATTATCGACGACAGCACGCAAAATAACAATGGCGATGCGGGCATCACTTTCCGCGCGGCTGAATCCGGACAGGAATGTTTCGGTTATAATATACCGAACGCGTATTTGCGCCTTGCATTGGCAAACAAGATTCCGGAAGTCAAAAATCTGACGCGCCTTGCGCCAGCAAAACTGAAATCATACAAAATCGACGGGGCAAAAGTCCGTGCCAATACCGAAGACGGCAAGACCATCGAAGCATCACTTATCATCGGAACGGACGGGCGAAACTCGCTGGTCCGCAAAGTCGCAAAGATCGAAGCCAAAACGCATGATTACGGCCAGATGGCGATGACTTGCCTTATCGAACACACAAAGCCGCACAATTTCACATCAACCGAATTCCACCGCGCCGGCGGCCCCTTCACTTTCGTGCCTATGCCCGGTAACCAGTCCTCGATTGTGTGGGTCGAAAAAACGGAAGACGCAAAGAAGTACCTAGCAATGAAGCGCGAGGAATATGAGCGCGCCATACAAGACCGTACCAATGGCTATCTCGGCACAATCACTTTGAAGTCCAATCCCGAAAGCTGGCTATTGATGATGCTGTCTTCGGAAAAGCTTACCGGTGAACGCGCCGTTATCGCCGCAGAAGCCGCGCACGTGATGAGCCCTATCGGAGCGCAAGGCCTTAATCTTTCCCTGCGTGATATAGCAACACTGGCGGAAGTTATCACCGATGCCGCAAGGCTGGGCGAAGATATCGGCTCTGCAAATGTTCTGGGCCGTTACGAACGCCGCCGCCATTTGGATATTAAATCCCATGTGGTGGGCATCGACAACTATAACCGCGCCGTCGCGAACGATATCGCGCTGGTAAAAGACATGCGCCGCCTGGGTTTGAAAAGCGTTGAAAAAATTCCCGGCCTTAAAAATTTCGCCATGCAGCAGGGATTGCTTCCGTCTATGGATGATGGGCGCCTTGTAAACGGCGAGCCGCTGTAATCAAATCAATCGAAACGTTCGGCCTTTACCACACGCGCCAGCGTTAAAACGAAAACTTCTTTCGCCCCTTTTGCAAGCAACGCTTTGGCGCATTCACGCACCGTCGATCCGGTTGTATAGACGTCGTCGATCAGCACGATATTTTTTCCTGCCAAAGCCTGCTTTCGCTTCGGGTGAACGGCAAACGCCTTGCTTACATTTGCGCGGCGCTCTCCTGCTTTCAAATGCCCCTGACTGGGCGTGGATCGCGTTCTGGTTAACGCATCGGCGATCATGGGCTTGCCCGTGACTTTGGTTATAACACGCCCCATCAGGGCGGCCTGGTTGTATCGCCTGCGCAACAACCGCCACCGGTGTAGCGGAACCGGCACTATCACATCGGCCTTTTCCCAAAAATCCGCACCGGCCGCCTTCAACCAGGGTGCCATGGTAACGACGGATTCCGTCTGGTCGCCGTGTTTAAAACCAAGAATAAAACCGCGGCTGGCATCATCATAAGCCAGCGCCGCCCGCGCCATTGTGAATTCAGGTGGGTCGGCAAGGCATCCAGGGCTATTCAATTTTTCGCCCGCCTGTTGTGAGAATTCGAACGGCGCACCACAACTATAACAATATGGAAAACTTATGAAGGACAACTTCCCCCAAGCCTCCGGCGCAATCATTCCCTGCGAATCAACCAGATTCCCTGTGAAAGCGCAGCGCGGCGGAAGAATTGCATCGATTAAAGCTTGGAAAGAAAACATTTATACAAACGTATGATAAAAAATAACAAACTGAAAGGGGTCGCCACGGTTTGGTCACAATTCCCTTTACTTTTTGCATAAACATAACTAAAAGGAAAAGGATCGGCGGTACTCTACAAAAAACAAACTGCGAAGCATAAAATTCGTAAACGCCTGCCCTTTTAGAAGCGTGTGTGTATGGGCCAAACAAGGACACTGAAAAATCAGATCAGGATGATCAGCGGACCCGAAAGTGGTTCGCCCCCGAAAGCGCCTGTAGTCCATTCCAAGTCCCCTGAAGAAGCCATCGCAGAATACAAAGCTCTACTCGCATCCGTACCCGAAGCCGTTATCCGCAAAGCGTGGTTTACGATGTCGCACCTTGTCCTTTCTCCGGGATCGAAGGTTGTCGATGTCGGCAGCGCGGATGGGTCGCTTGTGTTTGCAATGGCGGTGATGAATCCGGATTATAATTTTATCGGCATCGATATGGACCGCCACCTTGTGCGTCAGGCGCGCGACCTGTACCAGTTGGACAATCTCGAATTCGTCTGCGGCAATATGTTGGACGATCTGCTTCCCGAAAATTCGGTCGACGCAATCATCCACTCTTTCACGCTGCACGAAGTATATTCGCAGACAAACTGCAACGACCGCGTTGTCAGCAACATCATTGAAAACCATTTCCGCTGGCTGAAACCCGAAGGGCTTTTGTTCATTCGCGAATTCTCGCTGCCGGAAACATCCTATGTGATGCTGGAGATGCCCGACGAGCCCTCTTCACCCGCCGATGGCGTGTTCGGCATGTCGGAACCGGAACTGTTGATCCTTTACTCGGAAAAAGCCCGCCCGCGCGATGACCCTGCGCACCGCGGCTTTTATCTCGAAGAACTTCCGCCACGTTTCCCGCAGACGCGCCTGTTCCGCCTGCCTTACAAATGGGCCTATGAATTCGTTCTCCGTAAAGATGACCGCGAATACTGGGAAGAAGAACTGCACAAGGAATACGCGTTCATGACAGAACGCGATATGCGCCGCATGTTGAAATCCATCGATGCGCGCCTGCTCTACTCTGCCCCGCACTGGGACCAGCAGATTGTAAAGTCGCGTTTCGAGAAAAAATTCAAGATGTTTGACGAAAACGGAAAGCTGATGGGCAACCCGCCGACCAGCTTTATCACGCTCGCGCAAAAAGTCGGCGACAAGAAATCGCTTCTGGTGACGGAACGCAAGCCTTCACGCACACCGAACCGCACCATCCGTATTACCGCAATGCGCGATGAACACGAAGGCCGCATCCACGATGTCGTCTGCCGCGATCAGGAAATCGTCGAAATTCTTCCCTACCGCATCGATGACGAAAAACTGAAAATCTATATTCACGACGGCCTGCCGCGCGGCCTTGTAAACGCTGTGCCGCGTAATGGCCCGAACATAGACGGAAAACGCTGGTCCGGCCACATGACCGAGGCAATAGCCATTCCGTACGATGTCTTTGAAGATATCAAGCCGGGCGACACAAAATCGACCTTTAACTTCGCGCGCGATTTCCTTGGTCTGAAAATCGTGCCGGGCAAAGAAATTGAAGAAGGTCCGGGGTTCTATCCCGCGCCCGATCATATCGATGAACGCATCCAGACAAAATATCTGGCCGTGCAATCGCCGGAAGCCCCTATCGTTCCACGCCATGTTCTTGCTGATATCAGTGGCTTCTCCACACAAGGAAAAATCATCGAAGTCGATGCCCAGCGCATTCTGAACGCCATCGGCGTTGGTCTTATTCCTTCCAGCCGGCTGGAAATGCAGATCATGGCTCTGTATGAAAAATTGAACCTGCCTTATGAGTCCTGGGCCGAATGCCCGCTCACATTGCAAACGGAAGAGCCCGAACAAACCTCGCGCTTGAAGGATATCGTCGATAAACTCGCGCAACACGACTCGCGCTTCCGTGAAATCCGCGGTACGGCCGGACAGCTTCGCACGGCGCACTCCGTGTTCGTCGACGAAGGCCAGATCAAGGGCGGCATCACCGGCCTTGCATCCCGTGAGATCGAATTCGTTCTGCACGAAGACAAATCCCAGAACGTTGCCGTTATCCTTCCGTTGACGCAGCGTATCAACGGCGAGGTCATGGCAGGCATTATCGAAGAATATCTGCCCGTGCCACAACGCTACAAAGGCAACGGCTATATCCTTACCTGCCCGAGCCTGTCCTTGCCGAAGGAAGTTACGAACTTTGAACTGGCCCGCAAATATATCGCAGAGAAATTCGAAGTGCCTATCGAATGCGTGTCGCGTATGGGCGAAAGTTATTTCAGCCATGTCGGCGTCACGCCGCAACGTATATTCCCCTTTGCTGTCAGCACGGCAGGCGTTACCGGCTGGATGAAAGCCGGACGCACACACGGCGCGGCCTCTTTCACACCGCTCTATAATCTCTGGAAGATGCTGTATTGGGACAACCATGACAGCTTCCTGAAAGTTGCGGGTTACGCCATCAAGGCAACGGCAGGATTGAACAGCGAAATGAGCCCCGCAGCGACATTCGCGAAAAAACTGGCAGACATTAAATCCATTCCCGTATCGATGCGCTCGACCGGCATCGTAAGCATGCCGCGTCTCGAGAAAGACAATTAATGCTCACGGTCTTCGATCGTAGCCAGATCCGCAGGCAGCGTGCCCGCTCGGCCCCTTCCATCGACAAATACAGCTTCCTTTTTGACTGGACCATGAAACAGCTGGAAGAAAGGCTTTCCATTGTCCGCCGCAAATTCCCGCTTTGCCTCCAGATCGGCGAACGTGGCCCTTCGCCGGACAATAATATGCTGGGGATTGAAAATCTGTTCGTTATGGGACGCGATGTCATCGGCGAAGAGGATTTCTTTCCCTTCGCGCCGCAATCTATTGATCTTGTCGTCAGCGCATTGAACCTGCACACCGTCAACGATTTGCCCGGCGCGCTTTTGCAAATACGGCAAAGCTTGAAACCAGACGGGCTTTTCGTGGCAGGCATCCTCGGCGGCGAAACCCTGTACGAACTGCGCAGCTGCCTTGCCGAAGCGGAACTTGAAATATCCGGTGGGATGACGCCACGCATAGCGCCGTTTGCGGATAAGCCCCAGATGGGCGACCTTCTCCAGCGCGCGGGCTTTGCCCTGCCCGTTGTAGATTCCGACATTGTAACCGTCACATACGATTCTATTTTCTCGTTGATGAAAGATCTGCGGATGATGGGCGAAGGCAACGCTATAACGGAACGTGCAAAACATTTTTCCGCACGCCGTTTGTTTTTACGCGCGGGCGAATTGTACGCACAGAAATTTGCAGACGCCGACGGACGTATACGCGCCAGTTTCGAAGTCATCTTTCTGCTCGGCTGGGCACCACACCAATCGCAGCAGCAACCGCTTAAGCCGGGATCGGCTAAAACAAGGCTTGCAGAATATCTCGGGACAGAGGAAATTGGGACAGGAGAAAAACCGAACTAATGCCCGTCCATATCGTCCCTATTCTGCGCGACAATTACTGCTTCGTCATACAAGGCCTCTCGGATCGCTGCGTGATCGTCGATCCCGGACAGGTCGCACCTGTTGTTGCCTATATCACCGAGAAAAAACTCACGCCGGCCCTCATACTGAACACACACCATCATGCGGACCACGTTGCGGGAAATGCGGAATTAAAAGAAAAATACAACGTTCCGGTTATCGGCCCGGCAGCCGAACAAAAACGCATTCCCCATATGGATAAAGGCGTCAAAGGCGGCGATGTTATCGAGGAAAGCGGGCTGCGTTTGCAGGTGATAGAAACCCCGGGACACACAAACGGGCATGTTTGTTTTTACAGTGCGGAATTCCACGCCCTTTTTTGCGGCGATACGGTTTTCGGAATGGGATGCGGACGACTGCTGGAAGGCAGCGCAGAAGACATG
>JAPJRC010000007.1 GCA_030824805.1 Micavibrio sp.
TTACCGACGGAGGCGGGAACACCGCCACGTAGGCTTCATCGATGCCATAGAATTTCTGCTGCAAATCACCCACGATTGCCATGCCGCCCAATTCCGGTGTGCCGCGCTCTTCAAACGGTTTGAGTGTGCCGAACACAATTCCGGCAGAAGAAGAACTGGTAAAACCGTTGATCGACAGACCAGGGAATGACACAGCATTCTGAACACCCGGATGCGACATCATAATCTGGTTCATCTTGTCGATGACCTGCGATGTGCGTTCAAGCGTTGCACCCTGCGGGAGCTGTGCGAAGGCAATGACATACCCTTTGTCCTGCGCCGGAACGAATCCTGGAGGGACCATCTTGAACACAAATCCTGCGCCGACAATCAGGGCGATATAGACAATTGCCATGATGAATTTGTGACGCACGATGTGGCCGACGCCGCGTTCGTATTTGCGCGAGCTTTTCTTGAACACCTTGTTAAAGCCGTTAAAGAAGCGGCCAAACACCGTATCGATGATCTTCGTCAGACGGTCTTTCGGTGCGTCATGGCCGCGCAAAAGGAGTGCGGACATGGCCGGCGAAAGGGTCAAAGAGTTGATGGTCGAAATGACAACGGCGATGGCGATCGTCGTTGCAAACTGTTTGTAAAACTGCCCCGTCAGACCGGAGACGAATGCGATCGGCACGAACACTGCGGTTAGAACCAGCATGGTCGCGATAATCGGGCCTGTCACTTCTTTCATCGCCTGAATGGTAGCATCGCGGGGTTTGAGGCCGTTTTCGATGTTACGTTCGACGTTTTCAACGACAACAATGGCGTCGTCCACCACGATACCGATCGCCAGGATGAGACCGAAGAGCGAAAGAACGTTGATAGAGAAACCCATCAACAGCAACGCGCCGAAGGTACCGACAATCGAAACCGGAACGGCGAGCAGCGGGATGATGGAAGCACGCCATGTCTGCAAAAAGACGATAACGACAAGCACAACAAGTTCGATAGCTTCCAGCAGGGTATGAATAACGGCCGTGATAGAATCGTTTACGAACAAAGTGGGGTCGTAAGCGATTGCATAGTCAACGCCTTCCGGGAAGCTTTTCTTCAAGTCTTCCATGGCGGCGCGCACGTTCTGGGAAATTTCCAGCGCGTTCGATCCGGGCATGGCGAAGATACCGATACCGGCGGCTTCTTTGTTGTCCAGAAGCGAACCCATGGAGTATTGCTGGGCGGCAAGCTCTACGCGCGCAACATCGGAAAGACGGGTTACGACACCGTTTTCATCACGTTTGATGATGATGTTTTCGAATTCCTGCGGGTTTGCCAAACGCCCTTTGGCATTGATAGGCATCTGGATCGTCGCGCCGTCCGTGTAGGGAGGGCCCCCGATCGTACCGGTGGAAACCTGAATGTTCTGACCGCGAATGGCATTGATCACTTCACTGGCGTTAAGGCCGCGTTCATTGATTTTTTCCGGGTTCAGCCAGATACGCATGGCGTAATCGCCAGCGCCGAACACCTGAACCTGACCGATACCGGGGATGCGGATCAAGCGGTCTTTCACGCTGAGCGTTGCGTAGTTGCTCAAGTACAAAGAGTCATACCGGTCGTCCGGTGACGTTACGTGCACGACCATTGTAATATCGGGTGAGGACTTTACCGTGGTCACGCCGATCTGGCGGACAATTTCAGGAAGGCGCGGCGTGGCTTGCGATACGCGGTTTTGCACCATTTGCTGGGCCAAGTCGGCATCCGTTCCGATCTTGAAGGTAACGGTGAGCTGCATGTTGCCGTCGGTGGTTGCAAGCGAAGACATATAAAGCATGCCCTCGACACCGTTGATCTGTTCCTCAAGCGGTGTTGCAACGGTTTCCGATATCACCGCGGGCGATGCACCCGGGAAGTTAGCGGTGACAACGACCGATGGCGGCGCGACTTCGGGATATTCCGAAATTGGCAGACGGAACATGGATACAAGTCCCGCCAAAAAGATAAGGATCGATATTACGGCCGCGAAAATAGGACGGTCGATGAAGAAACGGGAGAAATTCATGCTCTCTTATTCCTGTGCGGAGGGTTGCTGGGCTGTTGCGCCTTGATCTTGTCCCGCATTGTCGCCTGCGGGTTCTTCGAAAGGAATGGCCTTTTGCTCATCGGAAGAAGTTGCGGTTTCTTCTTTCGGAGCCTCGGCAGGGGCGGCGCCAGGTTGTTGCTGGGCCATGGCCGCTTTCATTGCTTCCATCTCCTGCGGGGTTTTTGGATCAACCGGAGCGCCGGGGCGGATTTTCATCAGCCCGTCGACAATAACCCTGTCACCTGGTTTCAAACCGGAAAGTACGATTTGTTCTGTGTTGCCAATCGTCTCACCCAGTTTGACTTCGCGGTATGTGGCGGCGCCATTGTCGGCTATATAAACGAATTTCCGGCTTTGGTCTGTGAGGATGGCTTTGATCGGAAGCGTGATCATGTTTTTCTCGCTGGCCGAGCCGATTTGCACCTTGGCGAACATACCGGGCAGCAGAGCACCGTCTTCGTTCGCAAAAACTGCGCGTGCCCGGATGGTGCCCGAGGAAGGATTGATCTTGTTGTCAAAGCTTTTGATTACACCGTCATAAGGCTTCGCAACGCCGTCGGACTTTAGGATAAGGCGGACGGGAATTGCCTGTTCGCCTTCCACTGTTTTACCCGCACCCTGACGGACGAAATCGAGATAGGTTTTTTCGTCGACTTCAAAATCACCATAAATTTGTTCTTCGGAAACAATACTTGTAAGAAGCGGTGCATTTGCGGCGTTTACAAGATTTCCTTCGGTGATTTCAGGCCGGCTGATGCGGCCGGAAATAGGAGCATCGATCGTTGCGTGGTCGAGATCAACCTGCGCCGCCTTCAGGCGGGCGTTGGCAGACGCTGTCGCGCTCTTGTTCACTTTTTGGGAGTTAACACGCTCGTCATAGCCTTGCTTTGAGATAGCGCCTGTTTTCAGGAGTTCTTCGGCGCGTTCCAGCTCTTTTGCCGCATATTTTGCATCTTCCATGGCAGAGGCAACTTCGGCACGCGCCTGTGCGACAGCGGCTTCATAGGGGCGTGGGTCGATGCTGAACAACACATCACCCTTGTTTACAATCTGCCCGTCCTGAAAGTGGATTTTTTCTATGATGCCGGAAACCTGGGGACGGATCTCTACATAATCGACAGCTGTCAGGCGGCCTGAAAATTCCTTCCAGAGTTGTACCGGCTTTTCCTGTACATCCTGTACAGGAACGGGCATGGCGGGCGTTTGTCCAGCGGCTTGTTGCGCCGAGGCGCCTGCAGGCAACATAATTTGTGTGATGGCGTATCCGCCAGCAATGGCCGTTACAGCCATCAGGCTTAGGAAAACGTTTTTCTTTGTCTGGCGTGGCATAAAATTCTCTCCTGATAAATATGTTTTGCGCCTATGCAGATGCTTGTTCAAGTTCAAGTATACGTATCAAACCGGGGCCTAGATCACGCTCCAGCCCGTCCAGGCTGTTGTGAATCCGCGCCATAATGAGCAATCCGGTAATAAAATCATGCACTTCTTCCGCCTTTGCGTGAACGTCGACCGGCTTTATCTGTCCTGTTTCAACAGCGCGTGTAAATGCATTCAAAAAAATTTCACGGCAGAGGGTAAAAATCTCTTCTACCTTCATCCGTATGACCTGCTCTTCCTGGCCGATCATTTCGGAGCCAAGGGCTGCAAGCGGGCAGCCGCATACAAAACCATGTTGCGCCAGATTGTCGCGGTTGTCCTTGATGATAGCCGCAATCATGTCATCGATCTGGGCGCGGAAAGGCTTATCGGCGGCGAAGACCGGTTTCATGATCGCTTCGACCTTGTAGTGGTAATACTCTTCCATGGCCGCGAGCGCGAGATCCTGTTTGGACGGGAAATAGTGATAGAAGCTGCCCTTTTTAACGTCAGCGGTGCGGCAGATATCGTCCACGCTGACCGAGCCGTAGCTGGATGTCCAGATAAGGTCCTTGGCCGTGTTGATCAGTTTCTGTTTTGTCCCATTATCGGGGCGTGGCATGGGGATCCCTCATATCTGCGCTGCAACAGATTTAGGGTATTTTACCGGATAGTCAACTATCTTTAATTTGCAACTGTTTTCAATGCATTAGCATGATCGTCTGCATCGCTGGCTTGCTGTCTGGTCATGGCACTGGATGGGCTGGGCTGTGGCACATAATGGCTTTTCTTTTCCGCCGGTACGGGGGCGCGGCGGAAGGAGCGGTAAACACCGAACACGGCTATAGAGCCGTAGACGCTCGCCAGACACAAATACCACACCCATGGCGCGATGGCGTTCATGAGGGAGGCTGAGATGATCGGGCCGAGAATGGAGCCTGCGCCGTTTATCAGGATGATGGTGGCGCTTGCGCCCACAATTTGTTCGCGGTCGAGATGGTCATTGGTGTGCGCGGAACAAAGACCATAGAGGGTGAGGGCAGCGCCGCCCACCAACGCCATGGCAAAAAACAGGGCGTAGATGCTGACCGTGGACAAGAAGAGTGCAAGCAGAGAAGCTGCGGAAGCTGCGGCTGATACCCAGATAACCACCTTTCGACGATCATAACGATCCGAAAGAGAGCCGACGGGAAATTGCATTATCACACCGCCAGCGATTACAGCGGCCATGAAGGTCGAGATTTGCGGCATGGTGAAACCGGCCTGTGCGGCGTATACGGGACCGATCGAAAACAAGGTCGAACTGGTTATACCTATCGCAAAAAGGCCGTACACGCCGAGCGGCGAGCTTTTAAAAAGCTCTTTCGGTGAAACTCTCCGCACCTCGCCGAATTGCGGGGCGGGGCGGGAAGACAGGGAAATAGGCACCATCGCAGCGGAAATCAGGATCGCCGTCAGAATGAACAGATCGGCGAGCATCGGATCTGAAAAGTTCAGGAGATACTGCCCCACCGCCATGGAGGAATAGAGAATGACCAGATACGAGGCCATCATCTTTCCGCGCGTCTCGTTCGTGACTGCGTTGTTTAGCCAGCTTTCGATAACAATATACAGGCCCGCATAGCTGAGACCGGTAAAGGTGCGCACCACAGCCCAGGAAACTTCGTTCACAAACAGGCCCTGTAGCAATATGGTTGTGGAGGCTATGGCCGCCAGCGCCGAGAAAACGCGGATATGGCCAACTCTACGGATCAGTTTGGGAACATAGTTCGATCCCAGCATATAACCGGCAAAATACATCGACATGATGATACCGGTGGCATAAGTGGGAAAGCCCTCAGCAGTGGCGCGGACCCCGAGCAGGGTGTTCTGTAGGCCGCTTCCTATCATTATCATGGACAGCCCGAAAAAGAGCGGCCAGATAGAAAGCAGAGTTTTGTGCATGATTTTTTGAAACCGCTTGTAAGAGAACTATTTGAGCCGCATTTTCTTTGAAAGGTGGTTTTTTCGCAACGGTAATTATATCAATACTTCCATGCAAAATCCGCTGTCGCCCTAATGTATACAAAGGAGTGTTTAATGTCTGCCAAGTCCGTTCAGTCCACCAACCACATCATGGTGATGGAGCCGCTGGAATTCCATGCCAATCCGCAGACCAAGGAAACCAATTCCTATCAGCACGATGACCAGGAATCTGTGGAGGCCATCCAGAAAAAGGCGGTGCAGGAATTCCGCAATTTCCGCGATATGCTGGTCGAGAACGGCGTGGCGGTCACAACCGTGTACGGGCAGAAAGGCGCCCCGGACGATATCTTCTGCAACAACTGGGTTTCGACCCTGCCTGATGGCAAAATGACCTTTTATCCGATGCTGGCGGACAACCGAAAAATTGAGCGTCGTCCGGAAATCATCGCCATCCTTGATAAGATGTACAAGGATGTATTCGATCTTTCCAAATACGAGAACGACAACAAGTTCCTCGAAAGTACGGGCGCCATGTGGCTCGATAAAGTGAACAAAATTGCGTATCAGGGAAGATCACAGCGCAGCAACGAAGAGCTGGCGAAGAAATGGTGCGAACATTATGGCTACGAGCATTATCCGTTCGATACCGAACATCGCGGCAAACCGGTGTACCACACGGATGTTCTTATGTGGATCGGCACAAGCCTTGCCGGTATATGCAGCGAATGCCTGAAAGACCGTAAAATCATCGACAAATTGAAAGAGCACCGTGAAGTGGTGGAATTCACCAACGAGCAGATGGCGGCGTTCTGTGGCAATTCGCTCGAAGTAATCGGCACAGGCGGTGAAAAGATGCTGGTCATGTCTATGTCGGGTTATAAAACCCTGAGCGATGAACAGAAGACGCTCATCCACAAACACTACAAGAAGGTGATTTCACCGGAAATCCAGACAATTGAGTTTTACGGCGGAGGCTCGGCACGTTGCATGCTGCTCGAGCTGTTCTAGGATTACTTCCCGTAATGTGCCGATATGTGGCGCTGTCGCAAGGCAGCGCCATATTCTTTGCCGCGTCGTCACAATTTGCCACAGTGTTATCACGCCGCGATAACAATCTCTTCAAATCCTTGCCTGCATTCGTCCCTAAAACACGGGGCAACGAAACAAACTTGCACTGGATTACTTGGCTATGCCCTCTCACGCGAAAAAGAACAAACTGGATCTTGCAATGATTTTTGCTGGCGTATCTGCCCTGGCGACATGGAGAAAGTCCCGGGGCAAGCGCGGCGGCGGCGCGCGCGGCAACAATTTCAAAGGGCGTTTTCAATTTACGGATATCGACGAAGACAAGATTGCACGTCTGGCGCGCCGCAAACAGATGGTGAGCAAGGATGCGGCCATAACGCAAACGCCTGTTGCCATCTGGATGAGGGTGGTCACCGATTACGGCAGAACATTTATGATGAACGCCGACCAGTTCGAGGCAGGCGGTGCGAGGAATGTGGCCTCAGCCACGCCGCACTTTTCCTGACCGGAACCTTTTAAGCGGTATTTGGTTGGTCTTTTTATAACCCATGAGGGAGTAGAGAGATGAGTATAACCACCATTTTATTGATTATCCTGATATTGATGCTGGTCGGCGCTTTGCCGACCTGGCCGCACAGCCGTAACTGGGGCTATTACCCTTCCGGCGGCGTCGGTCTGGTCGTCGTTATTCTTTTGATCCTGGTTTTGCTGGGACATGTTTAAGAAGAGCCGCCCCCTGCACAGGGGCGGTTTTTTAATTCTTCTTTTTCTTTTTGGGATGGGTGCGGTCTTTCGAGAAGAAATGCTGCTTCTGTCCTTTTTCGGTCAGAAACTCTTCGTGCAGATCTACGCTCGATTTGTGGCCTATATTGTCGAAATGTTCGGCAAGCCACGCTTTCATCCCTTCGCGTCCTAGATCGCGCAGAGTCATCAGAAAATCCCAGTCTGTTTCGAATTTGCTGGCAACCGAGAATTCTTTCATCATGTCGTCTGCGCGTACGGAATGGACACGCAGGTCTTTGTACATGTGCTTGTACTCGTCCTTGATCATGTCGTGTTCAATCAGTTTTTTTACGAAGGCAATCGCGCGGAATTCTTTCAGCAACGAGGCATTGAACGAAACCTCATTCAGGCGGTTCATAATTGCCGGTGCGGTAATCGGCACCTCGTCGCGATACAGCGGATTCAGATGTATCAAGAGAATATCGTCGCTCTCTGTCTGGTAAAACAAAGGATAAAGCGCAGGATTTCCTGAATAGCCGCCATCCCAGTAATGCTCCCCCTTGATCTCTACGGCTTTGAACAGAAACGGAAGGCACGAAGATGCCATGGCGACATCGAGCGTGATTTCGGGATTGCGGAAGATATGCACCTTGCCCGTGCGGACATTGGTTGCGCTGATGAACAATTTTACTTGGTTGCATTCGCGCACCTTATCGAAATCGATAGTCTCATCAAGAACCGTGCGAAGCGGGTTTATGTCGAGCGGATTAAACTGGTACGGCGAAAAAAGCCGCGTCATTGCATCGAACATAAAATACGAGAGCGGATTTTCACCCGATCCAATTCCAAGATAACGTTCCAGCGGGTTTCCATGCACGGGGGAGAAGAACACGCCCGCCTTGGAAATCTCCCACCAGAAATGTTCCATTTTTTCTCGCGCGCCATCGGCACCGCCTTCTTGCATCCCTTGCACAAAGGCGAGAGCGTTCATCGTGCCTGCGCTGGTGGCGGTGAAGCCTTCAACTTCGATACGGCCGTCTTCGAGCAGGGCGTCGAGGATACCCCATGCAAGGGCGCCGTGCGCGCCGCCGCCTTGCAGGGCGATATTGACCTTCTTTTTTGCAGGGACTTTTGCCATTAGGCCGCTGTCCAGCCGCCATCGATAGGGAGGATAGCCCCGGTGATGTTTTTGGCAGAATCCGAGCACAGGAAGACGCAAAGCGCGCCCACATCCTCAACGGTGGTGAACTGCTTGGTCGGCTGCGCGCCGAGAATGACGTTTTTGACCACATCTTCTTCGGAAATGCCGCGGGCCTTGGCCTGATCGCCGATCTGCTTGTCCACCAGCGGTGTTTTGACATAGCCCGGACAAATGGCGTTGACCGTGATGTTTTGCTGGGCCACTTCGAGAGCTACGGTCTTGGTCATGCCGGCAATGCCGTGCTTGGCGGCGACATAGGCGGATTTATAGGGCGATGCGACCAACGCGTGCGCGGAAGCCAGATTTACCACGCGGCCCCAGCCGGCCTGTTTCATATAAGGCAGGGCGATACGTGTCATATGAAACGCGCTCGTGAGGTTGATCGCGATAATCTGGTCCCATTTTTCCGGCGGGAATTCATCGATAGGGGCGACGTGCTGAACACCTGCATTGTTGACGATGATATCGACGGATCCGAACTTATCCTTGGTTTCTTTGATCATGGCCTCGATCTGTTCGGGCTTCGTCATATCCGCCCCGTTGAACAGGATTTTTGATCCGGTGTCTTTTTCCATTTTCGCACGTTCGGCTTCGATCTGCGCTGCGTCACCCAGACCGTTCAGCATGACGTTGCAGCCGGCCTGTGCAAGCGCGAGAGCCATGCCCTGTCCTATACCGCTGGTGGAGCCTGTAACAATGGCGGTTTTACCTTGAAGCATGATGGAAATTCCTTTGTGCGAATAAATTTTGCCTTACGGCAATATTAAGCCGCTAGGCGCTCAAATCAAGCTGCGTTCCACGGCGTGCGCCAAAGGGTGTCGCTTGCAGCGGGTCGGAAGGGGCAGCGCCGCCCGTAAGAATAAAAGGGTCTGTGACCGTGTAATTGGGTGTGACCTGTGTAAGGCTTTCGCCGGATTCGTCGCGGAAACGCTGGGTACGGCGGAATGTGCCGCCGCCTTCGCGGTCCAGAACTTCTTCGTATTCGGTGATGTTTCCCGATGGGTTTTGCTGGTAAACCGTGCGGCGCGCCCCGCGTTCCGTAAAAGCAAAATCTTCCACACGGGTAAAGGCGCGGCCGTCTTCGCGTTCAAAGGTTTTTGTGAGGCGATAGCCGTTTTCCAGCTCCTGACGTGATTCCGAAACCAGCCTTGTGCCGCTTGTTTCGAAACTGGCGGGCGTTTGGGTTACGGTGGGAAGATTGTCTACTACGGCACGTGTCGCCGGTTGCGCGCTGGATGTAGGGGCGCGATAGGCCTGCGCCCGTTTAAGGGTGGCCAGAGAATCGGGCAGTGAAGTGGAAACCGCGAGATCCATTACGCCGTGGTAAAAACCTGTTGTTATGTTTTATGGTAAGAAATACGCCGCAGGAACAAAATATCAATCGATTGTTATTAAAAGACCGAGATTTCGTCCAGTGGCCAACGTTACCCATCCCCTTGTTTTTTATATCCATACACTTGCCAAGCGCTGTCCGGTTTTCTAAGTTTGGATGTTCCCTTATGGTAGCAGAGCCGGAAACGACATGACAAATTCGTTACGCAATTTCATAAGCTATATTTCGTGGCCGCTTCTTTTAGCCGCCAGCATCGCTGCAACTATTGTCGGATTTGAGACAACGCATCCGATTATTGCATTCAATATCGTTTATCTGTGCCTGATTATCGCGCTGTTTTTCCTTGAGCGCTTCATGCCGCACGAGCGCAAATGGCAGGAAAGCGATGGGCAATTGTTCGCAGATCTCGCGCATACTGTTCTTTCCAAAGGTGTGGTGCAGGCTCTGGTGGCATTCGCGAGCATCTTCGGGCTTACGAAATTGATCACCCCTTTGACCGACGAAGGCTATGGCATCTGGCCCCGTGACTGGCCGCTTGTTGCGCAGGTGATTCTAGGCTTGGTTACGGCAGAATTTGGTTTGTATTGGGCGCACCGCTTAAGCCATGAATTCCATCCGCTGTGGCGTTTTCATGCTGTACACCATTCGGTAACCAAGCTTTGGATCGTCAACACGGGCCGTTTTCATTTTATCAATTCGCTGGTGAGTATTGTTTTGGGTACGGGCGTTCTTATTGTTCTAGGTGCGCCGCTTGAAGTTGTGCTTTGGCTATCGGCTGTTACCGCTTATATCGGTGTGCTCACGCATTGCAATGTCGAAATGAATTTCTTCAAGCCGCTGTCTTATATCTTCAATACGCCGGAACTTCACCGCTGGCATCACTCGAAACGCTTGCGTGAAGGCAATAAAAACTACGGTGAAAATCTTGTGCTGTGGGACCAGATATTTGGCACGTTTTTCATCGATACGGGCAGGCGCCCGCCCGTCAACATTGGGATCACCCAAACCATGCCACCGCGCTTTTCCGAACAGCTTGTATGGCCTTTCAAAGATATGAGTCTCCGATTCAAACCCTACGATAAAAAGAAATCCGAAGAGCTTACGTTATAAGCCGCTAATATAATTGAAAAATACAAGGAAGTTGCAGTTTCCATAAGCTTTTTCATAAAATATTAATAGGGGTTCTATACTGTTGTGGGAAATAAGGGACTGTCATGTCAGAGAGCAGAGTTACAGGTTGCCGATTCCTCGAAGGGGAAACAGGGCTTATGGTGGTGGCGTTGGCGGGTAGACTCCCGTACGAGCCAAATCCTTACACGTTGCGCGCAACCGACCAAGAGGTTGTATTGAAGGCGGGCAACGAGGAAGTCGCGCGTTTTGCTTTTAAAAACTCCGATGTTTTTAACAGGCTGACACACCTTTCCATGATCGGAGTGATCGAATGCCTGCCGGACGAGCCATTCCGCGGCGAGGTTACCAATATGATGTATGTGCAAACCATGAGGACACCCCAATGAGCGGTATAGAAATATATACGCCTGTGTCTGAGGCGCTGGGCAGCAGTTTCAAAGATCTAGGCGGAGCCGGTGAAATGCCGACCAACCTGATGCAGGGCTTGGCCGCAAACGGCCTTACCCAAACGGCTTCCGATCACAGCATTGGTCAGGATCAGGGCTTTGATGCGGTTCTGAAGGCTCCGGCCGCAACATCCAAACCCACCCCGATGAAACTGGGTTAATCATCTCCTCATTGACCGCTTGTTAGGTTGATGTCATACATAAGTATGACAACCTTGGCGCGTGGGGTTCCGTGTCTTTCAAAACCGCTCTCATTACCGGAATTACCGGGCAGGACGGGGCCATATTGGCCCGTATACTTTTGGAAAAAGGCTATCGGGTAGCGGGATTACGGGGTTACTCGCCGGTCGACGACACAGAACGGCTGATTGGTTTTTCAAAAGACATCGATCTTTTTTATGCCGATATGACGGACCATTCCAGTCTTGTCCGCGTCCTTCAGCAGACCCGGCCCGACGAGATATACAACCTTGCGGCGATGAGCCATGTGCAGGTGAGTTTTTCCATGCCCGAATATACAAGTAACGTGAATGCGCAAGGCGTTACGCGCCTGCTCGACGCCATGCGCGTGCTGGGCATGGAGAAAACACGGTTCTATCAGGCCTCAAGTTCCGAGATGTTCGGCAACGCGCCGGCGCCCCAGAATGAAGACACGGCGTTTGCGCCTTGCAGTCCATATGGCGTGGCCAAACTCTCTGCATACTGGATGGTGCGGACATATCGCGAAGCCTACGGTTTTCATGCCAGCAACGGCATCCTGTTCAACCATGAGAGCGCGCTGCGGGGCGAGCAGTTTGTTACTCGCAAAATAACCAAGGCCGTCGGGGAGTTTGCCATGGGACGCAAAGAACCTTTGTGCCTAGGCAATCTTGAGGCACGGCGCGATTGGGGGCATGCCGCCGATTACATGACCGGCGCATGGATGATGCTGCAACAGGAAGAGCCGGATGATTATGTGCTGGCCACTGGGGAGACATACAGTGTTCGTGAATTTGTGGAACGAGCGTTCGCAGCATCCGGACGGCAGGTTATATGGCATGGTGAGGGTGTTGATGAAACCTGCCATGACAGATACAGCGGTCAGAAGCTTGTAACGATTGATCCTTCGTTGTTCCGCCCGCAGGAGATCCACTGCCTTGTGGGCGATAGTACAAAGGCGCGGACGATATTGGGCTGGAGGCCCGAAAGATCTTTCGATGATCTAATACGCGAAATGGTCGAGGCAGACTCTCCCGCGGCTACGGGGCGCAGATTATATGGGTGACTTTTCTCTAAACCGAAAGCGTGTGTGGGTCGCAGGGGAAACAGGCCTGGTAGGACGTGCCATTGTTCGGGCCTTGGAACGTTGTAATGTCCAATTGCTTTCCGCGCCACATTGGACACTCGATCTTACGGATCAAAAAGCAACCTTTGAATGGATAGCGCGCAACAAGCCCGATGCCATTTTCATGGCGGCTGCAAAAGTGGGGGGCATTGGTGCGAATGCGGCATATCCTGCTGATTTTATCCGTGACAATCTCGCCATGGCGCATAACGTTATCGAAGGGGCGCACAGAGCCGAGGTTTCCCGACTGTTGTTTTTAGGTTCATCCTGCATCTATCCCAGGCTTGCGCCGCAACCGATAGGAGAAGAGGCGCTGCTTACAGGGCCTCTGGAAGAAACCAACGAAGCCTATGCGGTTGCGAAAATCGCAGGCTTGAAAATGTGCCAGTTTTACAGACGTCAATTTGGCCGTTCCTATGTGTCTGCAATGCCTACCAATCTTTATGGCCCTTACGATAGGTTTGATCCGCAAGCGTCACATGTCATTCCTGCCATGATGTTGAAGTTCCATAAGGCAAAAGACGTTGTGGAATTGTGGGGAACGGGAAATCCGCTGCGGGAATTCCTGCATGTCGATGATCTTGCGCGGGCTTTGATCGTTATGATGGAACGTTATGACGGAGACATGCATATCAACATCGGCAGCAGCGAGGAAGTAAGCATTGCAACGCTTGCAGATATGATAAAAAACGTGACAGGTTTTTCAGGGGAAATCCGCTTTGACGCATCAAAGCCTGACGGCACACCGCGCAAATTTCTGGATTCCTCTAAGATGCGCGCTCTTGGGTGGCGTCCGGAGATTTCTTTACAGCAAGGCCTTCACGATACATATGCCTGGTATTGCAAGAATGCCGATATGCGCAAGACGGCCTAAGCCAGCGGACCTATTTTGCGCATAGTCACAAAGGTTAAATCTCCGCCATAGGATATTTGGCCGGACATCTGGATTTTATCCTCCTTGCGCGCCAGTTTTAGCACTGTTTTATACGTTACGGCTTCACGTGTGGGCGATCCATCAGGGCGTGTGAGCAGGAAATCAATATCCGCTTCCTTCGGGTCCGCGGTCGATTTCATTTCAACTTCGTGTTCGTTCAGTATTGTAAAAGTGCTGGTCCACAGGCAGTTGGCGCGGTCGTAGCGGCGGGTTTGGCCGTTGCGTATTTCCGTCTCGCCATCGCTTTTCTTTTCCAGCGGGCCTTTGTAATCCGTTGTACTGGTAACCAGATATTTTCCGTCGAGAGGATGCGTGCTCATATCTTTAGGATAGCAAAGTTTTGCTATTCAGAAACAATAAATCCGTCGATTTATCGGTTAGATATGATTGCCGGGTTTGCCGTTAAGGTCGGGCTTATGGTCGGCATGATACGGGAACTGCACTTTATCGGTAACAAAACGTGCAGGCTCGCTTTTTGCCATGTTGTCCAAACGGCCGTTTTCCAGCTGGAAAACGTGCAGACGGGATTTTGGATCGTCCGTCATGGTGTCTACTTTGAGATCGAGCTTGTTCTGCAGAAGATCGACCATGAATTCGTCTTTCTGGCTAATGTGCCAGCGGATATGGTTGTTGTGCGGGCCTGATTCATAGCTCTTTCTAAAGCTTGTCGCCTTTTCCAGCACGGAAAGCATCACGTCCGTTTTGACTTGCTCGCTAAGATTTGGTGCGAAAGACGGGCTTTCGAGGTGCAGGCCTTCTTTCAACTGGAAGGTCGAGAAGTGAATCCAGCCGGGCGTTACGGCAAGCACTTCGTTCGGGTTGTTTTTATTGCGCGTGATGTAGCCTTTGAAAGGAAGTGCGCCAGACCCGTCGATGATGGCGGGGGACAGACCAACCTTATACAGATCGGGCAAGTCATTCGGCGACAGTGGCTTCGTTTCATACGGGCTGCGGCGCGGACCTACGGGACGGCCCGTTATATCCGAGAAAAGCTTGTGACGGTGTTCCTGCAGCAGAAGCTCGTTGGCAGAAATGGTTATTTTGCCGATTTCTTCCGGTGTTTTTGCGCCGAGCTTTTTGGTAACGAAATCCAGAACCTGCTGGTTACGGCCATCGGTCGCCCATTGCAGATATTTGCAATTGTCCGAAAGCGTTCTGGCGGCCAGTTCCTGGAAGAGGACCTTTGCTACGCCTTGGTTGCGGAAGCTGTCGTTGATGTAGAAATCTTCGCAGTAGGCGACCTTGTCGCCTTTTTCGTCGACCGTTTGATAATAGATTGCATAAGCCACAGGCATTTTGCCTTCTGCATGCAAAACGAAACCGCGAATGGTGCTGCCATGCTCGCTGAGGTATTTTTTCAGTGTATTTTCGTCTTTTCTTGCGTTGCAGCCGTGAAGGTTTGCCTGGCAACCGATAATCCATTGCAAATCGCCAACGGTGAGCGGCGTGCCGCTGCCACGAAGGATGTCATGTATGTCGTAGGCGCGAACCGGCAGCATCCGCGGCTCGTTCTTGCCGTTTGTATTCGATGGGTCGCGCGCAGTTCTCTCATGCTCCGCATTAGAGTCGGGAGCATTGCGAACGACTTCAAAGTGGCTGCCCACTTTGGGGGTGCCGTCGGAACCCATATTTGAACTAATTGCAGATGACATACTTGTTAAGCCTTATTCGCGCGGTATTTATCCGGAATTATTGATTTGTCGATCAAATCCACCGGTGGACGTATCGCATTGTCCCAAAGATTGTTGAATTGCAGGCGGTAAGCTTCAGCAACCAATGGAAAACTATTGATGATGATCGTAGGTTCCGGTTCAAACAGAATGATGCAAAGCTTGTCGCCATAAACAATAAACGGCACAGCGAGGAATTGCTTGGAGGGTATCCAGCGGTATTCCGCGTAACTCTTTGCAGGAAAATAAGAGTCGCCCTCTTTTTGAATGATCTTGAAAGATTTCTTTTGCAGGCTCTGCATTCTTTCAACGTGCGGGTAGGCCTCTTCGCCCAGCCAGTCCGCGAATTTCGTGTCGTCGACATAGGCCTGCAGAACTTCGCGGCTGTCGCTCTTAAGTGTTTCATAAACATCGAAGGAGAATGTGTGGAAGCCTTCAATACCTTTAAGTACCTGTACATCCGCATGCTTCTTGCGGATGCCGTCCATACCCACAAATTCAATGCCAGAGTTTTCAAATGTCTTGCGGATCGTGGTCAGCGTGCTTTCGCGCGGCGTCGTTTGTCCGTTCTCAATGGCGCCAATGGATGTCGCAGAAATTCCCGTGCGCTGGGCCAAATCCTGCTGGCTCCAGTTCAAAATTCCGCGTGCTCCCCGTATTTGCGCCGTCGTAATGGACATTTTCTATAATACTTTCATTAAGATAAAAGCTATTAGTGACTTTTCTCAAGCCTTGCTTGGGGATTTTAATACCCCAATCTGTAAAATGAGGCAAGCTAAAATCGTTAAATTTTCGTAAAAAATTTGTTGACAAAATCCCTAGAGTTTAGGAATGTCCCAACCATAGCTTGGATTTTATTCAAGTTAGCCTGTATCGGGGGCTTTCGTTGGTTCCCCACTCACACGGTTCCCGGGCAGGCAAGGGTGTACACTAACGGCAGTATAAGAGGAGGGGCTAACCCCCCACACACACGGCGGAGCGCTCTGGGCAACCAGAGCCTCCGTTTTGTTTTTGGCGTATTTGATATGTGGTTCGGGCCAAGGACCTAGGCGGCCTTGGACCCTTTTAAAAGTCCTTCCCGGCGAAGCAATGCATCCGGGTCTGCATCTCGTCCACGGAAGTTGCGATACAGGATGGAAGGATGTTCGCTGCCGCCCTTCGCCAGAATCTCGTCACGGTATTTTGCGGCGATCTCCTGATCGTAGAGACCTTTTTCCTCGAACAGCTCGAACGTGTCCGCATCGAGAACTTCCGCCCATTTGTACGAATAATATCCGGCAGAGTAACCGCCGCCGAAAATATGCGTGAACGATGTGGATGTTGGCCCTGCCTGACGGGGGAAGAGCGTGGAATCTTTTGTAACGGCATCTTCAAATTCCGTTACATCCTTGATGCCGGATGGATCGGCGCTGTGCCACGCCATGTCCAGCAGACCGAGATTGCTTTGGCGCAAGCCCATCCACCCGACAAAGAAGTTTTTCGAGTCATTCACCTTCTGAATCAATTCCTGTGGAATGGCTTCGCCGGTTTTATAATGGCGTGCAAACAGGTCGAGCGTTTCTTTCTCGTAAGCCCAGTTTTCCTGAACCTGCGATGGCAATTCCACGAAATCCCACAACACGCTGGTGCCAGCGTGCGATCCATAGGTAACGTTGGAAAGCATCATATGCATCGCATGACCCATTTCATGGAACAGGGTCAGAACTTCATCGTGCGTAAGAAGAGATGGCGCATCCTTGGTAGGCTTTGTAAAATTGCATACGATAGCCACAAAAGGGCGTTTCATGCCTGATGAGAACAGTCCTTGTTCGCGGTAGGAAGTCATCCATGCTCCGGGTTTCTTGCCTTTGCGCGGATAAAAGTCCGCGTAGAACAAGCCCATGAAATCACCTGTTTTATTATCGACAACTTCGTACGTCATTACGTCTTCGTGCCAGACAGGATATTTCGCCGGCTTGAAAGTAATGCCGAACAGTTTAGAAAAATGCTCGAACGTGCCCGTCAAAACAGGTTCCAGAGGAAAGTAGGGGCGCAAATCTTCGGAAGAAAATGCAAAAAGCTTCTCTTTCATTTTTTCGCTGTAATAGCTTACATCCCAAGGCTGGATTTCATCGTCAAAACCAAAACCCTTGGCAAATTCCTTAAGGTCTTTAAGGTCTTTTTCTGCAGCTGGTTTGTACGTGGCCAGCAGCTTTTTCAAAAAGCCCATAACGGCATCGGGTGTTTTCGCCATGCGTTGCTCGAGAACATAATCGGCATGATTTTTATAGCCCAGGATTTTTGCGCGTTCGTCTTTGAGTGCAACAATCTTCAGAATGTTTTCGCAATTGTCGAATTCGTCCTTATAAGCGCGGCTGCTAAAGGCACGCCATATTTTTTCACGCAATTCCCGCTTGTCGGCATAGGTGATGAAAGGGCCGTAGCTCGGGTAATCGAGCGTAAACACCCATTTGCCTGCCATCTTGCGTTCTTCCGCCTCAAGCGCGGCGGCATCGATCGCAGTTTGTGGCAAACCGGCCAGATCCGCTTTGTCTTCAATAACCATCAAGAATGCTTCGGCGGACTTTTTGACGTTTTTTGCAAAGTCGGGGCCTATCACTGAAAGCTGCTCGTTTATCTCGCGCAAGCGTTGTTTCTTTTCGGCATCCAGCAATGCGCCGCCGCGTACGAAGCCTTTATAACTATCGTCAAGAACGGTTGCCTGTTCCGCCGTGAGGTTCAGCTTTTCGCGCTGGTCGTAAACCGTCTTTACGCGTTTAAACAGCGTTTCATCCATGATGATATCGCTGCTGAAATTGGAATTGATAGGGCCAATCTCCTGCGCGAGATTTTCGAGCGGGTCGGTGCCCGCTGCGGAGAGCTGGTTGTAGAAAATACCCGTGACCATGCCGAGTTTTTCGCCAGCCAGTTCCATGGCTGTGATGGTGTTCTCAAATGTCGGGTTTTCAGTGTTCGCCTTGATCTCTTCAATATGGGCGCGTGCTTCTTCAATCGCTGCCTTGACCGCAGGGAGGTAATGTTCTTCACGTATCTGGTCGAAGGGCGGGGCGCCGTGCGGCAGGGTGAAGTCCTCGAGAAGCGGGTTCTTGTCAGTCATGGGATACTCTTAAATCCTTTTGGTTTAACGCGATTTCATTTATATGGGGTTTATGCCGGATGTTCCAAGGTCAGAAGAATTTGACGATGTGTATTTTAACTCGGAGGACGGTCCGGGGGAAACCGCTTATGTCTTTTTCGACGGTAACAATTTGCCGCAAGCGTGGCAAGGGGCGGAACGGTTCGTTATCGGCGAGACGGGGTTTGGCACCGGCCTGAATTTCCTGCTGACATGGGCTTTGTTTGACAAGACCGCGCCCAAGGGTGCCATGCTCGACTTTGTTTCGGTGGAAAAATTCCCTTTGAGCGCAGAGCAAATACGGGATGGTCTTGCCCAGTTTTCGGATATTCTTGCGCCTTACCTGGATAAATTTCTGGAAAAATACCCTCTACGTGTGCCGGGCTTTCACCGGCTTGTGTTCGACAATCGCGTAGCCTTGACCCTGATTTTTGACGATGCGGGTGATGCGCTTTCGGAAGTGGAAGGCGATTTTGATGCATGGTTTCTGGATGGTTTTACGCCCTCCCGCAATCCTGATATGTGGACCGAAAAGGTTTTTGCCGAAATCGCACGTCTTTCACACAAAGGCACGACCTTATCAACCTTTACATCCGCAGGATTCGTGAAACGCGGTCTAAGGGCTGTCGGGTTCGACATGCAAAAACGCAAAGGCTTTGGCTTTAAATGGAGCATGCTCACGGGTGTATTTGAAAACGCGCCAGAGAAAAAATCTCCCGCCCGGCAGAACGATATTGTTATCAAAGGCGCAGGATTGTCCGGATGTGCCGCCGCGTATGTTCTGCCGCAATACGGATTTGATGTTCGCATATATGACACAAACGGTGTGGCGTCTGGTGCATCGGGAAATCCTGTGGGTATTCTTAATCCGCGCCTGTCGGCGTTCAGGACTGCGGAATCGGATTTTTACACGGCCGCCTATGCAATGGCCGCACGCGAATTTCCGCATATGGAAGATGTGGAATATGAACGTTGCGGTAGCCTTCATTTCCTGACCGACGAAGAAAAAGATAAAAAGCTTTTACGTGCCGTAGAGAATTGGGGATGGTACGACGCCCATATGCGCCTTGTTGCCTCTGATGAAGCATCAAGGATTGCAGGGGTGCGTGTTGAATACTCTGCTTTGTATTTGCCCGATGGCGGGAAAATCAATCCGGCAAAATTGTGTGCGACTTATGTGCGCAGTTTGACGGTCACGCGAGATGCGCTGGAAGGAGGCCTTTCTATCAACGCCCATGGTGCAGGCATTCCTTTGGACGACGCTTTTTTGTGGCTTCCCGTACACACTGTGCGCGGTCAGATCACGCAGGTGCGCGCCACGACGGAAAGCGAAAAGCTCAAGGTCAATTTGTGCTATGGCGGTTATATGTCGCCTGCGTTCTCCGGCATGCATGTGGTGGGTTCAACGTTCCAGAAGTGGCTGTCACATAGCGATCCTGTTGAAGCAGACGATAACTCGAACATGGCCAGGCTGAACGAGGCTGTGCCTTCCTTGCCTGCATTTGAAATCATAGGTCACCGCGCAGCGCTTCGCACATCGGCCAAGGATCGATTTCCGGTTATAGGCGCAATGCCGGAAAACGGAGCTTATATAACCACCGCGCATGGGTCGCACGGCATCATAGGATCATTGCTGGGAGCCCACATACTGGCGGATTATCTCCGCGGTGGTCCTTTCTGTGTTGGTAAATCAACCCTTAATGCTTTGTCGCCTGCTCGTTTTCTGGAACGTGCGCAGCGTCGTGCGGAAGGAAAGATTTAGTTTTTTAACGATGCAGATGGTATTATGGTTTTATGGGATGGGGCTTAATCACACAAAAAGCGAAAGCATGGCTTTCGGGAGCCGGCGGCGCGACCGCTATTGAATATGCCTTGATCGCCGCAGGGGTTTCCTTGGCGTTACTGGTATTTATTTTTGGCTTTGGCCAAGATATCGGCGATTTGTTCCTCTCCTTCGCCTCGGCCATAGACATTTAGCAATCTTAATTTGTTTAAACTTTTCCGGGTGGGGTTGATTGCCAGACCCGCGCTGGGGTAGAAATGAGCGTTCCGTTCACTTTTACATAGGTCGTGCTTGCCTTATCTTTACCCGATTGCCGCGTTTCTTATCACGGCTGCCGTTCTTTATGCAGGGCGGCTTCTGGCTTTGCGCGTTGGCTTTGCCGACAAGCCAGGCGGACGTAAAAAACACGCAAGCCCTGTTCCACCCATAGGCGGTCTCGTTATTCTTCCTGTCTTTATCGCTGTGTCATGGCATGCCGGGCTGGATGCGATTATCCCCTGGCCGCTTGCCGCCGGTCTTGGCGCGTTGCTGCTCATGGGGGCTATTGACGACGCGCGTAGCATCAAGCCCAGCATCAAATTCGCCATCATGCTCTGGACAGCGTGTTTCGTCGTAATATTCGGCGAAATGCAGATCGCAAACGTTGGCAATCTTTTTGGCTTTGGAACTGTAGAACTTGGTTGGCTTTCCAAGGGGTTTACGATCATGTGCCTGGTGCTTCTAATGAACGCATTGAACATGATGGACGGGGTGGACGGCCTTGCGGGCGGTTTTTGTGCGCTTGTGGCGTTCTGGTTTCTGATTGTCTGTCTTGGCGCGGATCGATCCCCTGATATGCAGGCGCTTTCGATTCTGCTGGCAACGCTGCTTGGCTTTCTCGCTTTCAACATGCGCGCCCCGTGGCGCAAATCGGCCTCGGTTTTTATGGGAGATTCCGGTTCGCTCTGCCTTGGGCTTTTGATCGGCTGGTTCTGCATCCGGCTTAGCCAGACGCCGGGAGCACCGCTCGAGCCTGTAACCTTGATCTGGATTATAGCGCTGCCTGTTATGGATGCTTTTGCATTGTTCATAACGAGAAGCCTTCGCGGAAAACATCCCTTCAACGCAGATCGCCGTCACTTTCACCACCGTCTGATAGATGCGGGTTTCTCGCAAGGCCAGACAACGACGGCCATGCTCTGCATCGTCGCAGTCATGGCATTGGTAGGGTTTGTTGCAGAGGCTTATGATATACCGCCTGTAGTTCTTTTCCTCCTGTGGATGGTATTGTTCATACTGCACACACTGGGCCTTATGCATCCGCAGGGTAGGACCTTTTTTTCCCGCAATTCCAAGTGAATGCAAGACATAATCCCTGTGAATAAGATTGTGCACATATGTGTGCGATCTTGAACCTGCAGGGCCCGAATCCTACGATAGGACAGGGATTCCAGATCAAGGACGCTGTCATGACTCGCGCGCTCAATATTTCCGCAAAACTTTTGCTTTCGATTTCCGTTGTTGCCCTCGCGGCCTGCGGTTCGGGCGGTTCGCCTGCAAAAACAGCGGCGCCGATGCCTCCGGTTGCGGAAATGGATGCGGCTATGACCCAGCCCGCGCCGCAACCCCTGTCGACGAGCGATACGCTGACGCCCGTTATGCCATCGGCCACAAGCACGACAACCACTGTCACCACCACGGCCGCGCCCGCAGCTGCAACGGGATATGCGCCAGGCAGCGTGGAAGAACGCATTGCAAAGCTTGAGCAGACCGTTGGTTCTCTGCGTTCCGATTACGACCGCATAATGCCTGCGTTCGCCAGCCTGAATACGACCAACGACCGTATCCAGACTCTTCTCGACGAAATAGAACGCGAAACGGGGCATAAGCCTGTGGTTGCCCTTGAACCTGCCGTTGTTGCACCAACCTCTCCGGCAACGGAACCCGCGGTTGTGACAACGGTTACCACCACGAAAACCCCCGATACTGTCAAAACCACCACAGTGAAAACCGAAATCGCGAAGACAGAGACTCCTGCGCCCGTCGCGGCGGCAGAGCCTGCGAGCGCATCTGCAACGGGTGCCAATGTCACGGGCGTACGTATCGGCGAGCACGGAAACAAAACGCGTTTTGTCATCGATCTTACAGGCAAATCCAAACCTGATTTCAAATACGATCTGGATAATGGCGAAAAATTGCTTCTCGTCGATCTGCCCTCAACAGGCTGGACCGGCAAACAATCTGGAAAGGGTGGCGCCGGTGCGCCGCTTGTTGAAGGCTGGAGCGTACAAAAAGGCGCGTCGGGCGGTTCTTCTCTTGCCGTTCAGCTCAAGAAAAATGCCCGTATCCTTTCCACGCAGTTTCTGCCGGCGGAAGGCAAAGACCCGGCTCGTCTTGTCATGGATATTGCCGCAGGCAACTGATATTCCATCAAAAATATTCATTTAGTTTGACGGCGAAGGGTTTTTGTGAACCTTTCGTATAACCTTATGACTGAACCAAACCAACAAACGATAAGGAACCAAACATGAAAAAACTGATGTTGTTGAGTGCTGCAGTGCTTGCGCTCCAGGCTATCCCAGCTATGGCGGAAGAAGGTGCCGACCCGGGACCGAAAGGCAAGCATGGCGGTCATGAGAGATTTTTTGAAAAACAGGACACCGATAAAGACGGTGCTATAACCGAGGCCGAATTTTTAGCGCATTCCAAAGAAAAATTTGCCAAAATGGATACCAATAGTGATGGCAAAGTAACCAAGGAAGAAGCGAAGGAAAACCACGAAAAGTGGAAAGCCAAGCGCGCCGAAATGAGGGCCAAGAAGGAAGCTGGCGAAGCTCCCAAAGCCGAGTAGGTAAAGGACGATACATGAAGGCCCTTTTGGCCTCTATCGATGACAGCGATGAAAGCCTGATGGCCCTGATCCGTCAGGGAAGCCATCAGGCTTTCTCCATTCTTGTCCGCCGCCACACGGACCGTTTTTACGCGGCCGCATTCCGGATGACGGGCAGGGCATCGGAAGCCGAAGATCTCGTGCAGGAAGCCTTTATGAAGATCTGGCAAAAACCGGATGTCTGGAAAGACGACAAAGGCGCAAAATTTACGACGTGGTTTTATCGCATATTGGTCAACCAGAATATCGACCGCATGCGCAAGAACCAGAAACTGGCCTCCGACGACTCAATCCTGCCCTTCATCGCAGATGGACGCAGCGGGCCTGAAGAGGACGCGATAGTAAACGAGGAGCAGCGTCGCATCGAAACCGCAATAGCGGTTTTGCCGGAAAGACAGAGAACCGCGCTCAACCTTTGTTTTTATGAAGGTCTCAGCAATGCCGAAGCTGCCGGAATTATGGGCGTGAAGATAAAGGCACTGGAATCGCTGCTTATTCGCGCAAAGACAGGATTAAGAGAGTATTTGAACCAGAACAATAACCGCCTTGAAAAGGGGGACCGCTATGCAACACGATGAACTGGACAACTTGTTAGGACGCAGGGCCGCGCCAAAGCCGCGCGCCGATCTGGCGGAGCGTATTATTCACGCGGCCGTATCGCAGATACAGGACAAACCCCGTGTGCTCGGTTTCTGGAACGAGATGATGGCCATGTTTGCCATACCTCATCCTTCGGTTGCCGTGGCTGCCGGTGTGATAATAGGTCTTTTGGTCGGCGTGCAGGCGGCGGATGGTTTGTTTGTTTTGCAGCAGGATTGGTCATCCTTCCTGTATGTCAATGAAGGAGGCTGGCTATGAGCAAGCGTATGAAGTTGATTTTCACCATATCCATTCTGCTCAACATTATTATGGCGGGCGTGGGCGTTGGGTTGTTCTACCGCTACTGTCAGGACATTCCAATCCCAGGCACTATGAGCCCGGATGCACGCAATTTCGTGGCGCGGACATATCAGAATGGCCGAGAAGAAGTGAAGCCGTTAATCACGGAGGTCAAGGCGCGCAAGAAAAAGGTTGAGGCCATTCTGCAATCCGATGATTTCGATCGTAAGGCCTATGACTCTGCGGTGGATGATCTGCTGGAAACGCAAGGCAAGATCGCCCGCCATCGTGCTGACACGATGGGGCGCGCATTGACGGAACTTTCAACCGAAGACCGTAAGAAATTTTCTAAAGAAATCATTAACAACCTTACCCCCGGCCGACCGCATAAAAAGCGGCACAGACCACCAGTGGAAGAGCAGAGGCCCAAGGCTGAATAATCTAAAAAGCGCCATTAAACGGCGCTTTTTTTATCAAATTTGCAAAGGCTTCTTATGATTCCATACAATTAAAGTAAGGAAGGAATTCAACGCGTGGCAAAGTTTGGTGGCAGCAGAGGATTAGAAGGCGACGGGGCCTATGTCCAGATGATTGCGCAAATCCAGGACATAAAGGCCGCGCCGCATCACGGCCAGAAAAGACTTGTGGTCAAAGAACGCGGCAAATTGCATCAACAGGCCGTGATCGATATCGATATGAGCGCCGGCCGCGATCTGGAGGAAAGCGAAACTTACGTTTTCACGGTAAAGGAAAAGGAAGAAAGCCGTTACGGTTACCAGCGTAAAAAGAACACCGGTTTCAAGGCGTTCCATTGTGAACAGGCACCGGGCGAATTTACAGCAAGCACCGAAACGGAAATGCGTTTTAGCCGCTTTGGCGGCGAAGGCCGTTTGAAGGACGCCAAAAGAACGAAATTTTAACAGGGATTTGTAGAAGGTGTGTAAGAAGTAGAATTTCAAAAACCCTGGTAAAACTGTTGGCTGCATCTGTAACGGATGCAGCCGTTTTTTATCCCTGCAGGATTTCGCCTTTTTTGAACTGGCTGTGGCGCATACGCAGCGATTCCATTTTATGCGGCGTCAGGTCCGCATGGCAGCGCGGGCACGAAACGCCTTCTTCATACATGGCGGATTGTTTGTCGCCGTCTTTCAACGGGAAGCGGCAGCCGTAGCAGATATCATGCTCACCTTCGCTAAGGCCGTGACCAACCGCGACGCGGCGATCAAAGACAAAGCATTCGCCATCCCATTGCGACTGGTCTGCCGGAATGGTTTCGAGATATTTCAGTATTCCACCCTTAAGGTGGTAAACCTCTTCGAAACCGTGCGCGAGCATGTAGCTGGAGGCTTTCTCGCAACGGATGCCGCCGGTGCAGAACATGGCAATCTTTTTTTGTTTTTTAGGGTCGAGCTTCTCGGCAACGAAATCCTTGAAGTCGGTAAATTTCTGAATATCCGGATCGATAGCACCCTTAAAAATCCCGACAGCGGTTTCATAGTCGTTGCGCGTGTCGATAAGCGTAACATCGGGGTCGGCGATCAACGCGTTCCAGTCCTGCGCCTCGACATAGGTGCCGACCAGCTTGGTAGGGTCCGCTTCGGGTGCGGCCATCGTGATGATTTCTTTTTTCAGGCGCACCTTCATGCGCAGGAACGGCTTGCCCGTGGACGTGGAATATTTCAACTCCCCTTCGCGCACGCCGCACAGGCGGTCCAGTGTATTGATAATGGCATCCAGTTTTTCGCCCACGCCGCCAATCGTGCCGTTGATACCTTCGGGCGCAAGAAGCAGGGTGCCGCAGATATCATTCGCTTCGCACACGGCTTTGATTTCGGCCTGCAGCGTGGGCAGGTCGGAAAGCGCGACAAATCTGTAAAGGGCGGCAACGGTCCACATGGGGGCTGTTATAGGACCAAGGGCCGGATTTTGCAACGATTTGGCGCAGGCGGTTTTCCGTGCAGTTCGGATTTTGGCCATGGAGCGGGCGCGGTTTCGCCGTGCTTCAATAGTTCGTTCGTGCTGAATTTTGATCTGTTTTTTAAGCCCCTCATGCAATTGCAAGAATCGGAATTGCGCGGTTATTGTTCTGGCCAACTCTTCTGCCAACGCGCTGCGCAGGCCGTGTTTATAGGCGTTAAGGGCGGCGCTTTTCTTGCCTTCCGCGCTTTTCGGGCCGGTGGATTTCTCCCACGGCTTCCATTTGCGGATCGCCTCTGCGTGTTTGGCGCGGCGTTCTGGTGTCCAACCTGACGATTTTCGGGTTTTGGTTACGGGTGGCAACTTCATAAAATATATTATGAATATATTCCTATTTTGTCAATGAATGTTTTTCGCCGAACTGTTTAGTGTGGGGCGATTTCTCTTTTGAAGGCGGGAGCATCCTGATTGGGCGTCTGCATTTGCGGCATGTCAAAAATGCCCGAAGATTTGACGGGAAGTATCTGCGCCGAGGATACGGCTATCGCAAACTGGGTTTCTGTTTTTGGCACCGGAACGGTAATCTGCGGGGGCTGTGTCTCCAAAGCTTTGAGAATGGAAGCAGAGGAAGCCGCGTGAAAATGCCTTTGGAAAGCGGATTCATCCTGGATCGGCCTTCTCGTGTTGAAAACGCCTTTGTCACCGTTCTTTTGCAGATAGTCTTTGTAATTTTCCGCACAGCCTAGATTTATACAATCCTCGACCGCAATGAAATCGTAACGGTCTAGCGCGGTGCCATCGTTCAGTGTTCTGGCCACACAGGCGTCATAATCCACACCCGTTGTTATTACGGTGTCTATATTGTGTTTGCGCAAAAAGATATCGAGGAGGGAATCCGTCTTTTCGTGAAATGCCGAGCCCCAGCTTTTGACGATAACTGTTTCGTCGGCTTTCGCACCGACCATAGACGGGATCGCGCTCAGATGGTTGTGATTGGGCGCGTGTGCCTGTTTGTTGAATTCGCGCACCGTGGTTATAGACGCATCTATGTTTTTATAAGAGTCGCCGCGCGGTGCATGGAAATTCGCATAGCTGATGAAAGGGAATGTCACCCAGATATTCGGAATGCCGGAAACGCGAAGGCGGTCCGCAAATTTCCCGACCGCCTTGAATGTATTTTCATTGTTGAAAATATAGAGATCTTCCATATCGATATGCACCGCCGCCAGCGTTTTCCGGCGCTGGGCAGAGGTCAGGATATGGCGGGTTTTGTCATCCATGGCAGGGTTTTATAATTTGTCATAATTATTGTCAAGATTAAACACAGACTGTGCCTTTGCGGGCTTCTACCAGCTTGCCGATGCTGCGTGTGACAATATTGATGTCCTCGTTTCTCAGGCCTTTTTTCTTCCAGGCAAAACCAATCTTGCGGGTGGGGGCAGGGGTGCCGAATCTGCGCAGGTCCAGCCCTTCGGGCAGCATGGGGTTGTCGTTGGCCACCATCGCGGGCAGCAGCGTTACACCATAACCCGTATAGACCAGTTGTATGAGGGTGGAAAGGCTCGCCGCGCTGAGTGTCTTTAACTCTTTCACCGATTCAAGGCGGCAGGCATCCAGTGCATGGTCGCGCATGCAGTGTCCGTCTTCCAAAAGCAGAAGTTTTTCGGCTTTGAGATCTTTCAGATGCAGTGTGCCTTCCTGCTTGAAGTAGCCCGCAGGGGCCGCGCAGTAGAATTCTTCTTCCATGATCGTGTGTTCTGCAAGACCGCCCGTACTATACGGAAAGGCCATCAATCCGAAATCGAGCGTGCCATCGTGTATTTTTTCAACCAGCTGGGCGGACCGCAATTCATGCACATGCAGCTCGAGCCCGGGCAGCGATTCCTGCAGAGGTTTCAATATTTTTGGCAGCAAATAGGGCGCTATGGTCGGGATGATGCCCATACGAAGCGGCCATGACAGCGGGGCGTTGGTGCGCCTTGCGCGGTACGTAATGTCTTCCATCTGACCAATGATGGTGCGGGCCTTTGCGAGCAGCTCTTCGCCCAAAGGCGTAAACCGGACAAGTTTTCTGTTGCTTCGGTCAATGACCGGCGCACGGAGGATTTCCTCCATATCGCGCAGCCCGCCGGACAGGGTGGATTGTGTTACATGGCAGGATTCCGCCGCCGCGTGGAAATTGCGGTGCTCGGCAAGCGCCAGCAGGTATTGCATCTGGCGAATTGTGGGGAGGTGTTCCATATGATCGGATTTAGCATTGTGGATAACTTATTTCAATCGGAAAATCCGATCAATATCGGCGGTATTCCCCATTGGCTTTTTGCGGTGCACCATGTGTATGGTGGCGCGTCTTAAACAAACAACAAAGGATTCGAATAATATGCTCGGTATCGGCGACAAACTCCCTGAATTTTCGGTTACAGGCGTAAAGCCAGGCTTTATGGCCCATGAAGAAAACGGCGAAAGCGCGTTTGAAACCATCACCGAGAAAAGCTTCGAAGGTAAATGGAAGGTAATCTTCTTCTACCCGAAAGACTTCACGTTTGTATGCCCGACGGAAATCGTTGAATTTGCCAAACTCAATGACGAGTTCGCAGACCGCGACTGTATCGTTCTCGGCGGTTCCACGGACAATGAATTCTGCAAGCTGGCATGGCGCCGCGAGCACAAGGATCTGGCGAAACTCAACCAGTGGAGCTTTGGCGACACGAACGGTTCGCTCGTTGACGGTCTTGGTATCCGCGACAAGGTAAACGGCGTAGCATACCGCGCGACCTTCATCGTCGACCCGCACAATGTCATCCAGCAAGTCACGGTGAACAATCTGAACGTCGGCCGTAACCCGAAAGAGATGCTGCGCGTTCTCGACGGTCTGCAGTCCGACGAGCTGTGCGCCTGCAACCGCCCTGTTGGCGGCGACACGATCGATGCTTCCGCGGAAGCCGCGAAGCTGAAAGTCGCTGCATAATTATTCTGCCGGTCGCCCTTTCGGGCGTCCGGTCTTCATCAATAAGGAGAATTTCATGTCTATCGACAATATCAAGAACGCCATTCCCGACTACGCCAAGGATATCAAACTCAATATCTCCGGCCTCGCAAACGAAGAAACGCTTACAGCCCAGCAATTCTGGGGCACGATGCTGGCTTGCGCCATGGCCGGCGGCAACGCGAATGTGATTGCCAATGTGGCAGCAGACGCCGCCCAGAACCTGAGCGCCGAAGCAATGACGGCGGCGAAGGCCGCAGCCTCGATCATGGCGATGAACAACGTGTACTACAAATTCGTCGGTATGAGCGCGAACCAAGAATACAAAACGATGCCGGCCAAGCTGCGTATGAACATCATCGGCAACCCCGGCGTGGACAAAGGCGATTTCGAACTCTGGAGCCTCGCCGTTTCCGCCATGAACGGATGCAAATTCTGCGTCGATGCGCACGAGAACCAGCTGAAAGCCCATGGCATTGACGCGCAGAAAGTACAGACGGCGGTTCGTATCGCTTCTGTAGTCGCCGCCGCATCCGCCATCCTTACAGCGGAAGAGGCCATGGCCTCCAACGCCGCGCCGATGGCACAGGCCGCGTAAAAGTTATCTTCCCCAAACTGGAACGCCCCGGGTGACCGGGGCGTTTTTTTATCTCTAGATTATCGGGCTACGTACATTTTCCGCCGACTTCGGAGAGCGGCATACAGAACAGGCCGCCTTCCTTGCCATCAGCGTCCGCGAAACAGACGACCGGATAGCCGTCCGGTTTACAGATGGAGTAAAGGCCCTTCATCGTGAACTGGCGTTTGAACGCGCCATCGCCGCAGCCTGCGAGCAGGAATATGGCCACGAGCGCAAAGGCAAAACAGGCCGATCTGGCAAGGTGCTGTCCGGTCATTATGCCGCTGCCCGCATCTGTTGCACGCCCATGGCGCCCGAAAGCATGACAATCAGTCTCTTCGAGAATGCCTCGTCGAGATTCTGGCCGGACATCAGGCGGAAAATGATGGGGCCGAGGATAACATCGATGGCAACTTCGATGTCGATGCTTTCGGCGAACTGGCCTTCATGTTTTCCGCGCTGGATGTAGTAGGCGAGGGAATTATAGCGATCCTGGAAGAAGCTTTTCACAAGAGCCTTCAGAATTTCGATGTCACCCTGGCATTCACCGATGATTTCCGCAACGATACGTCCGTTCTTGCCGGTCAGCTGGCGCACCAGTTTTTCCACTTGCGACTTCACACCTTCGAAAGGCACCGAAGCTTGCGGCAAAATGTTCTGAAATCCGGGCTGGCTGAAGACAGCTTCCATGATGACGGATTGTTTGTTTGGCCACCAGCGGTAGATGGTTGTTTTTCCAACTCCGGCTTTCTTTGCAATGGCTTCAATGGAAATCTTGCTCACGGACATGTGCGTAAGAAGACGACGCGTTGCGTCCAGAATGGCTCTACGGCTCTCTTCCGAACGGGGACGGCCCGCCTTGAATTCGTGTTCTTGTTCTTGCAATTGTTCAGCGCTCGGCAGCTGCATGTGTGCTCCTTTTCAACGTCTTATGCATGTTTATACGATACGCACAGTTTTAGTTCAGTCGTTTACGTTTCGCAATTTCTGCCAATAGGTTATCCACAGCTTCGCGTATCATAATTATGATGAAGACGCCTCGGAACCTTTAAGATACTGAAATCGTTTATCAATGCGTATATAAGCGGAATTGGTTTGTCAGCCTGTCCGTTTCATGGGATAAAAGCGTCAGTCCACGAGAGAATAAAAAGAGGGATTAGAGGGTCATGAAAGTTTGGGTTCTGTACGGAGACGACATAGAGTCGAACGCCGATCTCGCGCACGAAGTTCGCCGTTTCAAGGCGGAGGCAGAGCGCCTCAACATCGATCTGAAAGTTTACAATCCTGCCGATTTCGATTTGATCGTGTCCGAGCAGACGCGCGATTCCGTTCTTATCAAGGGCAAGCCGGAGCCGATTCCGGATGTGGTGTATCCTTACTTCAACCATCACGACCATTCCTATTTCAGCCTTGCCATCGTGCGCCAGCTGGAGCGTATGGGCTGTCTCGTTTACAACAACGCCAACACGATCGAGACCGTGCGCGACAAGCTGCACACGCACCAGGTCCTGCATGAAAAGGGCATCCATTCCCCGACAACCATGCTGGCAAAATTCCCTGTCGACGACAACATGATGGAAATCGTCGAGCGCACGCTGGGCTTCCCTGTCGTGGTCAAGACGTTGAAGGGCGCGCTGGGCCTTGGTGTGTTTCTGATCGAAAGCCCGAAAGCCTTCCGTGACCAGATGGAAATGATCGGCCAGACCAGCCCCGACATCCAGCTTATTTTCCAGGAATTCGTCGCAGCCTCAAAGGGGCGCGACCTGCGTTTGTTCGTTGTGGACGGTGAAGTCATCGCTTCTATGGAACGCCGAGCGAAGGAAGGCGATTTCAAAGCAAATTACAGCAGCGGCGGATCGGTCCACGAATTCAAGGCCGACAAAGCCGCTATTGATCTGGCAGTGGCAACAGCCAAGTCGCTCGACATCCAGATCGGCGGTATTGACCTTCTGTTCCTGAAAGACGGCGGTTATACAATTTGTGAAGCCAACACGTTCCCTGGTTTCAAGGGGTTGGAAAAAGCGTCCGGCGTGAACGTGCCGGAAAAGATTTTCAAATCCATGGAGCGCCGTCTGGCCGTTCACCAGAAACAAAGAAAAGCCGCCGCGCACATCGTCCCTTTCGGCAAAAAAACGTCTTTGTTCGACAAGCTCTACAGCGAAGCGAAACGCTTGTTCGACAACAAGCATGTGGCATAATTGACCTTCACCGTTAAGGGGAGGTCGCATGCACCGTTTTGTCGTTTACGCCGTTATCGTTCTCTCGCTTGTCGTGCCTGTCATGGCACAGTCTGCCCAGCAATCCGTCATGGCGGTTAAAAAGAACGGCAGGTTCAATGCCGTCCTCATGGTGCTGGACGAGGCGACCTTAAAGGAATTTGAAAAGCCTTCGGATCAGGGCCTGTTTCTGAAAGGAAAGGCCACAGCCAAACGCGGAGAGTCCGTTTTCATCAAAGTCGGATTTGCCAATATGGCCACGGACTCAAGGAACATGGCCAACGTGACCTTCAGCCTGAAAGTGACCGATCCGGACGGGAAAACTGTCGGCGAGGAAGCGCACGACATTCCTGCCTATCAGGGCGAGATCCTAAACCCTGTGGCGACCTATAATTCGCAGGCGCACATCGAAATCAAATTCGAGCCCAGCGACAAGTCCGGCTTTTACACGATCTCTTCGATGATAAAAGACAATATCGGCGGTGCCGAAATATCCGAGACCAAGCGTGTGGAATTGGTCGATTAATCTGGCTTATTCCCACAAACCTAGCCATATGCCTATGCCATGAATAATGGCGAGCGGGAAAAACAGCGCCCCGACCAGCAGAAAGCCCCATTCGCCGTCCTGAAAACAATTGATGATATGCGTCAGCCATGCGGCAAAACCTCCGCATACTATGACGGCAGCCGTTGCTGCGAGAGCGATACCGCCGGTCTTTATTTTCTCAACCAATTGCATCTGAAATTCCTTTTAAAAAATTGCGAAAAAAACAGCCGCCTGACCAACGATCAAGCGGCTGTTTCGATCCCTATACAGGCAAATTTATCGGCGGAATGTGGTCGGTGCCGGGTCGATTTCCACTATGCGGCCATTCTGTATCGCAAGAACAGCCATGCCCCGCTCGACAAGATTTTGCTTGTTGAAGCGGATAATGCCGTCAACGCCCGCGAAACCGTTGGTCGATGTCAGGCTTGCCGCATCGTAGGCAGGGCCGCGGCCTGTACTCATGCCTGATTTGGCCAGCGCCTGCGCCAAAGCCGTGGCGTCATAGGCCAAGGTGGCCAGACGCATAGGCTGTGTGCCGTAGGTTGACTGATAACGCTGTTCGAACGAAGCGCGTGCAGATGGGGACGGCGCTGCAAACCAGGCGCCGTTCATGTTGGGCAACGCCGCAACACGCGTATCGTCCCAAAGACCTGTGCCGAGTTTTTGCGCCGATGTGTTTGTCACGCGCTGCAGGATGGCCGAAAGCTCTTTGCCGCCTGCGGGCACGAAAACAGCGTCATAACCGTTCGGGTCCGAAAGCGCGCGGGTGATAGTGATACCGCGATCGGCCGCTTCTGATTCAAAATTGCTTGATACGGTCGATCCATATTCATCCGTGCCGGAAGCAACCGCCGCGCGCTTTACGCCTTTGGCGGCGGCGTAATCGACAATGCGTTCAACTTGTCCGAAGGGCAGAAAACCCATGATATATGTATTGCCGCCTGCAAGCGTCCAGTCGGTAGAGAAAGCGATCACATTCACGTTGCGCCCTGCGGTGGCGGATTTCACCGCGCGGACCTCGTCTGCAAAAAGAGGCCCAAGGATAAGCTGCGCGCCATTCTGCAAAGCCGTGGCAGCTGCTGCGGATGCGCCAGACGCCGTGCCGCCGGTGTCTTGCGGCATCAGTTCGAAATTGTCATATCCCATATCGAACACGGCGAGCTGTGCCGCCTGCAGCATGGATTGGCCCATGGCTGCATGGTTGCCGGAAAGGGGAAGAAGGATGGCAACCCGGACGGTATCTGCGGGTTTTGCTTCCAACGGTGTGACAGCAGGTGCCGCGCCCGTACCATATATGCCCGCATCTGTGCCTGTTTGCTGGGCCGACCAGGGGCCTTTGGCGCCACCTGCACATCCCGTGAGAAGGCAAAGTACGAGGAAAAGGGGGAAAACGACACAAAAGCGGTGAAAGACGGTCATGGGCCTGATACTCTCTTTCGGCATTATGAATTGTCCGAGTCTATGAAATCAGACACTACACAAAAAGAAACGCGCACGCCACAGGAGGTTTCCCTGAAGGCGGGGTTATACCTTGTGCCTACGCCCATCGGCAACCTGCGAGACCTGACGTTTCGCGCGCTTGATGTTTTGTCGGGTGTCGATCTGATCGTGTGCGAAGACACGCGTGTCACCGGAAAACTTCTTAAAGCCTTCGGTTTGAAAAAGCCTATGCGTGTTTATAACGACCATGCGACGGAAAAAGACCGCAACAATATCGTAAAGGTTATCGCCGAGGGCGAAAGCGTGGCGCTGTGCAGCGATGCGGGCACGCCCATGATTTCCGATCCGGGTTACAAGCTTGTGCGGCAGATTGTTGCCGAAGGCCATGAAGTAACCGCTCTGCCGGGGGCCAATGCGGTGCTTCCGGCGCTCCAGCTTTCCGGGCTTCCCACCGATGCGTTCAGTTTTATAGGTTTTTTGCCCGCAAGATCGGGCCCGCGCCGTACAATGCTCGAGAAATGGCATGACCGTCCCGGTACGCTAATCTGCTACGAGACAGGGCCGCGCCTTGAGGAGAGCCTGAAAGATATCAAAAAAGTGTTGGGCGACAGGCCCGCCGCCATCGCGCGCGAACTTACAAAGCTTTACGAAGAAGTGAAGCGCGGTAAGCTTTCTGCGTTGATTGAAGAAATTTCAAAAAGTGGTCCGCCAAAAGGTGAAATCGTCCTTGTTATCGGTGAAAACAAAACCGAAGACGAAGCCACGGTTGCCGATACAATCGAAAAACAGCTGATGCAGGCGCTCAAGACCTTGTCTGTGCGTGACGCCGCCGAACTTGTGGCGGGTGCCACGGGCAAGCCGAAAAAGGCCATCTACATGCTCGCGCTGAAACTATCGGGGAAAGCGTAACCGGAAGGGAATGTATGTCCCAGAAAAAGAAAACCTATGATCACGGCATAATGGCCGAAGGTGCGGCGGAATTGTTCCTGCGCGCAAAGGGTTTTCAGATACTGGAACGTAGATACAAAACCCCTGTCGGTGAAATAGACCTGATTGCGGTTGACGATCAATATCTCGTGTTTATTGAAGTAAAAGGGCGGCAGAACGTGGATGATGCAATGTATGCCATAACGCCCAAAATGCGTGCCCGTATACATGCGGCGGCCGGTCATTTCATGGCGCAACATCCCGATTACGCGAACCATGCGATGCGTGTGGATGTTCTGGCGGTAAAACTGCCCTTCACAATACGGCATCTGGAAAACGCTTTTATGGAGTGACTTGCCCGAAAGCGCCTCGCATATCATACTCTACATATCATTTAGGAGATTCGAATATGATCGACAGACGGGATTTCATGATCGGCGGCGGGATGGTCGCAGGCGCCATGCTTCTGGAGCCAGCGTTAAAAATTGCAGGCGCGCATGCGGCGCCCGCGCAAGGCGCACAGGTACCTGGATATTACCGCACGAAAGTCGGAGGATTTCAGGTGACCGCACTGCTTGATGGCGGGTTGGATATGGCCGATGATCTTTTCACCGGTGTTGGCGGGAAACCAGAAGATATGGTTGCCGCAAAAGAGCGCTATTTCCTTGATACGTCCAAACCGTTTCCGGGCGTATTGAACGGCTTTCTGATTAACACAGGCACCAGACTCATTCTCGTCGATACTGGCGGCGGTACGATGATGGGCGAACGTGCAGGAAACCTCGAGCGCAACCTCGCCGCCGCGGGTGTAACGCCGGATCAGGTCGATGAGATTATTCTGACGCATGCGCATCCCGATCATGCTGGTGGTTTGCTCGATGGTGGCGGTATGCGCGTTTTCAAAAAAGCAACGGTGCGGATTTCTGCCGATGATCTTGATTTCTGGTACAACGAGGATGCGAGGAAAAGATTACCGCAAAAAGCGCAGATGTTCGATCTTGCGAAAAAGTTGCTGGATCCATACAAGAGCGCCGGACAGATTAAAACCTTCCGTAACGGCGAAAGCATAAAGAACGGTGTTACCGCCATTGCGCTTCCGGGGCACACGCCGGGACACAGCGGCATTCGCGTTTCGGACGGCAACGACCAGCTTATCATCTGGGGCGATATCGTGCACCAGCCCGCGTTACAATTCGACAACCCGGAACAATCGATTGGCTATGATATAGACGCCGATCTGGCACGCGTAACACGCAAGAAAATTTTTGACGAAGTGGTGACAGACCGTATTCGCGTTGCCGGCATGCATCTATGTTTCCCCGGCATCGGACATCTTGCGAAATCGGGCAACGGATATGATTTCGTCCCGCAAATTTTCGAACAGACTCTTTAAAAAGCCATATTTGAACTTAGACTAAAGTGTAACGATATTGAGGAACCGACGATGAAAAAGAAACTAATCCTGCTCTCTCTTTCCGCCCTGCTGATCTCTTCGGCTTGCACACCGCTGGGCATGGCAACGGGCGCGGCGGCAGGCGTCGGCAACGCAGCCTCGAAAGAGGGCGGTATCAGCGGTTCATTCACTGATGCTTCCATCAAGGGCAAAATCAACGAGCTTTGGTTCAATTACAACATCGATACATTCTCTAAATTGTCGACAACGGTCAATCAGGGGCGCGTCCTTTTGACCGGCGTTGTTCAAAATCCCGAAGATCGTGTCGAAGCCGTGCGCCTTGTCTGGCAGGTCAACGGTGTGAAGCAGGTTATCAACGAAATCCGTGTGGCGGACAGCGAAGGTCTTCCCGGCTTTGTACGCGATGGCTGGATTACCACGCGTCTCCGCACCGCGCTTACGTTTGAAAAGCATGTACAGTCGCTGAATTATTCTATTGATACGGTGCAGGGTGTTGTCTATCTGATGGGCGTTGCGATGAGCCAGAACGAGCTCAACACCGTTATGAATCTTGCCCGCACCATTCCGAACGTGAAACAGGTTGTAAGCTATGTGAAGCTGGTGGGTGAACCCATTCAGGCAACCACGGTGACACAATGAGCCTCAATTCCCGCGAAATCCTGACGGAAAGCGGGAAAAAGGAAGATGGCGAGTTGAGCTTGTTCAATGTCGCGATGGCATTTGCCGCGCCCGCGCACGAAGGCATAAACACAGACCGTTATTACAACCATATCAGCAAGGCAGCGCAGGATGTTGGGCAGCGTTACATTGAGCTTCTGAATGCGGGGGCAAAAGATGACGCGGGCACGCGGCTTGCTGCGCTCAAACATATTCTTTCGGACCGCGAAGGGTATGAAGGCGATGAAGATACATATAATGACCTGCAGAATGTCGATATGATCCGCGTGATCGATCGGCGCAAAGGTATGCCTATCGCTCTTTCCATTCTCTATATCCATGTGGGCCGTTTGAACGGCTGGGCTGTCGACGGGCTGAATTTCCCCGGCCATTTTTTATGCAGGATCGAACATGGCGGCGAACGTTTGATCTTCGATCCTTTCGCGCATTGCGAGGTTCTGGAAGCGCCGCAGCTACGGCAACTGATCAAAAAAGTACGCGGTACGAACGCGGAATTGTCGGCCGATTATTACAAGCCTTGCACCAACCGCGAAACGCTTATCCGTCTCCAGAATAATGTGAAACTGCGGTTGATTGAGGCGGAGGACTATGACGGCGCACTACATTCGGTTGAAATGATGCGGTTGATCGACCCGGGCGAATACCGGCTTTTGTTCGATGCAGGTATTTTATACGCCAAAACAGGGCAGCGCATAACAGCCATAGATCTGCTCGAAGAATATGTGACCCTGACGCCTGACGCGCGTGATCGTCGCGATGCGGAGGCCATCCTTCGCCAAATTAGAGAAACAATTCAGTAAAATCAGACAATTAGATATTTTTTGGCGCGGCCTGTATTCGCCTCTGTGCCTGTTTTTAACGAAAAAAACAGATTTCTTTCATATGGTTGACTGGCACCATTGCGGCATTTTGTGATCAACTGCCGCGTTTTGTATAATGGGCACAAGGATAAGGGTATGAAAGATATCGCCGCCAAATACGGTCAAAGCGCCCGTGATGCCTCTTCGGAAGGCAAAAAAAACGCGCTCGTATATCATACTTTCTTTGCCGAATATAAAGGCGATACGCCCGAAGAGGTTATCGCCCAGATTCACGAAGATTCCCGTGATGGCACCGACATGGATTTTTCCGCATGGTGGAAATACCAGCAAAAAATCTGGGGTGCCAAATACGGGTTGGATGTTCCCGAAAAAGATTCCAAGGATGCGGCCCAAGGCATGCTTAATGTCTTGTTGAAGGTGGGCGCTATTGAGCATGGTCCGCGCGCGGGCCATGAAGGGACATTGAAACCGGATGGTCCGAATGGCTGACCGGGTGCGACCGCCAGAACCGGACAAGAAATCCGAAACTTCGGCATTCGCTGAATTTCTTACGCCCGATGTTCAGTTGCTGATCGCCAAAACAATGTTTTTTGGAGGTTTAGCCGGTTTTTTCGGTCTAAGCGGATATATGGGGTATCAGGCCCGTAAAGACAGCGCAGATCTTCCTGACAAAAACGACAAACGCGAACGCATGGCAAACCAGTTGTTGTCGCGGGGCCACGCAACCGTCGATCAACTGCTCGAGGCATCCTACGGAGAATGGCCGCCAAAGGGGTTGGATATTATCGGCAAGAACGATCAGCGCGTAAATTTTGTGCATTTGTTCAGCATGGCAAATCTGAGCATCCGGCACCCGATCAAATCCTTCAAGAAAATATGGTACGAGTTAAATCAGGTGGCGGGGCGTGCGCGCATAGCGGGCGACCGAGAGATAGGGCTGCATTCCTTGACACGTATTTTCAAGCCGCTTGTCTTGGGAAAGAGCAATGTCGTGAGCACGCTTGGACATGAAGCAACACATATTCTGCAAGGCGATCACTATTACCGCGCCAAGGAGATGTTCCTGCTTGAGGATGCGCAGAACATATGGGGAAGAAACACGGCGCCGCGCAGCGAAATGTTCGCCAAGGTTATATTCAAACCGGAATATTTAAAGCCGGGTGTCAATCTTGATGAGAATGCCTACAAGGGGCTTTCCGGCAATCTAGGGTATTTAACGCGCGGCATAGAAATTCAGGCACGTATGCACCAGCTCTTGTCAGAGGGCTACCAGCACTGGAAAGTGATGCCTACGACAAAAGAAGAGGTGATGATTTCCCTCAAGAATATGGGTGTAAAGCCCCCAAAGGATATACAGGAAAAGCTTGAGGCGTTGCCTGGATATAACGAGATCAACGAGAAATTCAAATACCAGCCCGAAAGAGTGGACCGGAGCACAAGAGGTGCCGCCACACAGCTCAACATGGCGCAGAATGCGCTGACTGCAGAGGGGCAAACCCGTTTCTGGGGCGCCGCGCTTCCTTATCTTTACGGTGACTTGATTGAAATGTACGGGGACCGGTATGGCCTTGAACGTTTTGCCGCCACTGTAAACCATTACCGCATATTCAGAGAGCGCAAAATCGAATCGCAGATGTTGGCACAGTTGCACCCGCAAGCGAGCCATGCGGACAATCGCTTGAAACCGGCCATACGGGAACCGGCTTTTTAGAACAAATCTAATTTCATAAGACTGGCCGCGTGCCGCTCTGTCCCGCAATATGGATAAAATGTGAATAGAATAAGGCATTGTTGTGTGCCCACTTGTCAGTGCCAGCGGCGCGGGATACAAGAGTCACGAACGGAACCGAATCGTTTTTCAGACGTATTCTTTTTCAACTGAACATTTTAGAAATCTTAAGGAGTTTTTCATGCTCATCCGCTTGCTCGCAATCGCTCTCCTGACCGTTTCTGTAGCTGCCTGCTCGTCCACGGATGATGCAGCTACCGATGGCGCGGTCACTGTCGGCGAACGCACTGATGGTGGTCCCCTCGATGGTACCGGCGTATATGGTAATGGCTCCGTGGACGGCTCTGTCGTTCCCGGCTCGCAACAAGACCTCGCCACCAACGTTGGTGATCGCGTTTTCTTCGCCTACGACAGCTCTGACATCGCGCCTGAGGCCGCTGACACGCTGACACGTCAGGTTGAATGGCTCAACCGTTACCCGAACCTGCAAATCACGATCGAAGGTCACTCCGACGAACGTGGTACGCGCGAATACAACATCGCACTGGGTGACCGTCGCGCAACGGCTGTTAAAAACTACCTCGTCGGTCAAGGCGTCCCGGCCTCCCGCATCAACACGATCAGCTACGGCAAGGAACGTCCTGCTGTTGTTGGTTCCGATGCGTCCTCCTGGGCCCAGAACCGCCGCGGCGTTACGACCGTACAGTAAGTTGAAAGTCGTCTGATTGATGACCGCTTCCGTTCAAACTAAAAAAGCATGGGCACAAAGGATTCTTCCTTTGTGCCTGTGTGGTTTTATCGGCCTTGCGCATATCGCACCGGCCGCCGCACAATCCAATGACGTTCTCAATCGCCTGAAGCGTATAGAGAACGAGGTTCAGACTCTGAACCGCGCCGTTTACAAGGGCGAAAAACCGCCCGCTGCCGCCGCTGGAAACAACGAAGCGGAAACGCTTCTTCAGAACCGCATCAACCAGATTGAAAAAGATCTGCGCGATCTGACCGGCAAGGTGGAAGAGGCGAACTATGCCAACCAGCAGCTGCAACAAAAAGTCGATATGATGGAAGCGCGCCTGAATGCCGCTCCACCGCCGTCAGCCGCAGCGCCTGCACAGACACCAACGGCCGGAGCGCCCGGCTTTGACGCGCCTGCGCCGCTTGGCCCGAACGACACGAATGTAATTCCGCCTATGTCTGCCGATGGAACACCGGCCGTTCTGCAACCTGATCCGGCGGCTGCGGCACCGGCAGCGGATGTGACGGGTGCCGAAACTGGCGCAACCGATGCCGCGGGCCTCTATGAACAAGGTTTTGGCCAGATCAAAGCGCAAAACTACGAAGCTGCCGAAGCCAGTTTTTCTTCCTTTATGAAACAATATCCGACGCATGCTCTGGCGCCGAACGCTTTGTACTGGCTGGGCGAAACCTATTATGTGCGCAAAGATTACGATAAGGCTTCACGTACTTTTGCCGAGGCTTACCAGAAATATCCGAATGGCCCCAAAGGCGCGGACAATCTTTTGAAGCTTGGCCTGTCGCTCGCGGGTAAAGGCGAAAAAGACAATGCCTGTATCGCGCTTGGCCAGTTGAAAAAGGAATATCCGAAAGGCCCGGACCCCGTGCTTAAACGCGGCGAAAGCGAAATGGCCACTCTGGGCTGTAAGTAAGCCGCCATACGCGCTATAGAAAAATATGGCGTATTCCCTGACAGACTTTGAAGAAACTATCGACGTTCTGGCACTGCCCGACGATGTCTTGGCATGTGCAGTGTCCGGCGGGCCGGATTCCATGGCGCTTTTGTACCTTCTTTCACGCTGGTCGATGAAACACGGGCGAAAACTTTACGCCTTTACGGTCGATCACGGCCTTCGTCCCGAAAGCGCTTCCGAGGCGGAGATGGTGGGAACATGGGCGCGCGCAAACAACGTTTCGCATGAAGTTCTGCACTGGCAAGGCGACAAACCACAAAGCCGTGTATTGGAAGAGGCACGTGCCGCACGTTATGCGTTGCTGCATGACGCTGTGAAGCATGTGGGGGCGAAACATCTTTTTGTCGCACACCATCAAGACGATCAGGCGGAAACTTTCCTTATTCGTTTGGCAAAGGGAAGCGGACTTGATGGGTTGTCGGGCATGCGCAGCATGCAAAAAAAAGAAGATGACTTTGTTTTGGTGCGCCCTTTGCTCGATGTAACGAAGGAGCAACTGGTCTCGATATGCGATGACAACAAAGTTCCTTATGTGCGTGATCCTACGAACGAAAATTCGGATTACTTGCGCCCGCGCCTCAGGGCTGCCCGTGCTATCCTGGAAGAAGAGGGGTTGTCATCCAAACGGTTGGCAGTAACGGCAAAGAGATTGCTGCGCGCCCGCGACGCGCTTGATGCCTTATCGGATGAATTGCTCGAACGCGCGTTGAAAAATGGTGGCGCGGAAGATTTTCTGTTTGATTTGAACATTCTGCGTTCTGCACATGAGGAATTGGTTGTGCGCGTGTTGCTGAAATCGCTGGCAGTTCTGCGCCCGGATGCCGATTACGCGCCGCGCATGGAAAAGGTCGAAGCGCTTGTAGAGAGGCTGGTCAAAGATCCTGCCTTCAACGGCGCGACGCTGGGCGGATGCATCTTTGCAATTGACCGTAAAAATGGGACAGTATGGATTAGAAAGGAAGTTGCTGCGTGAAGCCTGTTTTTCTCTTTGTCCTTACGATGTTGGCTTTTGTCCCTCATGCGCGTGCGCAGGAAGCCGCAGCTCCCAAGGCGCAGCCCGTAGCCGCCTTGCCCAGCGGCATTTTCGATGGCATCGCCACATACCGCACGTTTATTTTCGGCATAGGCAAAGAGCAGGTCCGCGCATACGAAAAAGCCGCTTTCTACGAGGAGGACGAGAATTCGCTGTCCTACCTCTATAAGCCGGATTACTTCCGCCGCTTGATTACATACACATTTTCAAACAACAAACTTGTCGGCGCGCGGCACGAAATCGTCGAGCTGCACCTGCCGAATTCCAGCCGTATTGTCGATATGTTTTACGATGAGCAAAAGCGGCTCACAGAATGGTACGGCGAGCCAGTAAAAATGGAATTGTTCTGGAAAAACAAACGCTACGAGAAATATCCGGCTTATTGGGGACGGGCGCTCTACAGCCGCGACCTCCAGATGAAGACGACTTGGACGCCGCCGGGTGCCGTGGTCACGCTTTATGGTTATCACGATCGGTACAAATATCAGATCTATTATACTTTTGAGCCGCCGTCAGCCGCACCGGAAAACAGGAATGCCATTGAATTGCCTGTACAGCCTGCCGACGCGCCTTCTGCAATACAGGGTGGCCAGCCTTAATTCGGCCTGTTTTACAGGGCAATATAGCAATGGAATCGCCTTGTTTCTTTGGACATCCGTTCTATTTCGTCCTAGGATGCAAGCGGTATTCAATATGAAGGTTTTTAAGGGGTTTAGCGCACGTGAATAACAATTTCGGTCGCAATCTTATGTTCTGGCTCGCCATCGGTTTCATGATGGTTTTTCTGTTCAATCTTTTCCAAGGCGCACAGCCCCAGGGCGGCAAATCCGGTAGAGCCGAAACAATGGCCTATTCCGATTTCATGGCCGAGGCAAAAGCCGGCCGTATTTCGGATGTCACGATAAAGGGTGAAGAGCTGACCGGTCATTTCAGCTCCGGCGGCGATGGTTTTAAAACCCGTATACCTGCAAATGAAAACGTGGTGGACCGTCTGTCCGGCACGGGTGTGAAGATAACGGCCGAAGCAGTCGATCCCGAAAAAATCAGCGCAATGGGCATTCTTATCTCGTGGTTCCCGATGCTGCTCCTGATCGGTGTGTGGATATTCTTCATGCGCCAGATGCAGGGCAAAGGCGGCGGCGGTGCCATGGGCTTTGGTAAATCAAAGGCGCGCCTCCTGACGGAAAAACACGGCCGTGTGACATTCGATGATGTTGCCGGTATCGAGGAAGCAAAAGTCGAGCTCCAGGAAATCGTTGAATTCCTGAAGGATCCGCAAAAATTCCAGCGCCTTGGCGGAAAGATTCCCAAAGGTGCTTTGCTGGTTGGTCCTCCGGGTACGGGTAAGACACTCACCGCCCGCGCCGTGGCAGGCGAAGCCAACGTGCCGTTCTTCACCATATCGGGTTCCGACTTCGTTGAAATGTTCGTCGGTGTGGGTGCATCCCGTGTGCGCGACATGTTCGAACAGGCGAAAAAGAACGCGCCTTGTATCATCTTTATCGACGAGATCGACGCGGTCGGCCGTCACCGCGGCGCCGGTCTTGGCGGCGGTAACGACGAACGCGAACAGACGCTCAACCAGTTGCTGGTGGAGATGGACGGTTTCGAAGCGACCGAAGGTGTTATCCTGATCGCGGCCACCAACCGTCCCGATGTTCTCGACCCCGCGCTGCTGCGTCCGGGCCGTTTCGACCGTCAGGTGGTTGTGCCGCTCCCCGATGTAAAAGGGCGCGAGCGTATCCTGGGCGTGCATATGAAAAAAGTGCCACTGGCGCAGAACGTCGTTGCCAGCACGCTGGCGCGCGGCACGCCCGGTTTCTCCGGTGCCGATCTGGCCAACCTCGTGAACGAGGCCGCGCTTCTCGCCGCGCGCCGCGGCAAGCGCGTTGTCAGCATGCAGGAATTCGAAGACGCCAAGGACAAGGTCATGATGGGCGCAGAGCGCAAATCGATGGTCATGACCGAGAACGAGAAAAAACTCACCGCCTATCACGAAGCAGGCCATGCCGTGGTCGCTTTGCACGAGGAGGAGTCCGACCCGATCCACAAGGCGACGATCATCCCGCGCGGCCGTGCGCTGGGTATGGTTATGCGTCTGCCGGAAGGGGACCGTATCTCCATATCCAAAGCCAAACTCAAAGCCGACCTCGCGGTGGCGATGGGCGGACGTATCGCGGAAGAGATCATCTTCGGCCATGAAAAGGTGACGACGGGCGCAAGCTCGGATATCCGCATGGCGACCGACATGGCGCGCCGTATGGTCACCGAATGGGGCATGTCCGACAAGCTTGGCCCGATTCTGTATTCCGCCAATCAGGAAGAAGTGTTCCTCGGCCATTCCGTGGCGCAGACGAAAAACCTGTCCGATGACACTGCGGCAATCATCGATTCCGAAATCAAAATGATCGTGCAGAACGCTTATGCCCGCGCAACGGAAATCCTGACAACGCATATGGACCAGTTGCATGCCGTTGCGAAAGCTCTGCTGGAATACGAAATGCTGAGCGGCGACGAGATCAAAGGCCTTTTGCGCGGCGAACCTATTCTGCGGGATTCTTCCGACGAGCCCACGAACACCGGCCCGCGCAGTTCCGTTCCGTCTTCCGGCGGCGGCAATGCCCAAGGCGCGGAACCACAGGGCGTCTAACATGAAAAGGCCAGCAATCCTCATATTATTGCTGGCTTTTTCTTTTCCCGCTTTCGCGCAGGAACGTGCCTGCACGCAGATAGGGTGCATGAACGGCGTGAATTTCAGTGTTGATCCCAATTACGACTGGAAGAACGGGCAATACGAAGTGCATGTCGCGCTCGATTTGAAAACCGTTGTCTGCCGCGGCGAATTGCCATTGCATCCTTGCGACCAGGGGCCGACCTTCAAATGCGATGATCCTGATGTCACGGTGATCGAAAGCGGTTGCGCATTGCCGGATAACAACCACGGCATAGGCGGTGTCATGATCAACGACGACCCGCAAAAAATTATTGTGCGGCTGACGCGCAATTACAGAACAATCCTGACACGCACCGTTGTGCCGCAATACCAGACGTCCATGCCGAACGGTCCGGGGTGCGGCCCTGTATGCCGCGGCGCGTCGTTTGATTTGTTCAGCGCTGAAAAACGCTGACGTATTTCAGCCTAGGCCGTCCAGATTATGCCGGTGCGTGAAAGTGTGCACCATATACGAAGGCGGGAAGGTCTCTGCGCGGCAAGGCGCGTTTTCAAGATTATCGTCATTGTGTGTTTCCCTTTTTAAAAGCGAAACACAAGGCACACGAAAATGGTGCAGGTCTCGCAAGTCCGATGATTTTATTTGGGAAACTGATACGGCTGCGCCGTATGTGCTTTCACGCGGTGTTTCCCTGCAATTCTTTATTTTCTTATGCTGTATTCATACGCGATTGGTTGGCGTAAGTCAAGGATTTCCGGCATAAGCGGTGTGGCGTAAGAGTGTATGAAACATTCTGTTATGAATGTTGTTTTGCAAAAGAGCGATTCGTCCGGCACCCTGAAACAGCCTAATTATTAACAGTTATGTTGGGATAGGGGCGGGAAAGCCCGTGCTTTTCCCGCTTTTTTGGTTTAAAAACAGTGCTATGAGCGTAAACGGTAGAAAATATTTCGGTACGGATGGTATTCGCGGCACGGCCAACGCGCCGCCTATGACGGCGGATATGGCTTTGCGTGTAGCAATGGCGACAGCCTACGTGCTTCGGGCGCACCAGCAGGGCGAAGTTATGAACCGCGCGGTGATCGGTAAAGACACACGTCTGTCGGGTTATATGCTGGAACAGGCCATGGCGTCCGGTTTTGTTGCGATGGGCATGGAAGTTATTTTCACAGGTCCTGTGCCTACGCCTGCTATCGCCATGCTGACGCGTTCTTTGCGTGCCGATATCGGTGTGATGATTTCAGCATCGCACAACCCATATCAGGACAACGGCATAAAACTGTTTGGCGCCGATGGCTATAAACTTTTCGATGCGATCGAAATGGAAATCGAAGCAGCGCTGGAAATGGACCAGAACGAATTGCTGCCGTCGCCAGATCTTATCGGCAAGGCATACCGTATCGACGATGCGGGCGGTCGTTATATCGAATATCTGAAAGGCGGCATGCCCAAGGGTGGCAGCCTGAAGGGGCTTCGTATCGTCGTCGATGGCGCAAACGGTGCGGCTTACAAGATTGCTCCGCAATTGCTGTGGGAACTTGAAGCTGACGTGGTCAGCATCGGCGACCGTCCGAATGGCCGCAACATCAATGATGGGTATGGCGCAACGGATATTGCCAATCTGCAGAAAAAAGTCGTCGAGGAAAAAGCCGATCTCGGTCTCGCGCTCGATGGCGATGCCGACCGCCTGATCATCGTCGATGAAAAGGGACAGAAGATAGACGGCGACCAGATTATGGCGCTGCTCGCGGTCTCTATGAAGGATCGTGGCATCCTTGCGAAGAACACGCTGGTGGCAACGGTGATGTCCAATCTGGGTCTGGAACGTTTTCTGAAATCCAAGGATATTACGCTTGAGCGCACGGCCGTGGGTGATCGTTACGTGGTGGAAAGAATGCGGGGCGGCGGGTTCAACCTGGGCGGTGAACAGTCCGGTCACGTGGTGCTTTCCGATTTCGGTACGACGGGCGATGGCTTGCTGGCCGCGATGCAGGTTCTATCGGTCATACAAAAGGCCGGTAAAAAGACAAGCGAGGTTTGCAACCTGTTCAAACCCCTGCCGCAGATTTTGAAGAACGTGCGCTATAGTGTAGGCCAGAAGCCTCTCGACAACGAGGACGTGAAAGCCGCTATTGCATCGGCGGAAAAAACATTGTCCAATGACGGCCGCCTCCTGATTAGAAAATCGGGAACAGAGCCCCTGATCCGTGTCATGGCGGAAGGGGACGATGAACAGAAAATTCAGAAGATCGTCGGCGATTTGTGCGCCGTCATAGAAAAGGCCGCGGGATGAAGGGTGTAAAGGGTTCGAGTTTCGGTGTGCGGTTTTATCGCCGCGCCGGAACGAAGGCAGCCGTAAAGGAAACGCAATCTGTACAGGTTGCCAACGCTGTTGAATCCATCGACGAGTTGGAAGCCGCTATGTCGCGCGCCGAATCCTCACCTGAAACCATGGAGATCCATAGCACCATGACCGATATCCCTCCCCAGACCGGCAAGATCATTCTACGTCCTAGCGCGGACGAGGTGAAAAAAGCGCTTCGGCAGAAAATCGGCCCCGGCACGAAAGAAGCCGCCCTCTGGGCAGCGGCCAAACATGGCAACTGCCAGCGTATCCGCCTGCTGGTTCTGGAAGGCGTTGATCTGGACGCGCGTGACAATCAGGGGCGCACAGCCATCAATATCGCAACCCAGTACAGCCAGCATGCAGCCCTTAAAACCTTGCTCGCCGCGCGTGAAATGCGCCGTCTGGCCAAGAACGGGGATCTGCCCAAAACCCGTTTTTTCGAGCGTTTCTCCAAAACCGGCACGGATAACGGTTAGATATTTCCATATTTCTTGACAGTTGTTTGTCTTCAATTTATGACTTTGGTCATGATTGGTGAGGGCCTTAACCTTTTCTGCACAACCGCTTCGTCATCGGTGAAACGATGACAAGAGTATACGCATCCGTTTCCAAGCAAAAACCGATCGATTGGACCATTGCGCTGGTCGAACGTCCTGTCCAAATCAGCCGTGCGCAAGACATGAAAATGTTCGGCAAACCATTCTCGCACCCTTTTGTTGTGCTGAAATCCCCTAGCGATCTGGTCATCAGCGAAGTGCATGGAAGCTGGAAACGCGGTTCTGTTTTGGAAACGCGCCTCGCGCAGATGTTTGACAAGGTATCCGGCAAGCTGCGCAGCGAATTTATGAACAGCTGTATGGCCGGTGCCGCGAGGGATTATTACCCGCAAGGATTTATCATGAACACGCGCGGCCCGCGCCAGTATGACAGCAGGGTGGAAGAGCATTTGCTGTTCAAAGGGCCGCAACAAAAAGCGCGCGCGATGTGGATGGAAATCGTTGGGAGCTTTCCTACACTTAACGAACAGAAAAAGCCATATTACCGCTATGCGGAAGCGGAAGGCGCCTTTACGAATTGCCAGACATTGATACGACAGTCGCTGCACACCGTGGAGCCTGTGCTGCCACGACCGCTGCCAGCCCTGAAACTGGCGGAGACGGGTTGGACACCGCCTCGTAAAACCGATATAAACTTCAACCTATGAAACAAAATCACCCTTCGTTGTTGCCCAACGGGCTTCTTGATCTTCTTCCGCCCCAAGCAGAAGCCGAAGCGCATACGATTGATTCATTCATGCGCAGCTTTTCCGCTTTCGGCTATGCCCGCGTCAAACCGCCTCTGGTCGAGTTCGAAGAATCTCTTCTTGGCGCGGGACCGGGGCAAAGCCTTGCGCCGCAAACCTTCCGCATGATGGACCCCGTGTCGGGGCGCATGATGGGTGTCCGTGCAGATGTGACCGCACAGATTGCGCGTATAGCAACATCGCGACTGGGGGATGAGCAGCGTCCGCTCCGTCTTTCTTACGCTGCCGACGTCCTTCGTGTGAACGGCACGCAACTCAGGCCAGAGCGCCAGTTCTGCCAAGTCGGTTGCGAATTGATTGGCGTTGACTCACTCATTACCGATGTCGAAGTGCCTTTGGTTGCACTTAAGGCGCTTTCGGATGCGGGCATGAAAAACCTCTCGGTCGATCTCACCGTTCCGACACTGGTGACGAATTTGTATGACGGTCTGTCGGTTGATGCGGCAGAGCGTGCGACCCTGAATGATCTGATCGAGAAGCGTGACCGCGATGCTGTTGCTGCGGTGGGGACGAAGGCTTCGGCTTTTGTCGTGCAATTGATGGATCATGAAGGTGCCGCCACACAGGAAGCAAAAGCGCTGGCCGCTATCGATCTTCCGCAAAAAGCCAAGGCAGATGTCGAGCGTTTGCTGAGCGTTGCAAAAGAACTGCGCGAAGCGCTCGATGTGTATGGCCTGTTCGATGTGCAGATCACCATAGACGCGCTGGAACGCCGCGGTTTTGAATATCAAAGCGGGATCAGCTTTACACTCTTTGCTCTGGGCGCCAGCGGCGAACTGGGCCGCGGCGGCCGTTACGATGTGGACGGGCGTGGGCTTCGCGCCGTTGAAACAGCCACCGGCTTTACGCTTTATATGGACACCATCATGAAAGCTTTGCCGCCTTTGGCCGTTGCCGACGGGCAAAGCGTCGATGCAAATGCCTCCTGGGCCGATATCAAGTATTTGCAGGATCAGGGCGTGAAGGTTTCACGCCGGGGCTAGCAAAGCACACTTGTCTTATAAAACAGGTTGGCAAAACCCCGTTCTTCCCTTAAACACTCAAAGGAAAAACAACAGGTTTAAGAGGGTTTATTATGGCAAACGTCGCAGTGGTCGGCTCCCAGTGGGGTGACGAAGGCAAAGGCAAGATCGTTGATTGGCTTTCCAGCTGCGCCGATGTCGTCGTCCGGTTCCAGGGCGGACACAATGCGGGCCACACACTCGTCATCGACGGTGTAACCTACAAACTCTCCCTTCTTCCTTCCGGTATCGTGCGCAAAGGCAAGCTTTCCATCTTGGGGAACGGTGTCGTCATCGATCCGTGGGCCTTCCTCGCTGAAATCGAAAAAGTGCAGGCGCAGGGCGTAGAGATTTCTCCGCAGAACCTGATGATTGCCGAAAACGCGTCGCTGATCATGCCTGTGCACGGCCATATTGACCGCGCCATTGAAGAAGCGCGCGGCGAAAAGAAAATCGGCACGACAGGCCGCGGTATCGGCCCATCCTATCAGGACAAGGTTGCGCGCCGCGGTCTTCGCGTTTGCGACCTCGAACATTCCAATGTCGTGAAGGAAAAGCTGGAAACACTGGTTTCCTACAACAATGCGTTGATGCGCGGTTTCGGCTGGAATGAAATCGACGGCACCGAGATCTACGACAACCTGATGAAGATTGCCGACAAGGTTCTGGCATACAAAGGTGTGGTCTGGAAACGCCTCGACGAAGCGAAGATCAAGGGCGAGAAAGTTCTCTTCGAAGGCGCGCAGGGCCATATGCTCGATGTCGATCACGGCACTTACCCGTATGTAACGTCTTCCAACATCGTAGCCGCGCAGGCGGCCGTTGGCTCCGGCGTCGGCCCGAAATCGGTTGGTTATGTGCTCGGTATTACCAAGGCTTACACCACGCGTGTGGGGCAAGGTCCGTTTCCGACGGAACTGTTCGATGCTATCGGCGACCGTATTGGTGAGAAGGGGCATGAATTCGGCACGGTCACAGGGCGCAAGCGCCGCTGCGGCTGGTTCGACGCCGTTCTGGTGCGCCAGGCCATTAAAACCGGCGGTATCGATGGTATTGCGCTCACAAAGCTTGATGTGCTCGATGGTCTGGACGAACTGAAAATCTGTGTGGGATATGAGCTGGACGGCCAGAAGATAGATTACTATCCGGCATCGCAGATCCATCAGGCGAACGTAAAGCCGATCTACCAAACAATCGAAGGCTGGAAAGATAGCACATATGGTGCCCGCAGCTGGTCCGATCTTAACGCGGCGGCCATTAAATACGTAAAACTGGTGGAAGAGCTGATCGAGGCGCCGGTTACGCTGCTATCCACCAGCCCGGACCGTGACGACACGATCCTGATGCACGATCCTTTCCTCGGATAACAGGTATTCTGACACTTTCTTGGACTTTTGCCCGAACAGGTTTACAATCGGTTAAGCCTATTCGGGCATTCTAATATTTTACAACGTTCAGGTCAGAAGCAATGTCAGATGTCACGGTTCAGAACGAGCCGGATAAAAAAGCGGGACTTGCCGCCGGGGATTCCGGGGCGGTGTCCACGAACACGACCGGCAAGCCAGCGCTTTCCGGCGACATTGTCTTCAACGAAAACATCACTATCTTCGGCGGTCAACGCCTTCCGCAATACGACAAGGGCCCTGTAAAAGCATACGCTGCGCGAGGAACGGACCGCGCACCCACCCATTTGTTCGCAATGGTTTGTGAAGAACATCTCTCGCCGCGCACGCTTAAGACTTCCAACTACGCGGCTGTGATGAATCCTTCGCTGGTTCAGCTTGTTGCATCGGGCCCTGTCATGTGGCCACAGGCCAACCGTGAAAAATACTGCTACATCTTCGACAACAAGCTCGGCGATCCGATCATGAAAGAAGATGCGCGCGGCGGCCTCGGCATGAAGCCAGATGTCGTGCTGAACTCTGTCATACGTCCGCTTCTGACCGCGCTAGCCGACATGCGTGACAAAGACATCGTTCATGGAAATATCAGACCCGCCAATATTTTCGACGGCGGTACCAAGGTTTTGGAAAAAGCAATTCTTGGCGAATGCCTCAGCCTTCCGTCGGGTTTCAACCAACCCGTTCTTTATGAAACGATTGACCGTGGTTTAATTGGCCCCACAGGCAAAGGCACCGGCACACACAAAGACGATCTGTATGCGCTGGGCGTGTCCATTTCCGTGATGATGCGGCATTTTGATCCGCTGGAAGGCCTGTCGGACGAAGAAATCATAGAGCGCAAGATGGAGGACGGTAGCTATTTTGCGCTTTTGAGCCGCGACCGCTTTTCCGGCTCCATTCTGGAACTGTTGCGCGGCTTGTTGCAGGATGATGAAGACCAGCGTTGGTCGCTGGACGAAGCGATGCAGTGGCTTGATGGACGGCGGCTGAGCCCAAAGCAATCGACACGCCGCGGGAAATCCAGTCGTCCCATAGTTTTCAACGGTGAGAAATACATCCGCCCCGAACTTCTGGCCCGTGATCTCAATAAAAATATAAACGAGGCGCGCCATCTTATTGAGTCGGGCGAAATGGAGCAATGGCTGTCGCGCGCGCTTGAAAACAAGCTGACAACCGCGCGTTACGAGAAAGCGCTGACAAGCGCGGAAGAGGGCGGCAAAGGCGGCGGTTACAGCGAGCGTCTGATAACGCGTGTTGCCATGGCGCTCCATCCGGAAGGGCCGATCCGATACAAGAATATAAACGTACTCCCTGACGGTATCGGAACGTCGCTATACGAATCCTTTATCATGAAGCGCGATCTGCAGACCTATATCGATTTCTTCATGAATTATTTCATCACGCAATGGGTTGATTTTCAAAGCAGCACAGTGCCGGATGTCAGCGCGTTGATCAGCAAGTTCGACGGAGCCCGTGCCTATCTGCGCCAGAAGGGGCTTGGGACCGGGCTCGAGCGTTGTATTTATGCGCTTAACCCTGAGGCTCCGTGCCTGTCTGAAAAGTTGCAGAAATTTTATGTGCGGACACCGGAAGAAATGCTCCGCGCGTTTGAGAAAATGTCCTCACAGCCCGGCCGCCCCGCGATGTTCTTTGACCGACACAGCGTGGCCTTCCTTCTTGTGAAAGACCGCAAAAACATTGACCCATATCTGCATGATCTTAATGCACCGGAAGCATATCGTCGCACGTTGTCAGAATTGAAAATTCTAGCGACAATCCAGAAGCGCTCCCAGATGGAACGTTTTCCCGGCATTTGCAAATGGATGCTCGAGAATCTGGAGCCTGTGTATGAACGCTTCCATGACCGCGAATTGCGCGTTGAGATCCGCAAGAAAGCAGAGCGTTTGCAGGATGCCGGCGATCTTTCAAAAATTGTGTTGTTGTTTGACAATCCGTCCGTGTATCAGGAAGACAACACCAATTTCCGCAAAGCCATGCGAAAATACCACGACCTTGAGACGGAATCTGTCGAAACCGACCGCGCCTTGGGTGACGAGGCAAATTTTGGCAAAGACACTGGGCGCCAGATTGCGGCCATGATTGCGTCTGGTATAGCCCTGCTTGCCTGTATTATTGCAGGGTTCAGTGCTTTCACCGGCGGAGGAGGGAGACCTTTCTGATGGCGAAGAAAAAGAAAAAATCAGGTTGGACCGGGCAAATATTCTTTATCATGGCTTTGCTGCTCGGGGTAATGTTCTCTGCACTCGGCATTATCCTTCTGGTCGGCATGATACCTTCGATCGTGGCATTTATCGTCGACCGCACCAAGGGGCGTATGCGTGCCATGACAGTCGGCGCGATTAATTTTGCAGGCTGCACACCGTTCCTCGTTGAGGTTTTCAAAAAAGGAAACGATATTTCAACCGCTGTCAGCTATATCATGGAGCCGCGCACGATTGTCGTCATGTATATGGCCGCCGGCATGGGTTATCTTATCGATTGGGCTCTGACAGGCATCGTGTCATCCATCATGGTCCAGCGTGCGAAAGCGCGCATAAAGGAAATACACAAGCAACAGAAAGACCTTGTCGATCGCTGGGGGCCGGAAGTCAACGGCACCATTCCTCTGGATGAATACGGTTTTCCGCTGGATGGCTTGGCCACCGCAAAGCCCATAGATGAGTAAACTCTTTAAACATTCCTTAAGACGCGCGGCCTATACTTAAGGGGTGAAAGCATGTACGGCCCTTAAAGGTCGGCATGCTTTTCGTGTATTCTGGGGTTCTTTAAAATTATACTTAAATACGTCTTAAAAATCCGATGCGAAGATTTTTGAAGAAATGGTGGGGCGATCAAAAGGGGGTCACGGCTGTGGAATTCAGCATGATCGGCATTCCCTTTGTTCTCATGACTATCGGCACGATAGAGCTGGCGTTAATGTTTACAACGCAAAGCCTTTTGCATGAATCCACTTTTGCCGCTGCGCGTTTAATACGCACAGGCCAGATACAGCAAGCCGGGGGCGCAGGACAGGAACAGATGTTCCGGGATGCGGTATGTGACTTCTCCGAAATCCTGATTCCCTGCAACCAGATACAGTTTCAGGTGCAGGAAGTTCCAAGCTTTGATGCGGCGGATGACGCACCTCCCCAGTTCGACGAAGATGGAAATCTGCAGGATACAGGGTTTGATCCAGGGGCTGAAAACAGCGTGGTGCTTATCCGTGTGGTCTATAACTATCCGATAAAGACACCGATGATGGAATCCTTTTTCTCCAACCGTACGGGCGGAAAACGAACAATGCTTTCAACCATGGTCCTGCAGACAGAGCCGTATCAATAGGAATGTCATGACATATATGTTGTACGATATTGCCGAAAGATTGCAGATCATCCGCTACGTTGCGGAGGAAAAGGCGAACGCGCTTATCGAGACCGTTATTCTGTTCCCGATTCTAACCATTCTTCTGATCGGTTGTTACGATATCGGACAGGGTATTATCATGAACCAGAAGACGATAGGCGCTTCACAGGTTATTGGCGATTTGATTGCACGTAACCGCGAAGTAACCATGACGGGACTGGAAGATATGATCCGTGCCGGCGAACTGGTTTTCGAACCATACTCTACGGCTTCGTTCGGATACGATATTATCAGCTTGCAATTTGATGAGGATGGCAGCCCTGTCGTGCTTTGGCGCGTGACCGATAATATGCCGCCGAATGATGATGCAATCGATAGTGCGGACGGCCTTGTTGCGGATGGTGACGGTATGGTCATCGTTACCACGCGCTATCGTTACGATCCTTTTTTTACAAATTTTGTTTTGCCTGAAATCAACATGCAGGAAATCGCGTTTTTAAAAGGACGCAGAAGCGCCACGGTCGCTTGTGACGATTGTCCATAGAACCTTGGCATTGTGGGGTGGGTGATGATGTTAAAAAACACAATTGATTTTATCCGGAGTGGAAAAGGCGCCGCAGCCGTGTGGTTTGGCCTTACAGTTCCGCTCGTGGTCTCGGCTGTCGGCATGTCGGTTGATATGGGGCAGGCATATCTGATGCGGGAACGTCTGGCTCAGGCGCTGGACGCTGCGGCTCTTGCTGCGGCGGGTACGCCTACGGATGACGAGCAGGAAATAGAAGACAAGGTGAATGATTTTCTGGCCGCGAACTATCCGCCCGGCAAAGTCGGTTTTCACACGAACATAGAGGTGGAGAACAGCGATGATGTGCTTAATGTAAAAGCATGGGCGGAATTGCGCCCCGCATTCATGGGTGTGTTCGGTAAGGAAAAGATAGAAGTCAGCGTTGAATCCGAAGTCACGAAGGAAGTTAAGGCGCTTGAAGTCGTTCTGGTCATGGACGTAACAGGCTCCATGGCCACAAAGAAAAACGGAAAGACACGTCTGCAAAATCTGCAGGAGGCGGCAAATCTTTTTCTGGATACCATGTTCCGCCCCAATCTTGATCTGACAACTCTCAAAATCGGCCTTGTTCCGTTCAGCGCTTCGGTTAATGTCGGTCGTTACGGGGTTGGAAAGACGCCCTCAGGCGCCAATTATGGATCGACTTTTGTCACATTGCCGTCGGGCGTGAGCTGGGTCGCGACGACAGACAACACCACGAACGGAAAAAAGAACTGGAAAGGCTGTGTTGTGGAAGCTGCGGCTCCCAAAGACCAGCAGGATCATTCCGGCCCATGGAAGCCTTATCGTTATTGCCGCAACGATGCGGGACAGGTGAAGTGCGATACGACCAATGCCAACGCCGATGCGAACATAGGCTGTACGAAATCTGTTGTTACGCCCATGACCAACAACAAGACGGAGCTCAAGGCCAGTATCAACAGCCTTGTGGCTGAGGGGAACACCTATATCAATATTGGTCTCGTCTGGGGATGGCGTTTGATTTCTCAAATGTCACCCTTCCAGGAGGGTGTGAGCTCAAGCAACGAGGATTGGCAAAAGGCCATCATCCTGATGACGGACGGTGTGAACGAGCCGCATTCCTATTATTCCGCCTATGGTCTGTCTTCCGGTTCCGGCATTACTGCCACAGTTCTGAACAACAGGCTCTTGAATGTCTGCGATGATCTGCGGGAAGAGAAGATAATTGTATACACCATTACATTCGAGAGTGGGGTGAGCCAGGCAACCAAGAATCTTTTTGCCGAATGTGCAACAACGCCTGCCATGGCATATAACGCGCCTACAGGAGCAGAATTGCAGCAAGTGTATCAGAAAATCGCACGTGAACTTTCGAACATGCACCTGTCCAAATAGAAAAGCCTTGGTATAAACCAAACGAACGGGGGTTACTGCAAAGTAATCCCCGTTATTTCATCGTAAAATATAGTACGCCGGAACGGAACCGGCGCGCGATATACTAAGAATAGACTTTGCCTGTCGAAGTATATAATTGTTTATTTCTCGTATTCTATAAGTAATGGGCAAATAAAAGCATTTGTATAAAAATTGATATAAATTTTTTCATTATAAAAATGCATTTTTTTATGACTATTCTGATAGTTTTTGCAGTAAAAGACGCTTTTGTTAACCAGTCTTTAAAAAGTTATGTTATATTCTAAGGATAACGGTTGTGCTGCGGCGTTCCTGCCGAGGCCATAATAAAAAAACCAAAAAGCGAAACTTGTTGGAAACCAAACGAAGGAGACTTTTGTTATGCTTGTTAAATTGCTCGCTCTGAAAAATGCTTACCTCGCGGATGAAAAAGGCGCGACGGCTATCGAATATGCTCTGATCGCAGCTGGCGTAGGCCTTGCTATCATTGCCGGTGTATTTGCATTCGGTCAGGATCTGGAAGACCTGTTCCTTGAACTTGCCGGCGCATTGGACGGCGAAGCCTAAGATTTTCGCGGCTGATCACAGCCAAACCAACCAAGGCCCGCCAGACAAAACCGCGCTGGCGGGCCTTTCTTGAAACCCATCCCGCATCGATCCCGCATCAGGACGAAACATTCCATGATATTATTTCTGATCGTTTTCTGTTTGATGGTTGCCCTTGGCTTTGGCATAGCCTCGGCCATTTCCGATTTCCGTTCCATGACCATTCCCAACCTGTATGCGGGCCTGATTGTGCTCGCTTTTATTCCGGCCTATCTGGCGGATGCCTTCACAGGCAATGGCGTGGAATTTTTTGCCTCTTGGAAAAGCCACGTAATCGCAGCCGTGCTTATATTTATCATTACCTTCGTGCTGTTCAGCGCGCGTGTGATCGGCGCCGGCGATTCAAAACTTTGCAGCGCTTTTGCGCTCTGGACGGGCCTGACAGGTCTTGCACCTTTCCTGTTCTATATGGCGATCATCGGTG